>JBLHNB010000004.1:0-128668 GCA_047621305.1 Alteromonadaceae bacterium | reverse complement strand
AGCAAGCGCCGATGGCGAGCCTATCGTGACAACCTTTACGGTGAATAACACCGTCTTTACCGTTGGCGCTACAGCAATACTTGACGAAGGTTCATTAACCGTTAACGCTGATGGTAGCTATACCTTTGTACCGACAGAAAACTTTAATGGCTCAGTACCCACAGTAACTTATACGGTATTTGACGGTATTAATACTGATACCTCGACCCTAGCGATTGCGGTAATACCAGTATCAGACTTAACCGATGATAATGAGTCGGTGAGTCTTAATGAAAATACCAGTATCAGTGGTGATGTATTAGCCAACGCGGTGAGTACAGATGGTACTCCTGTGGTGACAACATTTACCGTTAATAACATAGTACATGATGCCGACACCAGTGCATCATTTACAGAAGGTACATTAACGATTAACGCCGATGGTAGTTTTATCTTTGTGCCGGCAACAAACTTTGATGGTGTCGTTCCCACGGTAACCTATACGGTATTTGACGGTATTAATACGGATACATCAACACTCAATATAACGGTTAATGATGTTCCTGTGATACCACCACCTGTAATCGATACTGCACCAGATGCAAATAACGATATCAATACATTTATACTTGCAGGTGATTCAGTTAACGGTGCTGCAAGCGTTAGTGTTACTGGTAATGTTATAGCTAACGGCACTTCCGGTGATGTAGCAGATACTTCTTCTGATGGTACGATAATTCTTACACAAGTGTCCTTTGGTGGTGTTGATTATGTTTTCGATATCAGTAATACCTCGTATGCAATAACAACAAGCTTTGGCACGTTAACGATAGATAATACTGGTGCATATAGTTATACAAGCAAAGATGGTATGGCGCTGCCTGACAATGCGGTAAATGATGTTTTTGGCTATACCATTCAAGATGGTGATGCGGTTAATCCTGATTTAGATACTGCAACTTTAAGCATTAATATTATACCTGAGGGGACAAATATTCCTCCAGTAGCAAAAGATGATAGCTTTGAACTTGATGCTAGAACTTCTGCTACACTGGAAGTTAATGGCAACGTCATTGTAGATAATGGCTCTGGCGTTGACTCTGATCTTGATGGTTCAACGTTAACAATTACCCACGTGAATGGCACCCAATTAATTTTTGACTCAGCAGATAGCGGTTATGAAACAATAAACGTAGAAGATGGCATTTTACGTATTAACGCCCAAGGTGACTTTACCTATACTAATAATGGCGAAATGTTGGCAAGTGATGCAACAGTTGCACCTCATAGCTTCCAATACACCTTAAGTGATGGTACCGACACCGCTACAGCAACGGTGACAATTAATGTTACTGACACTGCACCGATAGCAAATGCTGATATAAATAGGGTCACATTGCTATCATCAGGTATTGAAGTTATTGCAGATGGAAATGTACTTCGTCGAGGAAGTAGTGGTGATGTGAAAGATACTTCTGCAGATGGCACTATAAAATTAATTCAAGTTGCCTATGATGTAAATGGTAATGGTCAAATTGAAGATGTTGAAAAGTTTGATTTTAATACGATGGTTACTTCACATACTATAGTTACCGCCTATGGCACTTTAACGATAGATAATATGGGAGAATATGTTTATGAAACCCATCAAGGCATAACGTTGCCATTAGGTGCGGTAGCTGAAGTATTTAATTATACCATTCAAGATGGAGATATAAATCAGCCAGACACTGATACAACAACATTAACTATTAATATTACACCTGTATCTGTCCCCACACCTTCACCGTTTACGGGGTCTGACGATAATACCGAAGTTTATTTTAATAAAACCGGACTTACCATAGACACTTTTATGCAACAAGAGCATCAAGACTCAAGCGCTGCGGCAGACACGCCATCGTTTGCCAGTAACAGTGCACTCGACCTGAGTGACTTAGTCAGCGAAGAACACAGCAATAGCCTTGATGAATACTTAGCCTTAAATGAAGATCACGAAGTCGCGGCAATGCCTGAACTGGCTGACGTTGAAAGCGCGATGCTAATGGATCAAGACATTATCTTAGGTGAAGCTAAAGGTGAAGAGCAGCAAAATATTACCAATGGACTGTTAGCTGATGGCGCTATTATTATAAGTGACGCTACAGCGCCAACTACGGCATCACTTATTGAAATGGACTCAAGTGAACTAGTATAGTTAAGCTTATTACGCTAACGTAGTGAAATACAAATACAATAGACTAGTAACACGGTAGTATTTTATATACTGTGTTGCTATTCATGCGTTTTTAAGGAATTTAAACTCAGTGCAATCCTCTGCTCAACCTTCCTCACAATGGACAATAAACGCCTCTCAAAGATTGAATTCAGATCCTTTGCTAGATAGTTTAGTGCTACTTACTGAGCACTTTGGTAATCCCTGTTCACCCGAAGCTCTGATTGCAGGACTACCGGTAACAACGAGCAAAATGACTCCAGAGCTTTTACCGCAAGCGGCATCAAGAGCCGGACTCAGTGCTAAACTGGTACGTAAAGGTTTAAACGAATTACCAGCAATGTTATTACCTTGTATTTTAATGCTTAAGGATAAAAATGCCTGTGTTTTACAAGAGCTTAATCTTGAAGAAAACAAAGCTATCGTTACTTTTCCTGAAACCGGGGGTGAAGAACGCCTGACAATCGAAGAACTAGAATCAAGCTTTGTCGGTTATTTATTCCTCATTAAGCAGCAATATCGAGGCGACAGGAATTTTGATGTTCATATCAGTGACTCTAATGAACACTGGTTGTGGAAACATCTTCGCGGGGCGGCACCGATTTATCGTGATGTGATTATTGCTTCGATAATGGTCAATATTTTTGCATTAGTTTCACCTCTCTTTGTGATGAATATATATGACAAAGTCGTTCCCAATCTTGCTTTTGAATCTTTATGGGTGTTAGCCATTGGTGCGGGAATAGCGTATATATTTGATTTTGTATTAAAACAATTACGTGGTTATCTCATTGATGTAGCTGGGAAAAAAATAGATATTGAAGTGTCATCGAAACTTTTTGCAAAAGTCATTGGTATTCCGCTTGAAAAGCGTGCTCCTAGTGTCGGCGGCATGGCAAAGCAAATCAGTGAATTTGACAACGTTAGAGAGTTTTTTTCATCTGCAACGATCACCGCATTGGTTGATTTGCCGTTTGCTTTTTTGTTTATGTTTTGTATCTGGTTGGTTGCCGGTGATTTGGTTTTATTCCCCCTGATATCTTCAGTACTCATCATCGGATATACCCTTTATAAACAACCTAAACTACGTGCTGCTATTGAAGAAAGTAATAAATTTTCTGGTTTACGTCATGGTCATTTAATTGAGTGTCTTAGTTCGCTGGAATCGATTAAAGCGAATGGCGCTGAAGGTATAGTGCAAAATGCATGGCAACAAATGATTGGCCATACGTCAAACTGGTTACTTAAATCGAAAGTCATTACAAATTCTGTCGTAAATTTTGCCAGCTTTATTGTACAAATATCTGTGGTGGGTGTTGTTGTTTTAGGGGTGTATCGTGTTTCAGACAACCTTATCTCAATGGGCGGTATTATTGCCGCAGTTATGCTGACCGGCAGAGCCATCTCGCCCATAGCAAAACTTGCGGGGTTGATGACACGTTCTAATCAAACGGTCAGCGCATTACGACAGCTGGACGACTTAATGGCGCAAAAAGGCGAATTTGAAGATAAAGCCCATTTGCCAAGTCGTACTAAATTGTCGGGTAATATCAGCGCTGAAAATGTCAGTTTTAAATATCCAGGTGCAGAGATTGAAACCTTGCAGCAAATGTCAGTGAATATCAAACAAGGAGAGAAAATAGCGATAGTTGGGCGAAACGGCTCAGGTAAAACCACGTTAGCAAAATTGTTGTTGGGTCTTTATCAAACAACGTCAGGGAGTATACGTTTTGATGGTTTGAATCATCAGCAAATACATCCCAGTGATTTACGTCGAAATTTTGGTTACCTACCACAGGATATAACGCTTTTTCATGGCACAATTCGTGACAATATTTTATTTGGTACACGACAAGTCACAGAATATCAACTCATTAGAGCTGTACAGCTTTCTGGTGTGAGTAGCTTTACTGATAACGAAACTCAAGGACTTGACCAACAAGTTGGAGAAAGTGGCAATGCCTTATCTCGAGGCCAACGTCAATCAATTGCATTAGCGAGAGCCATTTTAAATAGTCCACAGATTTTATTGCTAGATGAACCAACCGCTAGCCTTGATGCGCGTGCTGAAAAACAGTTTATTAAATCAATTTCAACAACAGCCAAAGAGCGAACATTACTACTGATCACACATAAAACAGAGTTATTACATTTAGTTGACCGTATTATCGTATTGGAACAAGGAAAGTTGGTTATTGATGGCCCAAAAGACGCCGTTTTAAAGCAACTTGCTGGTGGTAAATTAAATCAGGAGGCGACACGATGAAAGTAAGCCAACAAGATTTAGAAATGGCCGACGATGTCTACGGGGCGATGCTGACAGAAGTTCCTAGTTTGCACCGCTTAACAATATGGGCAATGGCCGCTTTGCTCTTTAGTTTTATTATTTGGGCAAGTTTTTCAGCGTTGGAGCAAGTAACCTCAGGTTCAGGTAAAGTCATACCGTCATCTCAGGTACAAATCATTCAAAGTTTAGATGGCGGCGTCTTACAAGAATTATTTGTACAAGAGGGTATGAGGGTCACCAAAGGACAACCTATAGCAAGAATTGACGATACACGTTTTCGTTCTGATTTTGCGGAACAAAAACAAGAAGTCGACAGTTTAAGATCAAATATTATCCGTTTAAGAGCTGAATTATCAAGTATTCTTATCGGTAATAGTGACGACTGGAGGCTGCAAATTAAAATAAATAAGCAAGAGCCTATATACCCAGAAGATCTTAATGCTAATGCTGAACTCATGGTAAAAAGACAACAAGAAGAATATTCAGGACGATTAGATAATTTAAACAATCAACTGGCTATTCAAAGTCAACAAATACAACAACGCGAACAAGAAGTAGCTGAATTAGCCTCTAAAATAGAGACTATGAAGATCAGTTTTCGCTTAGCCACCAAAGAACTAACGTTAACACGACCGCTTGCGGAAAAAAATATCGTTTCTAAGATTGAACTATATAAATTAGAACGCAGCGTGAATGAGCTTAAAGGCGAATTAAGTGCGATTCGTTTATTATCACCGAAATTGAAGTCTTCATTACAAGAGTCGATATTAAATCGTCGTGAAACCGCATTAATTTATAGAACGGAAGCGCGTTCGAAACTCAATGATTTACAAAATAAATTATCCCGAATCAATGAGTCACAAGTAGGAGCTCAGGATAAAGTAACCAAAGCACTGATCACATCGCCTGTTGTTGGTACCATAAAAACTATTCATATTAATACCCTTGGTGGTGTCGTAAAGTCAGGCGAAACAATTGCTGAAATAGTACCGACAGAAGATAAGTTAATGGTTGAAGCCAAAATAAAGCCTCGAGACATCGGATTTATCTATCCAGGTTTACCAGCTGTTGTTAAAATAACGGCTTACGACTTTACAAGGTATGGGGGCTTAACCGGAAAAGTAGAGCATATTAGCGCCGATACCACACAAGACGACGAAGGGAATAGCTTCTACCTCATTAGAGTGAGAACGGATGCTTCAAGTATTAAAAATAAAAACAATGAAGAAATGCCAATCATTCCCGGTATGATGGCCGAAGTTGATGTTATAACTGGAAAACGTACCATATTAGACTATATATTAAACCCAATATTAAGAGCAAATGAAGCTGCACTGCGAGAGCGTTAGTATTTATTAAAAATAAGTAATAATAATAAAAAATAATTAATAAAAAGCAATTAATCACAAAAAAAATGGAATTATTTATGAAATCAAAAAAAGCTAAATTTGCTCTAATAGGCGCCATTGGGCTACTTAATTTTTCAGCATTATGGTCAACTCAAATAAACGCGCAAAGCCTGGAACAAGCTGTGGCGTTCGCATTAGACACTCATCCTGATATCCGCCAATCATTTGCTCGCTTTAAGTCAAAAGAAGAAGATGTTAATCGTGCCTCAGCAGGTTATTTACCCACTATTGATTTAACGGCTGGTTATGGTTATGAGCATACAGATAACCCTGGTAATCGTAGAAGTTCACAAGGTTTTGGTGATGGAAAAACGGACTTAAACCGTGGTGAATTTGGCATCAGCCTTAGACAAATTATTTTTGATGGCATGTTTACGGGTAATGAAATCGATCGCACTATGTATGAAGCGAGTGCTGAAAAATGGACGCTTGTTTCTACGGCGGAAGATCTCGCGCTTAAAGTGAGCCAAGCTTACTTGAATTATTTGAAAACCGAACAGATGATTGCGTTAGCTGAAAAAAATATTGTGTCTCATCAAGAAATATATGAGCAAATCAAAGAACGTACGGAATCTGGATTAGGAAGCATAGCAGACTTGTCTCAAGTCACCGGACGACTGGCAAGATCGCAATCCAACATGATTGCTGCACGCAATAATTATCTAGATGCCAGAGCACAATTTATACGTTTAACCAATACACCACCAAAAAATTTGGTCATGCCAGTACCAGACGCTGACATGTTACCTAAAAATCGTGATAATGGCCTAAATTTCGCTATAGAGAATCATCCTGTTATAAAGTCAGCACAACAAGATATTAATGCAGCACGTTCATTTAAGGAAGGTGTGAGTGCGGCCTATTATCCGACATTATCTTTTGAATTAAGTGCTAGTTCTGACAATGACGTTGCAGGGGAGAACGGCTTAAACCGTTTTGGTCCAGACGTAGGAGGACATCGTAACGAAGTAACTGCAATGTTGCGTTTAAGGTATAATTTATTTTCGGGCGGTAAAGACATCGCACAAGAACGTGGCGCTGCATATAAAATAACCGAAGCAAAAGAAATAAATTATAGTGCACACCGTCAAGTCACAGAAAGCTATGGACTTGCGTGGAATGCTTATGAAATGCTGGGTTTACAAAAACAATATATCAAACAACATATTATTACCTCGAAAGAAACGCAATTAGCGTATAAAGAACAATTTAGCTTAGGACAAAGAAATCTATTGGACTTACTTGATACAGAGAATGAACTTTTTCAGGCGCGTCAAGATTATCTAGAAGCACAATTTAGTGAATTAAGCGCAAGATATCGTTTACTTAATGTAACGGGGCAGTTACTTAATTCGTTACGTGTAACACGTTCGACAGCATGGCAAGGCGAACATAATTATGAGCAAGGAGCTAATAATGAATAATCAACTAATCAAAACCGGAAAAACAATGAAATGTGCAATTGTTATATGCACTGCTTTATGGGTAACCGCTTGTGCAGAGACTGGCGTCGTTGTTATGGAAAGTTCAGTAACGCAACTACAAAATTTAGACGACTATGATCGTGACGGTGTCATTGAAGCAAGAGAGAAATGTGCTGAAACTGTATTAGGCGCGACAATCGATAACTATGGGTGTGGAAGACAAACATCAAGCATTGAACCTCTTAACGTTAATATTAAATTTGCCAATAATTCATCTGCTATTCCTAGTCCTGCTTATGAAAAAATTAAAGAATTAGCCGCTTTTCTAGAAAAACACCAAGAGCTCAATGTTGTTATTGAAGGGCATACCAGCATCATAGGTGATGCATATTTAAACAAAGAGTTATCAGAAAAAAGGGCAAGTACTGTCGCTTTTATTTTAATTAATGACTTTAATATTTCAAAACAACGAGTTTCGTCAGTTGGTTATGGTTTTGAAAAATTAGAAGAAAAGGGTGATACCCCAGAGGCTCATACTATTAATCGACGTATTATCGCAGAACTAACTCATACTAAACATGTTGATGACATGATGTGGACGATTTATACAGTTGACCAAACACTGTAATGCACAAGGAGTAATATGAGAACCAGCAATTTTTTAACATGGATGTTATCAAAGCCAATTCAAGTATTATTCCTGAGTCTTTCAATGTTCTCAGCCCTTTATGCAGCCCAAACGTCGCAACTAGATGAGTCTAAGATAGTGGCATCTCTGGAAAAAAACTATGGGCCAAGAGCAGGTAAACGAGGTAAGGCTTGGTTTAAATTGATGAAGCAGGAGTCTGCTGTAACGGAAAAAGAGCGATTACAAAAAGTAAATCGCTTTTTTAATATGTTTCGTTTCATCGATGATATAAAACTCTGGGGAGTAAACAATTATTGGGCAACCCCCGTTGAGTTTATTGGTGTTAATGGTGGTGATTGTGAAGACTATTCTATTGCGAAATACTTCACGCTACTGGAGTTAGGTATACCTGATGAAAAAATGAGGATCACTATGGTAAAAGCGATAAACCTCAATCAATATCATATGGTGCTTGCCTATTACGATACACCGGGTTCAATTCCACTCATTTTGGATAATATTGATGGTTTAATAAAGCCAGCCACTAAACGTAACGATCTAACACCTATCTATAGTTTTAATGGTAGTCAGTTATGGTTAAATAAAGAAAAAGGGCGTGGTGTACTTAGCGGAAAATCATCACGTCTAAAATCATGGCGTGATCTGCGCCAACGCATAAATACAGCAACACTTAAACAACCCAAGCTAAAGCTGGAGTTTTAAAGCAATGACCTTATTTAGACAAATAAACTCATTATTATTTGGACTGTTTCTCTTAGTGATGATCAGTTTGGTTTACTTTCAGTTTAATCAGGCACGAGACTTCATGAGTCAACAGATGGAATCTGATCTTAATAATACCATGACCTCGCTGGGGTTAATGCTACAGCCTCATGTAGAAACAGGAGATGTAGTTTCGGCTGAAACCTTGGTGAATGTTATTTTTGAAGGGGGCTTTTATCGAAAAGTCACATTAACTTGGCTAGCGGACAATAAAACACAAACATGGGAAAACCCAATCGTTATACAAGGCGTGCCTCAATGGCTGGTTGACTTGGAGTTATTTAAAGTTCAAACAAAACAAAGCGTAATAACCTCAGGGTGGATGCAGTTAGCCACACTTGAAATCGAAGGGCACCCTGCATTAGGCTACCAACAATTATGGCGTATAATGAATGACACCATTATGATTTTATCTTTGTTGTTTATTCTTTCTATTTTTGCCCTTAGGCTCAGGTTAAACCGCATATTACAACCTCTTCATGATGTTGCCTTACAAGCAAGAGGAATTGCGTTACGTAACTTTGGAGAAGATATCGCTCTCCCGCAAACTACGGAATTAAAAGATGTTGTTATCGCGATAAACTCAATGTCAGGGCAACTAAAACAAGTGTTTTCGACGTTAGATCAAGAAGTGAATGAGCTTAAAGAAGACAAATTAATTGATCAAGTTTCTCATTTGCCTAACCGACAATACTTATCAGCACAGATTAACAACTGGTTAAATGAACCAGGATACGGTGGTTTAATACTCGCAAAATTTGAGTGGCTAGAAGAAATTCACAGTAAGTACGGTTATCAAGGGCGTGATGAAATAATAAAAGCATTATCTAATCGCATGCAGGCTGAATTACCTGAGATAGCAGAGAGCGTTATTGCGCGTATCACCAATATTGAATTTGCTTTTTTAATGACTAAAGCAGAGCATCATCAAATAGAAAAGTATCTACAAACCCTGATCCGAATAATTAACCAAGAAATTTCTAAAGCTGGTTGTTTGCCAAACAGCCAGTTTGCTTTAGGAGTCAGTCAGCGTCTTGATGGTATGAAGCCTGCCGACTTAATGTCTCAATCAGATAATGCCTTACAGCAAGCGCTTAGAGAGCAAAAAGTAAGTCATTGGATTGACATGAAACAAGTACAAAAATATAGTCGAGAACAATGGCGTAGCAAGCTTGAAGACGCTATAAATAACAATCATTTCGTATTTCAATGGCAACCTATTACGAGTATGGCAACAAATGAAATTATTCAGCACGAAATATATTGCCGTTTAAATATTGATGAGCAAATAATAAGAGCCTCAGAGTTTATGCCATTTATTGAGTTGTTATCATTAGGTAGTCAGCTTGACCGATGTTTATTGGAAACAATCGAGCAGCAAAACATCCTCGAACAAGTCAAACAACCGGTTGCCATTAACTTAACTCAAGACAGCCTAGTCGATGCCGAATTTGCTTTATGGCTTGGACATTTCCTTAAAAAATCAGCGTGTGTGGGTAGTATTCTATTTGAAATGCCTGAATCAGCACTTATTCATTCATTTGAACAATGTCACAATCTAGCACAAATAATTAAGTCTGCTGGAGCAAAAATAGGCATAGATCAATGTGGCCGTCAAATAGGCTCGCTCGATTATTTACAAAAAATAAAACCCCATTATATTAAGTTAGATCAGTCGTTTGTATTTTATGAAAAATTAAATCAAAGCAATGAATTATGTCGTGCGTTAATGAATGTGGCGAAAGGGTTAAACATCGAAGTGATCATTACGGGTATTGAAGACCAAGCCCAACTAGAACACTTTACGCCACTCAGAGCAGATGGTTATCAAGGATATATATCACCGCCAGTAGACCTTGTTTTGTAGGATATATACATTTTAGGTGCCAAGTTAATTACTGTAAACAGTGATTAACTATTGCTGGGTTCATAACATTATTTTAGCGATAGGGTCTCTATATCCACAAGATCGTCAAATAACAGAATGTTTTTTAGATCCGTATTCAGCACTAATTAGCGCTTATGTTCTATAAGCTGCACTGCTGCTAAATCACGTTCTCAAAATAAGCACTGACGGGGCAGTGTATTCTTTGACTTATACCAAGTAAAATAATGAATCGATCATTCTAAGACGGTATAAATAGACAATACCTACGTTGCTCACACGGATGTGAGTACTTAAGTTTTGCCTGGAACTAAAAACCTGTGCTTTCAATCCCAATAACATGCTATTGCTCACTCAAGCGCTTTGCAATTGAACATTTACCCTCGCTTATAGTCGGTGACTACTTTAATTCAATTGATACTAAAGGTATTAGCTTGTAAATGTTTGGTATTACATCTTTTATATAGATAGATCGGCGATTTGTAAAAATCATCTAACGATATGACTTTATAAGGCTGCCAAGAAGGCATAGCAAAATTATTACTTATGACAAAATCAACGTCAGGTTGTTCTAAAAGTAACTTATTTTTAATTTTGTTCATCGCCTCTGGATATAAATAACAAACTAACACTGAGGCGACGGGTAGGTTTACGTTGTAAAAATTTTGCCGATATAGAGTGAGGTTTTTTAATCCCATGACTTTTTTAAGTAATATCGATGTAAACCATGGCAATAGAGATAATTCATAACCCACTATTTGTCTTTGTGGATTTCGCTTGGCTATGGGGATGACAAAGTGACCCCAGCCACTGCCCAAATCTATTACGGGTCCCACACCGGTATCATCGACTAGTTTTATCATGGTATTATAGGCTTTTTTTGAACTTGGCATCGGCGATATACCTAACTTTATGGAACTGTATATGAGCGACACGGTAATAAGAAAAACAGAGGCGAACAACAAAATATTAAATATTATCAAGGTATAGCTCTTAAGTTGATTGTTCTAGTTATTTTGATCAATACGTTAACTGTGATGTTTTGCTTAGGTAATGCTTTTTGTTGTTTTGACTCAAGTAATAACTCATTATCGGAACTAGCATTTTAAATAATCGCCAAAAGTTGAATAAATCTATCGATGTTTTATAATGAAAAAAACTTTAATCAGAGCAAATTATATCTGCTTAAAATAGCATAGAGTGAATCCTATTTTAATAAAATATTGAATGTTTAATAAAATATTGGAGAGGCAAAGCTATTCACTTAGTTATATTCATGTACAATGATGCTTTAAGCAGGGTGGTTATACTGATTTGCTTACAATATTAAAGTAAATGCCTTTTGGCATTGTCAGATAACGCATAGAGCTAAATAACGTAATGAAACCATATTCAAGTATTGCCGAATTAATTGAAACATTAGAATCGGAAATAAAAAGTCTTACAGAACAAGTTATTACCTTGAATACAGAGCCTCAAAGCTTTAATGAACAAGTTATTTTAAAATATATAGATACTGCTAGTACGGGTAAAACAAAAGATTTTGTTAGATCATTAGGCGTAAAATCTGAGCGTGGTTCACTATTTTCCTCAGGTGATGTGAGTAAATTAATAAAAGATGGTGCCGATGATATTTCACCTGAATTACTTGCTATAGCGCGAAAGGTGGCTAATATGAAAAATAAAAACGGTAAACATCGTTAATAGATAAAAAATTTGCCACTTAAGTTGGCTCAACTAAATTCAATTTCTGATTTGTAATGGTGATAGCAAGTCAGATTTATATTTTTTCACCAAAGATGATAAAGAGAACGTTATGAGTAAAGGTATAGTTAAGTGGTTTAATGCGGATAAAGGTTTCGGATTTATTACTCCAGAAGACGGAAGTAAAGATTTATTTGTTCATCATTCAGAAATTCAATCTGGCGGTGAATATGCTACTTTAAATGATGGCCAAGCCGTTGAATTTGAAGTAGGCCAAGGTCAAAAAGGTCCATGTGCAAATAAAGTTGTTGCTGTTTAAGCGTAACACTTAGCACATAGAAAATAAGTAGGCGGGATGCGTTACACGTACCCGCTTATTTATGCATTATTGATAGAAAACAAATCTAAGAAACCAATCCCAAAAATCAATTCAAAACTCAATTTCAAAAATAGTATTATCTCTTTTAAGCAGAAGTACTCATATTGAAGGCGAATCTCACTTCATCATTATGAAACTATTACAGAATGACTTAATTTAATTGTTATTAATATGTGACTGATTTAGATAACTTATTACTCTGCTCGTCTCCATAGTGACTCAGCTAGAAAATCATTACTGTTAATCACCTTGCTTTAGACCATGATCTTGGTCGTATTTTTAATTATAATTGAAATATCACACTTTGAACTACAACGGGTATATAATATAAAAAAATCTACACAGATGTGACTTGTGACACTTAAAGACCCTCATTCAAAGCGTGAAGCTGCCAAGTACGAAAAACCCATTGCTAGTCGTGAGCTATTGCTCTCAATCATCGAAAAAGAATCGCCGCCTCCGAGTTTTAATACCCTGAGTAAACTGCTTAAGTACACTGATGAAAATGCATTGATCGGTTTAAAACGTCGACTTCGTGCTATGGAGAACACTGGTCAACTCGTGTTTAATAAATTTAAGCAGTATGCAATACCCCCTAAAAATAGCACGTTAACTGGGCGTGTGATTGGCCATCGTGATGGTTTTGGATTTTTAGTCCCCGACTGTGCACCAGGCGAAAAACCGGGTAAAGACCTTTATATTTCAAGCTTTGAGATGAAACGCGTTTTTCATGGTGACATAGTTGCAGCTATTCTTGTTGATCGTACCGACAGAAAAGGTCGAAAAGAAGTTAAAATATTAGATGTCATTGAACCGCGCAAAGCGCCTGTTGTGGGTCGACTTTATGTTGACCATCACATCGCTAGTGTGGTGTCAGATGATACTAAAATCAAACAAGAAATTTTAATAAAACCCGATGAAATGAAAGGCGCACGCCATGGCCAAATGGTTGTCGTTGAAATTCAACATCGTCCTACTAAACGAACAAATGCCGTGGGTCGAGTGATTGAAGTCTTGGGTGATCATTTAGCGCCAGGTATGGAAATTGAAATAGCGTTACGAGCGCATGACTTACCACATACATTTTCAGATGAGCTATTAGCAGAAATTAGCTCCATAGCTGACGAAGTTGAAGAAAACTCGGTAACCGACAGAGTTGATTTACGTAAATTACCTCTAGTTACTATTGATGGTGAAGATGCTCGCGATTTTGATGATGCCGTTTACTGTGAACCTAAAAAGGGTGGCGGCTGGCGTTTATGGGTAGCAATTGCAGATGTTAGTTATTATGTTCGCACAGATACCGCATTAGATACGGAAGCAATTGAACGTGGCAATTCGGTGTATTTCCCCAGCCAAGTTATCCCAATGTTACCTGAAAAGTTATCAAATGGCTTATGTTCACTTAATCCTGATGTTGACCGTTTATGTATGGTTTGTGAAATGACCATTAGCACTGCAGGAAAACTATCAGGCAGTAAATTTTATTCTGCGGTAATGCGTTCTCACGCGCGGTTTACTTATACCAAAGTAGCTAAAATATTATCGGCAGAAGACTCGGTTGAAAAAGATGCTTTACGTGAACAATATCAACCGCTAGTTGCTGATCTTGAAAACCTTTATCAAATGTATTTAGCCTTGATGACCGCAAGAACAAACCGTGGTGCTATTGCTTTTGAAACAGAAGAGTCACGTTTTATATTTAACAGTGATAAAAAAATAGAAACAATTGAACCGCTTGTTCGTAACGATGCCCATAAAATTATCGAAGAATGTATGATTTCAGCCAATGTGGCGACGGCTAAGTTTATCGAAAAACATAAAAAACCAGGGCTGTTTCGTGTACATGATAAGCCCAGTGAAGATAAATATAAAAACTTTGTCTCTTATTTAAGTGAACTCGGTATTGAATTACCGGTGCGGGAACAGCCGGAACCTGCAGATTACGGCTTTATTTTGACACAAGTTGCTGACCGTCCTGATAAAGAGCTTATTCAAACGATGTTATTACGTTCAATGAGACAAGCTGTTTATCAAAGCGATAATATGGGACATTTTGGTCTCGCATTACCCTATTATAGTCACTTTACTTCCCCGATTCGTCGCTACCCAGACCTTATTGTTCATCGTGTTATCAAGGCGATTTTACATGAACAAGCGGTTGCACAAAAGCAGCAAAATTCAGCGAATGATGGTTATTTTGAATATTCACTTGAGGCGGTAACTGAGCTTGGTGAACATTGTTCAACGACAGAACGCAGGGCTGATGATGCAACGAGGGATGTATCCGATTGGCTTAAATGTGAGTTTATGCAGGACCATGTTGGCGATGTATTCTCGGGTGTTATATCGACGGTAACAAACTTTGGATTGTTTGTTCGCTTAGCCGACTTACATATCGAAGGGCTCGTTCATATTACGTCACTAGGTCGTGATTTTTACCACTATGATGATGTAAGAATGAGTTTGACCGGTGAAAATACTGGCGCAAAATTTCATGTGGGTGATGTGATTGAAGTTAAAGTCGCCGCAGTCAATTTAGATGAGAAAAAAATAGATTTGGTTTTATCGAGTGACAATGCGGGGTTAACACGTGCGGCACCTTTAAAAGGTAAAGACCGCACTAAGTCGGCTCGAAAAAACACGAAGCAAACGCTCGAAAAAGAACGCGTTCAAGGTAAAAAAAGCAGCGCAAACCCAAGTAAAGTAAAAGCCAAGAAAAGTGAAAAGTCAAAAGTAAAAAAACGCACTGCGAGAAAAAAACGACCGGGTAAAAATGCTCGAAAAGCAGCGGAATAAAAAAATATACCCAAATTCACTTAGAAAGATATCTCCAAGCAGTTTGGGGATGAAACCACGTGATAGTAGTGAAGGTCAACATCAATAGTCTGACCACGTAATAGTCAGTAATAGAATGGTTTAAAGAGAACATAATGGCAAAACATGACGAATTAGTCTTTGGTATTCATGCAGTAAATGAGTTGATGAAACGAGCACCAGAACGCTTTATTGAGCTTTTTTTATTAAAGGGTCGTGACGACGAAAGAATGAAGTCGATTATTAACTTATCGCAAAAATATGGTATCTCTACACAACAAGTTAATCGTAAGGTCCTTGATGAAAAAAGTGAAGGAGAACAGCATCAAGGTGTTGTTGGTCGTATTACGCCAGGCAAAACATATACCGAAAATGATCTTGACGATATACTGATACAAGCTAAGCAGGAAGGTCAATCACCCTTTTTATTAATTTTAGACGGTATTACCGACCCTCACAATTTAGGTGCTTGTTTGCGTAATGCTGATGCTGCTGGTGTACAGGCTATTATCGTACCAAAAGATAATGCTGCGCGTTTAACCGCAACGGTACGCAAAGTGGCAGTAGGTGCTGCTGAAACCGTACCTCTCGTGCAAGTAACCAATTTAGTGCGTACCATGAAACACTTACAAGAAAGTGGTGTCTGGATTGTTGGCACAGCAGGTGAAACCGATACGTGTCTTTATGATGTTAAATTATCTGGTCCAATGGCCTTAGTTATGGGAGCCGAAGGTAAAGGCATGCGTCGCTTAACACGTGAAACCTGTGATGATTTAGTAAAATTACCTATGGCAGGCAGTGTTTCTAGTTTAAACGTATCTGTTGCAACGGGTATTTGCTTGTTTGAAATTGTTAGGCAGCGTATTCCAGTTTAAGTGCTACTAAGTGAGTTTTTCTATCATAAAATGAGTCCACAAGGTGTGGATGAAATGATGGTTATGCCAAAGAGAACAAGTCATTAGCTCGATTGATATTAATCTTTTTTAGCAGATGATTTATCTTGCATTAACCCTATAAATCCCCTATAGTACGCGACCTTAATTCAGTCCTAATATTTTTGTTCCTTGCCTCAATACTGGTGTTTGACTGAGCCAGCAAAGAGGCTACAACCGTAGGGAGCTCGTAATGCGTCATTACGAAATCGTTTTTATGGTTCACCCTGATCAGAGTGAACAAGTAGCTGGCATGATTCAGCGTTATACTGACTTGATCAATGCTGCTGAAGGCAAAATCCACCGTCTTGAAGACTGGGGACGACGTCAACTAGCATATCCAATCAAAAAACTGCATAAAGCACACTATGTTTTATTAAACATTGAAGCGCCGCAATCAGTTATTGATGAATTAGAAACTTCTTTCCGTTATAACGATGTTGTTATTCGTAACATGATCATGCGCACTAAAGGCGCGGTAACTGAAGCTTCAGCAATGGCTGCTGCTGCTAAAGAAGACCGTCGCGATGACCGCCGCGAAGTTACTAAAGATGTTGCTGCAGCTCCGGCTGTTACTGAAGCACCGACTGCTACTGAAGCACCGGCTGCTACTGAAGCTCCAGCTGCTACTGAAGAATCTTCAGAAGAAGCTGCAAGCGAATAGTATCGATAATTGGCATCAAGCAACGCTTAATGCTAAATATCAAAGCATATAACTCGTGATTCGACTGTTAAATAAATATTTTTAACCGTTCGAAATGATTAATTAAGGTGTTATTTGTATAAATCTGATCTATTCAGAATTATCGAGTAATACCATATAGGAGAAATCCATGTCTCGTTTTTTTAGACGTCGTAAGTTCTGCCGCTTCACAGCGGAAGGTGCTACCTCTATCGATTACAAAGATATTGTTACACTGAAAAACTATATCACTGAAAGTGGTAAAATTGTTCCTAGCCGTATTACTGGTACTGCAGCTAAATATCAACGTCAACTTGGTCGTGCGATCAAGCGTGCTCGTTATTTAGCATTGTTACCATATACTGATTTACATAAGTAACCTAAAAAGGGGTTTTGAAAATGGAAGTAATACTTCTTGATAAAATCGCCAAATTAGGCGGCCTTGGTGACAAGGTTTCTGTTAAATCTGGCTATGCTCGTAACTACTTATTACCACAAGGTAAAGCGGTATTTGCATCTGAATCTAACGTTAAGCATTTTGAAGCTAAACGTGCTGAAATTGAAGCTAAGTTAGCTGAAACGTTAAAAGCAGCTGAAGTTAAAGCAACTAAAATTGTTGCATTAGCTGAAATAACTATCGCATCATCTGCGGGTGAAGAAGGTAAGTTATTTGGCTCTATCGGTACTAAAGATATTGCTGATGCAATCACTGAAGCTGGCGTTGAAATAGCTAAAGCTCAAGTGCGTATGCCTTTAGGTACTATTCGTGAGACCGGTGAATTTGATATTGCTATTCACTTACATAACGATGTTGATACTAGTATCAAAGTTATTGTTATCGCTGAAGCATAAGCTAAATTTGCTTATTAATATCCGTTAAGGATATTAAAAATAAAAACACCGTATTTTCTTTTGAAAACACGGTGTTTTTTTATGTCCAGAAAAAGTGTGGCTCGTGGTTTACCCCGATGAAATCTTTAAATTTCACCTTTTGTCGAGCCTCGTTGCATTCGTGTCGACCTAACTTGGTCTCGGCGCGTTACTCCATATTTAATAAATACTGAGTAGATAAAAATAGAATCCCAATGCTTAGGCTGTTATTGTTATCAAAAAGCATTATTATAAGGTGCGTAATATCATCGACATTAAACATTATTAATGACAGTGATATTGATGGAATTAATATTTATGACTTCAGTGGTTAAAAGTTCGGTAAAAAAAAATTTTGATTTGTTTACCATTGCATTGTTTTTTTTGTCTATAGTTTTCATTTATTTTATTGTAAATGATATCTTAGCCGATCATTCAGATACTAGGCTATTGGTCTTTAGCTCGTCACTATTTTGGTTGTTCGTCATCTGCTACATCATTACTGCTTTAAGTATTCGGCAGCTTTTCTTTAAAAAACTTTCTCAATATTTAAAACCTTTTCAACAACTTGAGCAATGGGCGAGCTTATCTACAAGTCAAAGTGAGGCGTTTGTATTAGCGACAGCACTCCAAAACAATAAGGATAATATCTCTCAAGCTATTTTAATTTTACTTGAACAGTTGCAACAAACTCACAATAGCGACAATCAATATACGCAGAAAATTCGCGAAAATATCTTATTAGACAGTGATACTGGCATAGGTAATCGCCAGTTTTTTAGTAATCGTCTAGAGGCGCTACTCAAACATGACTCCGTACAAGGTGCTGTATTTATTATCCAATTTATGGATGGCAATATAGAAAATACCAACGAGCACTCACAATCAAGTAGCTATGTTGAGCGACTAATCACGGCAATACAATATCGATTGAAAAGTAAAAGCCAATATTTCATTGCTCGTCAAAGTGAATTTGAATTAGCACTCTTATTACCGGGCATATATCTTTCTGATACTGAAAAGTTAGCGAATAGGTTATTGAGTAATCTAATGGCTGTTTCCTTACCTAAAGTTCTGAATAATGAGGTGCTTATTCATATTGGCATCAGTTATTTTTCTGAAAAGCATAAGCCCTATCAAATAATGGCCGAAGCCGATATGGCATTAAGAAGCGCTCAATTACAGGGGCCTTCACAATGGTTTATGTATGATCAGGGTGAGATAGCACGTGAAAGGGTACGAGGCTCATTAAGTTGGCGAACATTTTTAGCTAAGGTTATTAAACAAAGAAAGCTGATGACATTTTTGCAGCCAGTCATGGCGAGTAACAGTAAGGATGTTTTGCATTATGAAACACTATCAAAATTAACAGATGATGACGGTTCATTAATTAGTGCGCGTATTTTTATCCCAATGGCGCGCAAGTGTGCATTGATACAAGCGTTAGATTTACTTGCGTGTGAAAAACTACTGCAAGTTATGCTTACTCGTACTGAAAAAAATTACTACAGTATTAATTTATCTATCGAGTCCTTGTTATCAGAGCAATTTATTAATGATTTTCTTGATAAAATTGCTATTAAACCTGAACTTGCTGAATTATTAATCATAGAGGTTAGTGAATATCATCTTGTAAGCAACTTAGTTGAGTTATTACCTATCTTTGAAAAAATAACCGCTAAAGGCATCAAATTATTGGCGGACAAAGTAGGGCAATATGTCGTTAATGCCAATTACTTAAAAACGTGTCCTATTTCTTATATTAAACTTCATCGAAGTATTGTGCTCAATATTGATGAAAAGTTAGAAAATCAGGTGTTTATTCAGAGTTTAAATGCACTCTGTATCTTTTATCATGTGGAAATATATGCCTTAGGAATTGAAAGTCCACAAGAGTGGAAAACGCTATTACGCTTAGGCGTTACAGGTGGGCAAGGGCATTATTTTTCAGAAGCTATTGCTCAACATATTTAACGTTACGCCTAGCGTAATTATTATTTTTAACAAGATAATAATAACCATATGAATACCGTCACCTAGTTTTTCAGTAACTAAAAGTTTTTATTTTTTAGTTACTGAAAAATAAAAAAATTAATTGAAATGATATTAGTCTAATATTAAATAAAGATAAGGTTATTAAAAACTTGCGAACAACAGCGAATAGAGCATAATAACTTTAGAGTTTTCGTTTAATAACATAATAATAGCGATAAATGGCACTCAATACTAAAATAAAGAATTTTTTTTCAAAAAGCAAATCAACGCACAATATCAGCGTTAGTTTACGCCAGCAATCGCTGGCTTTTTGTCATATTCCCGATAAGGGTGAAAGTAAGTGCCAAAAAGTTGTCAATAAAAATGCTGTCCACAGTTTTTCCGTATTGAAGAAAAAACATCAACTTGAAGGGGCTTGTCAGGTTGTTTTATCTTCTGAACAATATCAAATAATTCAAGTTAATAAGCCCAACGTGCCTGAGTCAGAAATTTTAGGTGCATTAAAATGGCAGGTCAAAGATTTAGTTCCTTATAGTCCTGAAAATATGATCCTCGACTATTTTGATGGGCCAATATTGGTTGGCACGGCAGAAAAAATAAATGTGGTATGTGCAGAGCTTTCCGTTTTAAAAAAAATTGTCGAACGGCTTAAGAAAGAAGATTTACCTGTAACAATGATCACCATTGCTGAGTTCGCTTTTGCGAAACTTTTACCGGTGCAAAGTAGCCCATGTTTATTAGTTTGTCAGCGCGAAGATGAAGAAATTTTATTGCTCATTGTGCAGGA
Organism: Alteromonadaceae bacterium; assembly: GCA_047621305.1. Taxonomy (GTDB): domain Bacteria; phylum Pseudomonadota; class Gammaproteobacteria; order Enterobacterales; family Alteromonadaceae; genus Colwellia_A. Next base: position 107,892 of record JBLHNB010000004.1, on the reverse strand, counting down.
TGGTCATGTTTATTTTCACCGACGCTTACGTGGTTATACGCAAATATCCACAAAAAGTGAAGATGAACTCGCAATGACAGTTATTGACTCATTAAGTTTAGAGATACAACGTTCAATCGATTATTTTGAGCGTCAATTAAAACAGGCACCAATAAAAAGTATTAAAGTAATCATCCCCATTGCTAATGAAGGTTTTTTGGCTAGAAAACTGGCTGAAAATACCCATATACCGGTTGAACTATTATCAATGCCAGCAGGTTTTGAGCTGCAACGTGAGTTTGCGGTAGCCATTGGGGCAACAAGGCTAAATGGCATGGTGGTCGATAATGAATAGTGACCTACGCAAACATACCATCAACTTATTTCAGGCTGAACTGCAACCCAAGAAACCACTATGGTCGTTGCAACGCGTTGTTAGTATTTGGGCTCTAACGTTTGTTTTCATGTTTTTTTGGATGATATTTAGTCAATATCAATTAGCCAATCTCAACAATCAACATATCGCTTTAGTGAGTGAAAATTCACTGCTGATGGCGCAAGTCACAGCTTTAGAAGTAAAACTTCGACAGCATAAACCCAGTAACGAACTCACTGAACAATTAGCGCTATTAAAATTAATTTTAGCAAATAAAAAAGGCTTATATAATCAGTTAACCGATCGAGGCCGTACCAATGTTATCGGCTTTGCCGCAGCAATGACGGAATTATCAGCCATGCATCACCCCGATATCAGCTTAAAGCGCGTCAGTATTGATAATGACGATATGCGTTTTTCCGGCGTTGCTAAAACCCCAAGCTCAGTACCAGCATGGTTAGCAGGTTTTGAAAATTCAAGGTTACTCTCGGGAAAGGCGTTTGTAAATTTCACTCTAACTGAAAATGAGCAAAAACTGACAGATTTTATCGTTAGCTCAAAAATAGCAGTGGAGAAATTAAACTGATGAAACAATGGCATGTCTACACAGATAAATTTCTAACCATTAGCCCGCGAGAGCAATATCTTATTTTACTGTCGGGCTTGGTTCTTATTGGTTTTGTTTTTTTTACTTTAGCGATTGAAAGTAAAATAATCGAGTCTCGCCAACTTGAAAAAAATATTAAGCAGCTTAGCGCCGATAATAGATCCCAGCGCTCTAATATCACAATGTTTGAACAAGCGTTACAAACGGATCCTAATGTTACCCTACGTCAACAAATACTGACTTACGAACATAAGCTCAATAAAGTAGATGCCGAATTACTCACCTTAACCTCAGAATTAATAGATCCTATTCAAATGAGGTACGCATTACTTGAGTTACTTAAAGTAAAAAAAGGTGTGTCATTATTATCATTTGAACTGGTTGGCGCGAAAAAAGTGGTTACTTCTGCCGCAACCAATAATGAAAATAACAACAATGCTTCTAAACGCGAAACCCAAGACAGCGATCCTTCATTAAGCTTGTATCGTCATGGTATTAAACTTAAATTAAAGGGACGTTATTTTCAGTTAAGGGATTATTTAACACAATTAGAAAGCTTGCCTTGGACATTTTTTTGGCAAAAATTTGATTATAAAATAAAAGAATATCCCATAAGTGAACTAGAAATAGAAATGTATAGTTTAAGTACAAAAAAGGAGTTTATTGGTGTTTAAATTGTTTCATTATTCGTTTCTTTTACTCTCTACTTCATTTTTACTGATGGTTAATTCGTTTGCGCAAAGTGTTGACCCAACTAAACCCTTATCGGCTTATGGTATTGCCGATGCGAACCATGCTAACAAAGTTACCCCATTAGTTTTAGAAACTATTGTTTATGGTGATAAAGTTCGTACCGCAATAATTAATGGTAAAGTATTGAAAGTGGGCGATACTATTGGTAGGCATAAAGTGCTGGTAGTAAATGATAAAAGTGTCACATTAGGGTTAGATGACGAACGCCTTACATTGACTATATTTTCTGATGTTGTAGTGAAATCCCCATGAAAAAAATAAATAATAAACGAAATTTTACCACAAAAGTCTCACCGTTATGTTACGCACCTGTTTTGGCCTTGTTGGCTTTACTAGGATGTCAGTCGGCATCTGAGGTTCCGGCGGTTGTAAACAGTACTTCCGACAATGCTATTGAAATATCAGAACAGCCGATTCTGCAAAAGCCTTTGTCAGCAGTACCAAATTTTGTGCAACAAGAACTAATGCAGCAAACCATGCAACAAGCTAAACAAGGGCTACTTGCTGAAAAACGATTAGAAATAGCTGCAAGTCAAGTTGCCGCAGCAGAATTTTTTGCCGCTATTGTTGATGATTCTCCCTATAGTATCGCGGTACATCCTGATGTGACCGGCACCATTACCCTCAATCTAAAAGACGTGACGTTAGATGAAACATTAGACGTTGTTGAAGAACTTTACGGTTACAATATTCAACGTAATGGCAAAATAATTCAGGTCTATGCAGCTGGAATGCGTACAGAAACAATTGCTTTAAACTACTTATTTGTCACACGAAGTGGTTCATCAAATACCAGTGTTAGTTCAGGCGGCGTATCAGAAAACGACCCTGGTTCAGGTGGTGGTTCAAATGGCAGTGGTTCAAATAGTAATAATCGCAGCTCAAATAACTCAAATGGCTCAAATAATTCTAGCGGTAACGGTGCACAGAATAATCAAAGTTCAAGTAGTGGTACCAATATTTATACGAGTAATGAATCTAATTACTGGCAAGAACTCAAAGAAAACCTACAAGCCTTATTAGGTGTTAAATCGACCAGTGGCGGCGATCGTTCAGTGATTGTCTCTCCGCAAGCAGGTTTAGTGACTGTTCGTGCTTTTCCTCATGAAATTATCGCCATTAAAAAGTTTATTGATAAATCACAGCAACATCTTCGTCGCCAAGTCATCATTGAAGCCAAAATAATGGAAGTCACGCTCAATGAAGACTATCAACAAGGTGTTAAGTGGGATCGCGTTTTAGGCCATGTGGATAACACCGATTTTAACTTTAATACCACAGGTAATATTATTGCAAATACCATTTCAGGTACTATCGGTGGTGTAACTAGCCTTGCTTTTAAAAACACCGACTTTTCAGGCGTGATAAAATTACTGTCAACACAAGGTAATGTGCAAGTACTCTCTAGCCCTCGTATCACCGCAACCAATAATCAAAAAGCCGTGATTAAAGTAGGTAAAGACGAATATTTTGTCACCGATGTTTCTAGTACAACCACAACAGGCACAGCAACCACAACTACGCCAGAAGTCACCTTAACACCATTTTTCTCTGGTATAGCATTAGACGTTACGCCGCAGATTGATGAAAATGGTGAAGTGATACTCCATGTTCACCCCTCAGTAAGTATTACGGCTGAACAAACAAAAACTATTCGCATCGGTGACGATGATTTTTCACTACCTTTAGCACAAAGTAGTGTGCGTGAATCAGATACCATCATTCGTGCAAAATCAGGAGAAATAGTGATTATTGGTGGGTTAATTGAAACACGTAAAGTGGATAATGAATCGAAAACCCCGTTGTTAGGAGATATACCTTTTGTTGGTGGATTGTTTAGAAGTAAAGGTCAAACCACTCAAAAGAAAGAGCTGGTGATTATGCTTAAACCGATAGTTGTTGGTCAAAATACATGGAGCAACCAATTAAAAGATGCACGTTCTTTATTAAAACAATGGTTTCCTGAAGATAAGCAAACTTTAGAACTCGACAGTAAAAGTCAATAAAGTATGTACTTGTATCATTTTGGTTTACGAGAATTACCCTTTACGTTAACCCCGAACACCAGTTTTTTTTTAGGGCTAGAACCTCATCATGAAGCGTTAGCGGTATTAATGACGGCGTTGAAAACGGGCGAGGGTTTCATTAAAGTTATTGGTGAAGTTGGCACGGGTAAAACCTTACTGTGCCGTAAACTCCTTAATGAAATTCCCGAGCATTTTATTACGGCCTATATTCCTAATCCTTTTTTAAGCCCTGATGAATTACGTCGAGCTGTTGCTGCTGAGTTAGGCGTTAAGCAAGCACAACGGATGTCGGTATCACTATTAACACAGCGCATTCAGTCACGATTGTTAGAATTACATACGCAAGGACATTCCGTGGTACTAATCTTGGATGAAGCACAGGCATTACCTTCGGACAGTCTTGAAGCGTTACGTTTATTTACCAACTTAGAAACGGAAACACGTAAATTATTGCAAGTGGTGATGTTTGCTCAACCAGAATTAGACCAACGTTTAAACGAAAATGATTTTAGACAATTACGTCAACGTATTACATTTTCTTACCAACTACGAGCGATGAAAGTGGTGGAAGTAGAGCATTATATTCAACACCGTTTACAAATTGCAGGTTACCAAGGTGTGGCATTGTTTAATAAAAAACTGTGTAAAAAAATAGCGAAAGCAACTGGGGGCGTGCCACGCTTAGTAAATATATTATGCCACAAAATGCTCATGCTTGCTTATGGGCAAGGACAGTATCAAATTGATTCATGGCACCTTAAAATAGCAATTAACGATACCGACGATACCCAATTAATACAGGTGAACTATCGCTTATTGATGGCTAGCGCAGGCTTGATCGTATTGGCGTTATCTGCTTATTATTTATGGGGAATAACCGCTTGAGTGTGATCAATCAAATGTTAAAAGATCTCGATCAACGCCAAGCTGATAAAAACTCAGCATTGGCCAATAATGCGGTATTGATGGCGAATAATCATGCTTCTAAAAAAGTAATAATCGTGAGTATTGCTGTTGTTGTTTTATTAAATATTATTGGTCTATTTTTCTGGCAACTCTATAACGAAAATCAATTATTAAAAGCACAACAAAAAAATAATAACACCCCCGTGGTTTCCTCTGAGACACAAAAAAACGCAATGCCCACTATTGTTCAAGCGACTAATGCCGCTGAACCTGTAATAAGTGTAAATAAAGCGACGGTGAACCCAGCAGAATTTAAAGCGAGTGCTAGTGTTGAGAAAAATGTTGAGACAAATGTTAAGACAAGTATTCAGGCAATAGCTCAGCACCAGATCACACCCGTTATCATTAATCCTGACAGTAGCACTTCCAATAGCACTCCAAATATTACAAAAACCAATATCCAGAATAACAAAATTAACAAAATTAATAATAATCGACCACTTACTAGTCATACTGGCACAGTTGATAACTCAAAAGTCTTAGTCGATAGGGTTAGTGTTGATGCAATAGAAAATAAAACTGCACCTGCTATACCCTCAAACTTAACTATTTCTAGACGAAAAATGTCGCCGCAAGATTTAGCAAAGCAAAAGTTTTCGCGTGCTAAACAAGCCTTTTTAGATAACGACATTATGCAAGCAGAGCTGCTTTTTGAAGAAATATTACTGTTGACCCCTAATCATAAACAGGCACGTAAGCAGTTAGCCGCATTATGGTTTGGACGGCAATCATACCAACCGGCTTTAAATTTGTTATCACAAGGCATTGCGCTAGCACCACAAGATAGCGAATACCGTTTAATGCAAGCCCGTATATACTTAAATCAAGGGCAGGGCGAAAGCGCATTACAAACGTTAGTGGTTTTAGCTGATGCGGAAAATATTGAGTATCAAACATTATTGGCAAGCACCGCGCAACAGCAAGGGCAGTTTTTAAGTGCAATTAAAGCTTATCAGCAGCTAGTTCATTTACAAGCGAATAAAGGGCGCTGGTGGTTAGGTTTAGCTATAGCTTTTGATAGTAATAGTCAATTTTTAAAAGCTAAGCAGGCTTATCAAACGGCAATAGCGCAACATAATTTGTCGACTAGTAGCGCTGAATTTGCACAAAAACGTCTTATCGAACTCGGAGAATAATATGGCAGCACCAAAATTAAAAATGCGACTTGGTGACTTACTAGTTCATGAGCATATCATTACTAACGAGCAATTGATGGAGGCCTTAAATAGCCAAAAATCAACGGGACGAAAATTAGGTGATGCCTTAGTAGAGCTCGGTCATATTGGTGAACGTCAGTTACTTGAGTTTTTAGCACAACAATTGGGTGTCCCTTTTTTAGATATCAGTCAACGCCGTATTCCTACGGAGGTTGCCTTATTATTACCAGAAGTGCATGCTCGTCGGCTGCGTGCACTGATCATTGAAGACCAAGGGGATGCTGTATTAGTCGGAATGAGCGACCCTGCGGATCTCGGTGGTCTTGATCAACTAGAACAAATGCTTGCGCCAAAAAGTTTAAAGCTTGCCGTGGTGATGGAATCTCAATTATACGAAGCTTTTGATGGTTTATATCGCCGTACCGCGGATATTGAGTCTTTTGCAAGCCAGTTAGAAGATGAATATGATCAAACGTCTGATTTTGATTTATCGTCAACATTTGATGATGAAGGTGGTGACGCAACGGTAGGTAAGTTATTACAGTCAGTATTTGAAGATGCCGTACAAATGCGTGCATCAGATATTCATATTGAACCCGATGAAAATCAATTGCGTATTCGTCAGCGTATTGACGGCTTATTACAAGAAAACGTATTAAAAGAAAATAAAATTGCTTCAGCCATGGTACTACGTTTAAAACTAATGGCAGGTTTAGACATCTCTGAAAAACGTTTGCCACAAGACGGACGTTTTCATTTACAAATCAGTGGTCACAGTATTGATGTGCGGATGTCGACTATGCCGGTACAATACGGTGAATCTGTGGTTATGCGTCTGCTTGATCAAACCGCAGGGTTATTATCGTTTGACCAAACGGGAATGCCAGCAGATTTAATCGCAAGAATACGTCATCAAATATCTCGCCCCCACGGCATGGTTTTGGTCACAGGGCCAACGGGTAGTGGTAAAACAACCACCTTATATGCTGGCTTAAGTGAGCTGAACCAAGCGAGCAAAAAAATAATCACCGTTGAAGACCCGGTCGAATATCGCTTATCTCGTGTTAACCAAGTACAAATTAACAGTAAAATAGGCTTAAGCTTTTCTGCGGTTTTACGTACCGCTTTACGACAAGATCCCGACATTATTATGGTCGGTGAAATGCGAGATCAAGAAACGGTAGAAATGGGTTTACGGGGAGCGTTAACCGGTCACTTGGTATTATCTACCTTACATACTAACGATGCCATAACGAGTGCTTTGCGACTCATCGATATGGGCGCGGCGGGATTTCTTGTAGGCAGTTCATTAAGAGCGGTTATTGCGCAGCGATTAGTGCGTAGGGTTTGTGAGCAATGTAAGGTCCCTTATAAGCCTGACAGCCAAGAAGTTTTATGGTTAACTCATTTAGCCGGTGAGGTTGTTAACACGGCAGAATTTAAACAAGGCAAAGGCTGTCAATCATGTCAATACACTGGCTATAAAGGCCGGATCGGGGTTTTTGAATTGCTTGAAATGAATGAAGCTATGATGACCGCACTTAAACGTGATGATGCCGAAAGCTTTACCGAACTGGCTAAAGCCAACCCAACATTTACCCCTTTGGCAATGGCAGCATTTGACTATGCCACCCAAGGCGTAACCAGCGTGGAAGAAGTGCTGCGTTTGGTTGAAACTGTTGATGTTACGGGCTAAGGGATAATATGCCGACCTTTAATTATATCGGACGTGATGCCAGCGGCTCACAGGTTAAAGGCATTATTGAAGCCGCTAACCCTGGCGCGGTCGCTGAGCAACTTTCACGACAAAGTATTATTCCCATTGCAATTGAAGCATCAAAGGTAAAAGATAAAAATAGTGAAAGTCTTGCCAATATCGACATCGGTGATTTATTAGGTTTTGCGGTGGTATCTTTAGATGACTTGATCATTTTCTGTCGGCAAATGTATGCCTTAATGCGCTCGGGCGTGCCTATTTTACGTGCGATAAATGGCATGGCTGAGTCGAGTAATTCGGTAAAATTTAAAACAGCCTTATTTGATATCGCTAGTCAGTTGGAAGGGGGTTATGCGCTTTCATCGGCAATGAACAAACACAGTAAAATATTCCCACCACTTTTCATTTCGTTAGTTCATGTAGGTGAAAATACCGGTCAGCTTGATGGTTCATTCTTAAAGCTCGCCAGTTATTTTGAACGTGAGCAAGAAACCCGTAAACGGATCAAAGCCGCGCTGCGATACCCGTCTTTTGTTTTAGCCGCCTTGGTTATCGCCATGGTTATTTTAAACATTTTTGTTATTCCCACGTTTGCTAATATGTTTACTAAATTGGGTGCTGACTTACCTTGGGCAACTAAAGCATTAATTAATAGTTCTAACTTTTTCTTAGATTATTGGCCGCAAATGTTGGTGGCAAGTATCGCTGGTTTTTTTGGTATTCGTGAATATGTAAAAACAGAAAAAGGGCGTTATTGGTGGGACAAACGCAAGACCAAATTACCGATTGTCGGTAGCATTATCGAACGTTCAATCTTGTCAAGATTCTCTCATAGTTTTGCCATTGTATTAAAAGCGGGTGTACCAATGACTACCGGTTTGAACTTGGTTGCTGATGCGGTTGACAATAGCTTTATGCGTGAAAAAATACTCAAAATACGTACTTCTATTGAAAGTGGCGAAAGTTTATTGCGTTCAGCCCTTGCCAGTACCTTATTTACTTCCTTGGTTTTACAAATGATTGCAGTAGGTGAAGAAACTGGGCGCGTTGATGAGTTGCTCGACGAAGTAGGCGATTATTATGAGCGCGAAGTAGACTACGACTTAGGTAACTTAACCGCTAAAATTGAACCGATTATGATCGCTATGGTCGCGGGCATGGTATTAATTCTTGCCTTGGGTATATTTACACCTATGTGGGACATGATGTCGGCTTTCAAGGGTAAGTAGCAACAAGTAAAAAGTAGGTGTAAGAAGGCCAGTAAGAAGGTAAGTAACAGAGTAGGTACGTAGGTTTAAGGAAGATAATGGCGCGACAACTGGTTGCTGATAATAATGAAAGATCATTAGGAGGATTGCTGATGATCATTGTGCTGGTTGCTCTATTGATGGCAACCTTTATTCATTATTTTTTTAAGCAAGAGCAAGCGTTATCTACTGCGGGTTTTACCGCCTTAGCTAATAACTTTGCTGCCAAGGCAAATTTAGTCCATGCGCAGTGGTTTATGGATAATCAACCCACTATGGTGATAGTTAGTTCTATGAGCGGCGGTCAGCAACAAGTAGTGGTTAATCACAAAGGTTGGATAGACTCAGCAAGTGATGAATTTATTTGCCAAAATATTTGGCAAACCATGTTAGAAGCACCCTTGGTCTTTATGAAATCGCCAGTATCTGTAGTTGAAGTAACACGAAATAGAAAACAAAAAGGAAATATCTGCCAATACGGACTGCCATCAGGCGCTTATTTTGAATATAACTCGGCAAATGGCAGGGTTAGCAATGTTATGGTGAGGGAGAGCATAAATTGATGGTGTAGGTTGTAGTTTATCGTTATTGTGTTGTATATTTTATAAAGAGGATATTAGTGGATGAATTGTCAGGTGACATTATCGGTAAATCATTGTTACACTTAATTTAATGCTATTATTACATGCAAATATAAAAAGATAGAGGCTATTATGAAGAAGCAGTCTGGTTTCACACTCATTGAATTAGTCATTGTGGTGGTCATTTTAGGTTTTTTAGCGGTTACCGCTATTCCTAAATTTATCGACTTAACCGATCAAGCAAAACAAGCCAACATCGAAGGTATGGCGGGTGGTTTCGCCACCGGCATCTCTTTAGCAAGAGCACAGTGGGAAGCTGAAGGTCGACCCAAAAATTCGTCAAGTCAAAATTCGGTTGAATATGATGGCACAACAATTTATTTAACCGTTGAAGATAAAGTTAAGGGTATTCGAGCGGGTTATGCGCTTAGTACTACCGCGACCGCTGTTATTTCGGGCTTAGACTGCGTTTTAGTGTGGAATAATATTTTTCAGCAGCCGCCCAGTATTACAGCAACGTTTAACACGTTAAATACCACGGCTGGCAATAATATTGATTATTATACAACTAAAGATACCAGCGCTCCCAACGATCCATTTTGCTCCTATTATTTAAAGGAAACCATACCTCAGAACTCAGGTACTTACGTGGTGACTAATATTAATTCCTTGGCAAACTTTTTTACTTATAATCCAGCAAATAGTTCAGTAGCCATAACAATTAAAAATTAACAATTAACCATTTCTTAAATTAACCAAAAGTTTCAGATGAATAGAGGCAGTAAAATGAAAATATTAAATAGTGTAACAAGTAAAAAACAAGCAGGTTTTACTCTGATTGAATTAGTGGTAGTGATTGTTATTTTAGGTATTTTGGCGGCGACGGCTGCACCTAAGTTTATTAATCTCTCTAGTGATGCTAAACAAGCGTCTCGTGATGGTGTTATAGCAGCAGTTAAAAGTGCTATGACGTTGGGGCATACCAAAGCTTTGCTGGCAAGTGTTGTCGATGGCGAGGTTAAAATTAGTGGGAAATTCGTTAAGATGAAATTTGGCTACCCTTCAACTATCGCAGATACTGGTGCAACTGGCGCTACAGCTAAAGCCTACAACTTTACATATCTGCTTGATGCAGATGTTATTGATGAACTTGATTGGGTTAAAAAAGATACAGGTTCGTTTGTCGTTAGCGTAGATGACAATTGTACGTTTACAGTTACAGATGCAGCTGATGCCAATTCAGCGCCAGTTATTAATAAAACAGCTAATGATTGTCCTTAGTTAATGTCGATAATTATAAGAGGAGGTACACATCTCCTTTTTACTTAATGAATAAACAACACGGATTTACCTTAGTAGAATTAATCACTGTCATTATTTTGATTGGAATTTTGGCTATGGTTGCATTACCAAAAATTAATGGCAGCGATGACTACGAAGTATATCCGTTTCGCGCTCAGCTTATTTCCGCACTGCGCCTTACCCAACAACGAGCTATGCAATACACCGATACCAACAAAGACTATTGTCATCAAATAGTCTTTGATGATGCTAAAGTACGTTATGGCGTGCCAGATAAAACCGATTGCGATGTGACGATTTTTCCAGTTTCTCCTGAATGGCAAGCTGATCTAACCGGCGCTGAAGTCGACAGCCGTTATGATATTACCTTTGATATCGATGATAAGCCCAATCCTAAAAAAATACGCTTTGATTATATGGGACGTCCTTTAGATGACTGTGCGAATGGCTGTTTGATCAACATTACGCAAACAACCACCGCAGAAATAGTGACCATCAAGGTTGAGTCCGAGGGTTTTATTCATGCGCTCTAGCTTATTGTGCTCTGCATATAAAAAATCGACGGGTTTTACCCTGATTGAAATCATTATTGGTATTGTGGTTTTAGCCATTTCTTTATCGGTAGTAACTTCGCTGATTATTCCTTCAGAAGAAAATAGTGTCGATCAAGTCCATCAAATTAAAGCCGCTGAACTCGGCCAATCTATGCTTAATGAAATTCTAGCGAAAGCGTTTGATGAAAATTCAGATAAAGCTGGCGGTCGATTACGTTGTGATGAGGATCAAGATAAAAGTGGGGATGTTGAAATAGGTGAAAAATGCACGACAGCGCTATCTAAAGACCCCGGCGAAAACGATCGTAATGACTTTGACGATGTTGACGATTATAATGATTACAAGATTTTAAAAACATCTACAGATTCTGCTTTAGACAGTGGTTATGGGAGTTTTACAATCAAGGTTGATGTCGTTAGAGAGGGAGCAGGTGCGCCGTTTGGCGTACACGATAGTTTAGTGAAACTGATAACGGTAACGGTCACCACACCCTTAGGAACAGCAATAGAATTTGCTGGATATAAGGCGAACTTCTAATGGCTTGGCATAGCAATATTAAACACGGTATTCGCCATTATATTAGCCTCAACACCATTCGACCCAAGATATACAAGTATTCACTCAATCATGGGCGTGTTCACATAAATAACAGTCATCACAGGCAATATAAACAGCGTGGTTTTACCCTCATTGAATTGATAGCTGTTATCGTATTATTAGGTATAGGTTCGGTGGGTATTACCAGTTTAATTGGCTTAGCCACACAATCTTATATTAATGTTACCGACCGTGACGAGTTAATAGGCAACGCCCGTTTTTCGGTAGAGCGCTTGAATCGCGAAATACGTAATGCCCTACCCAATAGTGTTCGTACCATGACAGATTCAACGGTAGCGCCGACCATTCAATGTATCGAATTTGTACCGATAAAGGCGAGTACTATTTATACCGATATTCCGGTTTCGCCTAAACCTGCAGCAGATACGCTAAAGGCTGCTAAATTTCACGACGAGCATAATAATGATTATCAATGCGCGACTACTTGTTTAGATTCAGTAGTTGTATATCCGTTAAATAGCAATGATGTCTTTGCAAACCAATTCGATGCAACAGGTAAGGTATTTGGGCTTAAGTCCGTCACCTCAGTGGGTGATGAAAGGACCTTAACCTTAGATGCAGTTGTTTCTTTCGAGAATGAATCGCCCACCAACAGACTTTATATCGTTGCCAAACCTGTTAGTTATTGCATTACAGCACAACGCATTTACCGTTATGAAAAGTATGATTACACAGCAACTCAAGTTGTGCCGCCAGACCCTGACCCTATTACAGCTCCCGATGTTAAAAAAGCATTAATGGCCTATGATGTTGCTCCATTAGATATAAATAATCTTCCTTTTACGGTATTAAACGCAACTTTGCAAAGGAACGCTTTAGTGCAAGTTAAGTTGAATTTCACCCGAAACGACGAAAACTTTGTTTTTAATAATGAAGTACATATTAGTAATGTACCTTAGTAATGTACTGAGTAAAAAATGTTCATATGACTAGGGTTGAAAAGCTGGAAGATGCGATGTTGAAAATTCCTCGTATAAACAATGCCTTATTGTAAGTTATTATTGTGTTAGCAAAAAGCCTAAGTTATTTCGTGAAAATTGTTGTTCCATTAATTAATATATATAGGCTAATGAGAGTTCATATAGGTATTGTTTTCTTCGTTGTTTTATACGCCCTAAGTACTCCAGAATCGATAAGATAATTTGCTTAATCAAGCGCTTAGAGTTACCTTTAGGATAGCACTATTAATACTCTGTAGACGACTATGCCCGTAATATCAACCGATACTGACCCTATGAACATTATTAATCACAAGCAAAAAGGTAGCTCATTAGTAATGGCTATTTTTGTTATTGTTGTCTTAAGTTTATTGGGCTCTGCATTAGTGCAAGTCTTATCAACCAGTAGTGAAGCCATCGCACAAGAAGTGTTAGGAACGCGGGCACTAGCGGCTGCTAATTCAGGCATGCAAGGACATTTGCAAAAAATTTTTCCGCTAACGGGCGGTGACAGCTGCCCACCAATAACAACCCCACTACCGACCTATAACTTCTCTAATGTTAAAGGGCTATATACATGTAGTGCCGTGGTTACTTGCGAGCCATATATTACCAAACTTAACGAAATCGCCTACTACCGTGTGATCAGTACCGGTAGCTGTGGTGTTGGAGATATTGAAGCGACGAGTTTTAATAAAAGCATAGTGATCAGCAGTCGCACGGTACAAGTTGAAGCGAGGAGATTGAAATAATGGCTTGGCGTATAATATTTACCTTTTTACTCTCATTACTTAGTTGTTTTAATCTTTATGCAGCCCAGTGTTTAAATGTTTTTCCTGATGAAATTGAAACATTTTTAAGTGCGGAAAACCAGTTGATCAACTTTCCTAGTAATACCTCTAGTGCCCACTTGACGAACGGTACGACTTTACCTAGGGGAGATAACTTTTATTTGGACGATATCTTGGGCAATAAAGGTAAGGTATTTGTTGGAGCTGTTACTGGTAGTGAAACTACGGCGAGGTTATTTTTTCGTGGTGGTGTTAATTGGAGTAATGTTAAAATTAATGAAGCTGGAAAACCTGAAGACTTAATCATTATTATAGATGGTGGTTTTGCGATTACCGGCGTAGAAACAGTTATTAATGCCATTATTTATGCTAAAGGTGCTAATAGTATTAATGGAGCGGTAACGATAAATGGCGCTATTTCATCTCATGCGGATATAAGCTTATCAGGTGAAGCCCCTAACCTTAATTATCAAACCAGTTATATTAATAATGCCGATTTTAAGAATATGTGTATTGGTGCTCCAGAGTCAGTACTTGACGCATATTACCGCTTTGATGAATGTGCCTATGAAGGTAGCAATAATGAAGTTATCGACCAAGTTGGTAATTATTCAGCAAACAGTTTTAATAGTGTTAATACCTTTAGCGCAGGTAAAATTGAACGGGCTGCTGATATTAATCATTACAGTCATCATTTTGAAACATCAATTCCTATAACGTCATCTTTTAGTATCTCAACATGGTTTAAAAAGCCAACATCAACAAATAATAGCCAATACTTTATTCTTGGCTCTATGGCTGCAGGGGGCGATCTTTTGTATTTAGATCGCAACAATGGTTGGCGTTGGGGAGTGTATAGTGTGGCAGACGGCTATTTAAATGGCAGTTATTCATTTTCATCACTAGATAGTAATTGGCACCACCTAGCCTTAGTGTTTAATAACGGAGTAACCAAGCTTTATATTGATGGCATTTATGTCGATAGTGTTAATCGCGTCCCTGTTGGCACACTAAAATATATAGCCACTTCATATGACTCTGTAGGGACAAACAATGCCCAAGGTTTTAGAGCACCGTTAGACGAATTTATGGTTTACTCGGGCGCTTTATCGGCGACAGACATATCAACTATATATACCAATCAAGCGAATGGAAAAAATCATGATGGCACAACACGTGCTGAGGTTAATTGTGCAGTAGCTATTGCTAATTATCGTTTTGATGAATGTACCTATAACGGTAATAATGATGTTGCCGACCAATTTGGTAATTATTCAGCAAGCAGTTTTAATAGTGTTAATACCTTTGGAACAGGTAAAATTGAACGGGCTGCTGATATTAATCATTACAGTCATCATTTTGAAACGTCAATTCCTATAACGTCACCTTTTAGTATCTCAACATGGTTTAAAAAGCCAACATCAACAAGTAATAGCCGATATTTTATTCTTGGCTCTATGGCTGCGGGGGGCGATCTTTTGTATTTAGATCGCAACAATGGCTGGCGTTGGGGAGTGTATAGTGTGGCAGACGGCTCTTTAAATGGCAGTTATTCATTTTCGTCACTAGATAGTAATTGGCACCATCTAGCCTTAGTGTTTAATAACGGAGTAACCAAGCTTTATATAGATGGCATTTATGTCGATAGTGTCAATCGCGTCCCTATAGGCACACTAAAATATATAGCCACTTCATATGACTCTGTAGGGACAAACAATGCCCAAGGTTTTAGAGCACCCCTTGACGAATTTATTGTTTACTCGGGCGCTTTATCAGCGACAGACATATCAACTGTATATACTAATCAAGGGAGTGGGAAAAATCATGATGGTACAATACGTGCGGCAGTAAAGTGTCTTAACCATTTTGAAATACTGCATGATGGTAACGGCTTAACTTGTGATCCAGAGACAGTCACTATAAAAGCCTGTACTAATGTTCATGGCGGCACGTGCAACGAAAGCACTGATGTTGTGAGCTTAAATTTTAAAGTCGCAGGTGATTTTAAAAAGAGCCTGTCATTTACACGTAAAATATCATTTGCTTTTAATCATACCACCGCTGGCTCTGCAGTAACTTTATCAATCGATAACCCCTCGATTACACCGACTAATAGTACTGTGTGTATAAATAGTGGTGGTAGCAATAATAGTTGTGATATGGACTTTGCTGATGCTGGATTTATATTTGATGTAGATAATATTACCAATAAAATTAGTACAACTTCTTGTGAGGCATCGTCGGTCATCACGATTAGAGCTGTGCAGAAAAATTTAACCTCTAACAAATGTGATCCTAGTTTTAAAAATGTTAGTAAAAGCGTGAAATTTTGGACAAAATATTGGAACCCTGAAGAAGGTGGTCAAAAAACGACACTCACTTATAACGCCGCTGACTATCTATTAGCGAAGAGTGAGGGAACGCCAATAGATGTGGCATTTAATGCTAACAGCGAAGCAGATTTTACCATCAACTACCCCGATGCAGGACAGTTGTATCTTCATGCGAGTCATGATGGTAGTGGCGCTGATACGGATTTACGTATGACGGGCAGTAAGGATTTTGTTTCGGTACCTGCAAAATTAATTATAGCCAGTGCCGATACAAATGCTGAATGTATAGAGGGCAATGCCACTTGTTTGGCATTTAAAAAAGCAGGAGAAGACTTTAATCTAAGTATTACTGCTGTTTGTGATGATATCAATAATACAATAACACCAAACTTTGAAATGGATAACATAGAATTAACAGTGAATACTGTTGCCCCTGCGTTAGGAAATACAGTTTCTTTGGGTGTAATACCAGTGGCCATTACAAATAGTACTGCTAATGGTCATGTGCCTGATAATGGTAAGGAAGAAATAATCCAAACAATCTCAGAAGTGGGGGTTTTTAAGATTACCGCAAAACCAACTAAAAAGTATTTCACATTTTACGATGGTCCATCAGGAACAAGTGAAAACATTGGTCGTTTTATTCCAGCATACTTTCAACAAACGATTGAAAAAGATAATAAAGGAGATTTAGTAGCGAACCATGGGGCTGGATGTCTAAGTGAAAATTGGGTTTATAGTGGTCAAGAAACGGCTAATAAGGGCAGTATTCGCTACGGCACCTTAGATGAACCTATTTTAACCATTACGGCTTACAATAGCACAGCAAATATAACCAAAAACTACGCTGGTGATTTTGCGAAACTTAGCAACTTGACGATCGCTCCTAAAAGTATCATTTCCTTTGGCACTCCAAACGCAACACATCTCAGCAATAATTTACAATTAACGGGTGACGTTTCTACTCTTGGATCCATTACAGCTATCGGTAATGGGGTGTTGGAATATAAATTATCAAGTGGCCACCATTTTACTTATACCCGTTCAGCAAGTAGCGTAGTTGCAGCATTTAATAGTGCCTTTGAGATACCGATTACTTCTATTGCTGATAGTGATAGTGTAGCGATAAGAGCAACTGATACTTCAACCACGCCAGATACAGAATTTTTCGTAAACCCATTGTTTTCAGAAACTACGCCAAACGGATCGGGAATTATTGATAATAGTATTGATATTCGTTTTGGTCGATGGTTTGTTGAAAATAATTTCGGCCCTGAAACTGAAGATTTATCTATGCCGATGTATGCTCAATATTATAATGGTACTAGCTTTGTGACAAATACGTATGATAGTTGCACAATACCAACATTGCTTCTTCCTCAAGGTACCGACAAAGTCGAGAACGGTGCAATTTGGAGTGGTGGCCTTACAACCGGTAAATATAGGTTAACTGATTTAGACATGATTGATACTCTAGGAACAGATGATATAGACGCAACGGTCATTGGAAGGTTTGTCGACGGAAAGTTCACTGATATAGCTAATAAATTCATTTTTTCAGCACCTAATGGCAATAAACAAGGGGCTTTGGAGTTCGAATACGAAGTGCCCGATTGGTTTAAATTTAAGTGGAATAATATCGATGAAAATGGTGATCTAAATTTTTACGATGATAATCCAACGGCAGTAGCTACTTTTGGTTTATACCGCGGTAACGATCGCATTATTTTATGGCGCGAAGTTGGCAATTAATACTTATTACTGAAAATGAATGTAGTGAGCAAAAAATGCCTTGAAAACAAGCGTATTTTTCCTGTTCACTGCAAGTTTTAACACTTTATCTAAAAAAACAGTCTATTTACGTCATTTTTTACAATTCATGCACACATCTTGTAAATACTGGGGTATGATGAGTTAACAATTGTATGTGCAATATTTGTTACTGTAATTTATTAAGCTTCTTTAAGCGCTGTTTTGCTGAAGCGATAAATTTTCAACGACGTTTACAGGATTTTTCACCCTTATGTTTAAAAAAATACGCGGCATGTTTTCTAACGATTTGTCTATTGATTTAGGCACTGCCAATACGCTGATTTATGTTAAAGACCAAGGTATCGTATTGAACGAACCTTCTGTTGTGGCTATTCGTCAAGACCGTGCTGGAGGCTCTAAAAGTGTCGCCGCAGTAGGTAAAGCGGCAAAGCAAATGTTAGGGCGTACACCCGGTAATATTGAAGCAATTCGCCCGATGAAAGACGGTGTTATTGCTAACTTTTTTGTTACTGAAAAAATGCTGCAATATTTTATTAAACAAATTCATAGTAATAATTTTTTACGCCCAAGTCCTCGCGTTTTAGTGTGTGTACCTTGTGGTTCTACGCAAGTTGAACGTCGTGCTATTAAGGAATCGGCAGAAGGTGCAGGTGCACGTGAAGTCTATTTAATTGATGAGCCTATGGCAGCGGCAATTGGTGCGGGTATGCCGGTATCTGAAGCTACCGGTTCTATGGTTGTTGATATAGGTGGTGGTACGACAGAAGTAGGAATTATTTCCCTAAATGGCGTGGTTTATTCGTCATCTGTACGTATTGGCGGCGACAAATTTGATGAAGCTATTATCAATTATGTGCGTCGTAACTTTGGTAGTTTAATTGGTGAGGCAACCGCTGAACGTATTAAACACGAAATAGGCTCGGCTTATCCGGGAGAAGAAGTTGTTGAAATTGAAGTACGTGGCCGTAACCTTGCTGAAGGTGTACCACGTAGCTTTACGTTAAACAGCAATGAAATTTTAGAAGCACTACAAGAGCCATTAACAGGTATTGTTAGTGCTATTATGGTGGCATTAGAGCAATCACCTCCTGAGCTTGCTTCAGATATTTCTGAGCGTGGCATGGTATTGACCGGCGGCGGTGCTTTACTTAAAGACATTGACCGTTTATTGATGGAAGAAACGGGTATTCCCGTTGTCATTGCTGATGACCCATTGACGTGTGTTGCGCGTGGTGGCGGAAAAGCATTAGAGATGATTGATATGCATGGTGGCGATTTATTCTCTTACGAATAATTTACTCCCCGCCTTGTCGCTGTAAATAGGGTGTGTAGATCGACACGAGCACAGCGAGGCTCAACAAAGTTGTTGAGTTTGACAAGGTCGTTGGGCTCGACAAAGAGTCAATTATATTTGTGAATTCTTTGTCGAGGTAAACCACAACCTACAAAGAAAAATCTGATTTTTAGGTTGTTATGAATCCAATTTTTAAACATGGCCCTTCCCCACAGCACCGACTTGTTTTGGTGCTTTTTTGTTCTGTATTATTAATTTTTTTCGATCATAAAATGGGTAGCTTTGAACCCATTCGTGGCTTTTTACAGTCAATGGTCAGCCCATTACAATATATAGCGACCACACCTAAGCAATTGATGGACTGGGCTTCAGAAAATATCGTGACACGTAATCACCTTATTGAAGAAAATCAAGAATACAAAATTAATGAATTGCGTTTTCGTGAACAGCTGATGCAGTTAGATAATATCCAACAAGAAAATGATCGCTTACGTCTATTATTAGCTTCGCCGTTAAACGTTGATATTAAAAAAATGGTGGCAGAGGTATTATCTGTTGATAGTGATCCCTATACACATCAAATTGTGATCAATCGAGGGGCTAATGACGGTGTTTATGAAGGGCAGCCAGTATTAGATGACCAAGGGGTTGTTGGACAAATACAACATGTAGGTACGATCAGTAGCCGTGTTATTCTCATTACTGATGTAACTCATGCCGTACCTGTTCGCGTTAGTCGCAATGGTATTCGCTTAATTGCGACAGGTACCGGACAAATAGACCGTTTAACGCATAATTTTGTCCCTCACAGCTTTGATATTCAAAAAGGTGATAAGTTGGTAACCTCTGGTTTAGGGGGGAAATATCCTGAAGGCTATCCCGTAGCTACGGTGGTATTAGTTAACCAAGATGAATCGCGCACCTTTGCACAAGTACATAGTGAACCTGTAGCAAAAATTGATCGCTTAAGGTATTTACTGCTTTTGTGGCCAGAAAAACCTACGTCTATATTTGCACCAAAACCACGTACTAAATTAGACGCTGAAAAATCAGAAACACCAGCGAAAAAGGATAAAGAAAATGCTGGCGCGTAACGGAATTATTATCCTTTTAACCTTATTAATGGCGTTGATTGTTAGTATCATTCCGATGCCAATTAGCGCCGATGTTTTTCGTCCAGATTGGGTATTAGTTGTCTTAATATACTGGTGCTTAGCTTTGCCGAGTCGAGTGAATGTAATAACAGCTTGGGTTATGGGCTTTTTACTTGATGTATTGCTCGGTTCAACCTTAGGTGTACATGCAACGGCAATGGCACTTTCTATTTATATTATTGCCGAAAATTATCAAAAAATCCGTAATTTTTCAATATGGCAACAATCTCTAATTGTCGGTATCTTAGCGGCTTTATATCATTTACTGGTTTTTTGGATGCAACGTTTATTAACCGATGTTGCTTTTTTACCTAGTTATTTATATCCGGTGATAACGTCAATTGTCTTGTGGCCTTGGGCCTTTTTGTTATTACGAAAAATGCGTCGTCATTTTAAGATCAAATAATCGTTTTATGAAATCAAAACCGTCATTAATTTTAGCGTCAAAATCGCCTCGTCGAAAAGAACTCTTAACCCAGCTAGGATATCAGTTTACCTGCCTTTCAGCTGATATTGACGAAACTGTAAAAGATAATGAACCTGCTAAACAATACGTGGTCAGACTGGCCATAGAAAAAGCGACTTTTATTGCAAAAAAACACCCCAAAACAACACTGGTATTAGGCTCTGATACCAGTGTTGTCTTTGAAAATCACATTTTAGGTAAACCTGTAGACCTTAATGATTGTTTAAGACAGCTTTTATTGTTATCTGACCAGCAACATCAAGTCATTACGGCTATCGCTGTTGTTAAAGGCCAACAGGTTGATTGTATTGCAGTAACCACAGACGTTACGTTTAAAGCATTAAGTAAAGCAGAAATAATACGCTATTGGCATACTGGCGAACCGCAAGATAAAGCAGGTTCATATGGTATACAAGGTATTGGCGGACAATTTGTGAAACAAATTACGGGTAGTTACTCAGCAGTCGTTGGGTTACCTTTATATGAAACCGCACAGCTATTAGCACAATTTGGTATGCCAACACCTGTACAAGATATCACGGGTATAAATTAAGTTAGGATTAAGTTATGAGTGGTGAATTACTCATTAATGTAACCCCCAGTGAAACACGGGTGGCATTAATAGAAAACGGTGTTTTGCAGGAAGTACATGTTGAGCGTGAAGCGAAACGTGGCATTGTTGGTAATATTTATTTAGGTAAAATAATTCGAGTATTACCAGGTATGCAAGCCGCATTTGTTGATATTAATTTAGACAAAGCTGCGTTTTTACATGCCTCAGACATTAATTCGAAACTTATGCTTAACCAAGATGACAACGCGTCAGAGCAAGTGCCAGATATAAGAACCTTAGTACGTGAAGGGCAACACTTGGTTGTACAAGTCGTTAAAGACCCATTAGGTACCAAAGGTGCTCGACTCACTACCGATATAACGGTTGCAGCGCGCTATTTGGTATTAATGCCTAATGCTGGACGCGCGGGAATTTCGCAACGTATTGAAGAACAAAACGAACGCACCCGCTTAAAAAATATTGTTTCTCCTTACTGTGATGAAAATCATGGTTTTATTGTTCGTACCGCGGCTGAAGGCGCTAACGAGCAAGAGCTTAAACATGATGCCGAATTTTTACGCCGAGTTTGGCATAAAGTTATGGAGCGTAAACAACGTAAACATACCAGCAGTGCTATTTATAAAGATTTGTCCTTAGCCTTTCGAATACTGAGAGATTTTGTAGGTAAGGATTTAGAGCGTATTCGTATTGATTCAAAATTAACCTATGAACAAACCGTTGAATTTACGACTGAGTTTGCGCCTAACTTAACCGATGCACTGGAATATTACCCCGGTGAACGACCTATTTTTGATTTGTTTGATGTTGAAGATGAAATTCAACGTGCTTTGCATCGCAGAATAGATCTGAAATCCGGTGGTTATTTAATCATCGACCAAACGGAAGCGATGACAACGGTTGATATTAATACCGGCGCTTTTGTGGGGCATCGCAATTTAGAAGAAACAATATTTAATACCAATATTGAAGCAACACAAGTGATTGCACGACAGCTCAGATTAAGAAATTTGGGTGGCATTATTATTATTGATTTTATTGATATGCATAGCAAAGACCATAAACGCCGAGTACTGCATAGTTTAGAGCAAGCTATGGCTAAGGATAATGTTAAGTTTAGCATCAGTGGTTTTTCGGCATTAGGTTTAGTTGAAATGACACGTAAACGTACCCGTGAAAGCTTAGAGCATATCCTTTGCGGAGAATGTCCGGTATGCGCTGGGCGCGGTAATCTTAAAACAGTGGAAACTATTTGTTTTGCTATTTTACGAGAGATTGTTCGGGTGAATAGAGCGCACGATGCTGATAAATTTATCGTATATGCCTCAACGGCGGTAAGTGAAGCATTAATCAACGATGAATATCATAATCTCGCTGAACTTGAAGTGTTTATTAGTAAACATATTAAAGTACAAACAGAACCCATGTATAATCAAGAACAGTTTGATGTGGTAATGGTTTAGTGCTTAACGCTAAATTTTAACAGGTAATAGTAAAGTATAAATGAGCATTTCAACAGTATCTAATCGTTGGTTAAACAGGCTATATAAAAGCATGGCAATATTGCTGGTGCTTTTTGCTGTGTTGATCAGCGCATTACGTTTATTTTTGCCTTACGCACATAATTACCGTCAAGACGTACAGAATTATATTAATGACCAATTTAATAGCCATGTGGTTATTGGTTCTTTAAATATGGGCTGGTCAAAGCAAGGTCCGTCATTAGTGACCGAAAATGTCAGTTTGTTAGATAGTGATGCGGTTGAGATCTTCATTGAAAAAATTGATGTGAGCTTTGATTTTTGGCAAAGCTTATCAGAACGGCGTTTAATTACTAAAGACTTTACGTTAAGTGGCGCAAAAGTATTATTGGAATCACTGGATAATCCACCAGATTCAGATGAATTTGCTATGGATCCAATCACTGATTTGTTTTTTGAACGCATTGGCCAATTTACCCTGCGAAATAGCCAACTGATTATTAAAACCAATAATACGGAAAAAACATTTTTAATCAGTCAACTCGACTGGCTCAACGAAGGTGATCGCCATAGAGCTAAAGGCGATGTTATTGTTGATGGCTTAACATCGAATTACTTAAAAGTCATACTTGATGTTACGGGCAACGATTTCTCAGATATTAGTGGTCAGTTATACTTAAAAGCTAATCAGCTTAATATTACCCCTTGGTTAGATAAACTCTTTGTTATTGAAAATGATAAAACGCATTCAGAAATTAATTTTGATGCTTGGCTTAATATTGAAAAAGGTATTGCCCAACAGCTTGAACTGGTTTTAGGTGACAATGAAATTAGCTGGCAAGAAGAAAGTGGGCCACAAGTTATTACCCTCAGTGCTGGTGGCTTTGTTGCTTCAAACTTTGCAAAGTTTACACAATTTAGCCTGCATACCACACCATTAGAAATAGTGATCAACGGCCAACCTTGGCAACCTATTACTCTGCAGTTAAGAAAAAATGAAAATACGTTTTTTTCCTACGTATCATCCATTGAACTTAATTATTTAGATGATCTATTTCCTTTATTTTCTGATAATAGCGAAACAAAAAAGTTACTGGAAAATTTGGCCGTTACAGGGAAATTAAATGACGTTTATTTTCAAAAAAGCGCTGGTGATATTACCGCAACTGCGTTGATAGCGGATTTATCTTCACAATTTAGCCAAGGTATCCCAGGTATTAAATACCTTAATGGGGATGTATACCTAGAAAATAATCAGGTGCAGGTCAATCTTATCGCTGAAAAAGGAGCATTAGATTTTGATAAACATTTTATATTACCTATCCCTTATAACCGTCTTAAAACCTCTTTAGCAATAGAATTTGATGAGCAAAGCTGGCAACTACAGGCGAATAATATTGAACTGCTCTCTGATGAGATCAGCTTAGTTGCTGATATTGCTGTGTATAGCCCAAACGATGGTTTGACCGAAATGTCGTTACTGGCCAATGTTACTGACGGCGATGCTAAGTTGGCACAACATTTTTATCCCCACTTATTGATGGGAGATGACTTGGTCCGTTATTTAAATAATGCCTTAGTCGATGGAAAAATAGCACAGGCACAGGTTTTATTTAATGGCCCGTTAGCACTTTTTCCGTTTGAAGATCACAGTGGAATTTTTGTTGTTGACGCAGAGCTAACCGATAGTAAGTTCAAATTTGATAGTGACTGGCCTGTGATCAAGAACTTTAATGCTAATCTTAATTTTACTAATAATAGTATGATCATTACCGGACGAAGTGGCACCTTAGAGGGGATCGATGTTAACGGTGTTGTGGCGGGAATAGCCGATTTATCAGATGAACAAATTTTAACGGTAGATACACAGATAAAAAATACGTCACCTGTATTGGTGACTAAATTAATGAATAACAGTCCGATGGCAGATACGGTGGGCAACGTACTTGAGCAAGTCATTATATCAAAACCTATCAATGGTGCATTTTCTCTTAATTTACCCTTAAATGATCTTGACAAGGTTATAGCTCAAGGCAATGTTATTTTTGCAGATAATGATGTGAATTTACAAACGCCTCATATGGCGTTCAATAAGGTCAATGGTGAGCTCATTTATGTAAATGACGTCATAACAGTTAATGGCTTGTCTGCTAAGTGGTTGAACTTACCTTTAACTTTAGATGTTGATGCGAAAGATAATCAATATTTTTATGGTACTAATATCGGTATTTCTGCTGATTGGAAAGAGGATGTTTGGCTAGCAAAGGTTCCTGATTTATTAAAAAAATACGGTCAGGGAATGCTACAGTGGCAGGGCGATTTGGCGCTTAATATGACTCATAAAGGCGACTTTTCCTACGAACTCTTAATACATTCGTTTTTAGAAAAGGTAAAATTGAACTTACCTGAACCCTATGCAAAAGATTTACACCAAGCTCAAACACTTAATGTGCATGTTATTGGGCAGCATGAAAGTTCGATTATCAATGCAACATTAGGCGAACAGCTCAGCTTCTATGGTGATTTAAATCACGACAAGGTCAATTTTACCCGTTCACACCTTATTCTGGGCAATGAAATAATGTTGTTACCTATAGAAGGTTTTCATATCACCTCTGAGTTAGCACAAGCCGATTTCTCTCAGTGGCAGCCATTTATCTTAGATATTATCGATACCGTTAATATGGGCAACGATCGACTGATAGATGACAGCTTGGCAACTAATGTCGTTCATTCAGATCTTAATCAACCTAGCTCAAGCTTCTCCTTATTAAAGGCACCAGAACGTATTCAAGGAACAGTTGCTGCTTTTGATCTTTTTGGGCAACGGCTCAATAATGTTTCATTTAATTTAAAAGATGAACAGTCCTGGTGGTTATTACAACTTAATGCTAAGGAAGCGCGAAGCGACATCAAATTTTATCCTAATTGGTATACTCAAGGTATTGATATTAGTGCAGACTTTATTCACTTGACTAATGAACACTCAGAAGGAGAAGAGAGTGAGAAGTTACTGAATGAGCTTTTAAACAATGAAGTGGTGTTTGCTAAAATACCACCCGTACGGTTTCAGTGTGGACATTGCAGTATCGATTTATATGACTTTGGTGAGGTACGTTTTGATATTAATCATGACCAAGCGGATTTAATTAAGTTACAAGGCTTTAGTGCCAAGCGAAAAAATACCGAATTAACCTTTGATGGCCAGTGGCAGCATAGTAAAGATGTCTCGTTAACTAAGATTGAAGGTAAATTGTTTGCAAAAGATATTGAACAAGAAATTGAGAAACTTGGTTATGAGTCAACAATAAAAGACAGTGGTATAAAAACATCCTTTAGCGCTAATTGGCAAGGCGGACCACAAAATTTTGCGTTAGCGAAACTTAATGGTGATATTAGTGCTAAATTTGATGATGGCTACCTTGATGATGTGAAAGATAAAGCGCGTATTTTTTCTATTTTAAGTTTGCAATCACTGGTTCGTAAATTAACATTAGATTTTCGTGATATTTTTAGTAAAGGTATGTTTTATGATGAAATCAAAGGTGATTTTAAAATTAAAAATGGTGTAATGTATACTCAAAATACAATGATGGAAGGGGCTACTGGCGAAGTTACGATCAAGGGGAATATAGATTTAGCTCAGAAATTACTTGATTATCGAATTTCTTTTAAACCTAACTTAACTTCCAGCTTACCTGTCTTGGCATGGATTGCTACGTTAAATCCCGTTACCTTTTTAGCAGGTGTGGCAATTGATCAGGTGATCACTTCGAAAGTCGTTTCTGAATTTACTTTTGAAGTGACCGGGAGTGTTGAAGAACCTTTACTGAGAGAGGTTAATCGCAAAAGTGAAAATATCAGTGTCGGTCGTTCAACCCCACCACGAATTGTTGAAAATAAACCATTAGACGATGAGCAGTCACTTGTTGACCCGTTAAAAGAAAGAGCCCATAAAGAACAGTTTAAACCGGGGATCATCGATGGTTAATCTTGTCGCTATGCAACTATGCTCAGTACCTGATGTCAGTGCTAATTTATCGGTTATTGAGCAACAACTTAGTACATTATCTCGTGATGAGCAGCATTTAGTGGTATTGCCCGAATGTTGTTTGTTTTTTGGTGGTAAGGATGCCGAGCAATTATCGTTAGCGCAGAATACGTTTCTTCAAACTGAATCAATGTCCTCATTAGCGGTAAGTTTGTCGGCACTTGCACGTAAATATAATGTTTATTTAGTTGCCGGTAGTATGCCTATTCTCACTGAGAATAAAGATAAATTTACGAACAGTAGTTGTGTATTTTCGCCACAGGGAGAGCAATTGGCTCGTTATGATAAAATACACCTATTTGATGTTAATGTTGACGATAATGAAAAAAATTATCGTGAATCAAATTATACGCAAGCAGGAAAACAAGCGATATTAGCGAAAACATCTTTTGCTAATGTCGGTTTATCTATTTGTTATGACTTACGTTTTCCTGAACTTTATCGTTATTTAAGAGGGCAGGGTGCTGATATAATTACGGTGCCGAGTGCTTTTACGCAAGTAACCGGCAATGCGCATTGGCAGGCTTTGTTACAAGCTAGAGCGATTGAAAACCAAGTTTATATTATTGCTGCTGCTCAGCAAGGCGTTCATGAAAATGGTCGAGAAACGTGGGGACATAGTCTGATTATTAGCCCATGGGGAGAAATATTGACTTCCTTAGCAACAGGCGTAGGTTTAATTAATGCAAAATATTCACCTGAGAAACTGGCAAAAGTACGAAGTTCCATGCCAGTATTTGAACATAACCAATTTAAAGTAAATTTAAAATAAAGTTGATAATTTATGAATAATGTTGAGCGTGAGCTCTTGGCTGATAGCCAAATTGATGAAGCCTTTTTAAATCAAACCTTAGAAAGCATAGTGCAAAGAGAAGTTGATTTTGCTGATTTATATTTTCAATCGAGTAGTCATGAGTCTTGGATGCTCGAAGATGGCATCGTCAAAGAAGGTTCCTACAATATTGAACGTGGTGTTGGGGTACGCGCTATTTCAGGCGAAAAAACGGGCTTTGCATATTCTGACGATATCTCGCCTTCGGCATTAAAAAAAGCAGCAGATGCCGCTAAAGGTATTACTAATGCGAAACAAAGTGGCAGTGTAAAGGTATTTAGTCGTCAAAGTCAGCCGGTAATTTATCAAGGACTTGACCCACTTGCGAGTTTACCTCAAGAACAGAAAATTAATCTTTTACATGAAGTTGAAGCACATGCACGCTCAGTGGACAAACGCGTTCAACAAGTCATTGTCAGCTTGTCTGGTGTGTATGAAAAAATATTAGTAGCAGCAAGTGATGGCACTTTTGCCACAGATGTACGCCCCTTAGTGCGTCTTAATTGTTCAGTATTGGTCGAAGAAAATGGTAAACGTGAACGTGGCAGTTCTGGCGGCGGTGCGCGTACTGATTACAGTCACTTTTTTGAAGTGGAAGGTAAGCAAGCGCGATATTTAAATTACGCGGAAGAGTCTGTTCGTCAAGCTTTGGTTAATTTAGTCGCTATTGATGCACCCGCGGGCATGTTACCTGTTGTATTAGGCGCTGGTTGGCCTGGAGTTTTACTGCATGAAGCGGTAGGTCATGGTTTAGAAGGTGATTTTAATCGTAAAGGATCATCGGCATTTTCGGGTAAAATTGGTCAACTAGTTGCGTCACCACTGTGTACGATTGTAGATGACGGTACCATGAGTAATCGTCGCGGCTCAGTGAATATTGATGATGAAGGAACGCCGGGTCAATATAATGTATTGATCGAAAAAGGAATTTTGAAAGGTTACATGCAAGATAAGCATAATGCCTCATTAATGGGGGTAAAACCTACCGGTAATGGTCGTCGTGAATCTTATGCACATTTACCTATGCCGAGAATGACAAATACCTATATGTTAGCGGGAGAACATAACCCAGCCGATATTATTAAGTCTGTTGAAAAAGGTATTTATGCCCCACAATTTGCTGGTGGGCAAGTAGATATTACCTCAGGGAAGTTCGTATTTACGACATCAGAAGCTTATTTGATTGAAAACGGTGAAATAACCTCTCCAGTTAAAGGTGTCACGTTGATTGGGAGTGGTCCTGAGGCAATGCAAAAAATCAGCATGGTAGGTAATGATTTAGCAATAGATGCGGGTATTGGTGTTTGTGGTAAAGATGGTCAAAGTGTTCCTGTCGGTGTCGGTCAACCTACGTTGAAAATTGATGAAATGACGATTGGTGGTACTCAGTAGTGATTTTGTTTGCAGGTCGAAGTGTGGTGGGTATAAACCTGTACATCGACAACTTAAAAGTCGAGCCTCGTTATACTCATATCGACCTACATAGCGTAAAGCTAGTGTAGGTCGAAAGGGGCAGATACTACTTTAATCGGATGGTATCAGCTTCTTTTACTAACTTACCTTTTTTAAGTAAATTACCAACTGTTGCTTTGAAGGTCTTTTTACTTACCCCTAAAAAACGTTGAATAAGTTCAGGGCTGCTCTTATCATTAAGTGGGCATACACCATTATTATCTGTAATAAAGGCAAGCAACTTATCGTTAAAGTCATTTACTTTACCTTCACCCGTACGTGTTAAACTCAAATCAATACGAGCGTCTTCACGGATGTTTTTAATATAGCCGGTAATAATTTTGCCAATACGCAACGGTTGGAAGATTTCATTATCGTAGAGTAATCCCCAATGTTGATTATTGATAATCGCTTTAAAGCCTAAATCTGTTTTGCCACCAATGATCAACTCGACCTTATCCCATTTTTGATAATCAGCAGGCCAAATATCAATGAATTTGTCTAACTTACTTGAAGCTGCAATGCGATCGGTTGTTAGATCTACATAAATTCTCACCAGGTAATACTTACCGACTTCCATCTCGCTATGCTGTTGGTTGTATGGTACAAGTAAATCTTTAGGTAAGCCCCAATCGAGGAAAGCGCCCATTTTATTGACTTCTACAACCTTAAGCGATACAAATTGATCAACTTGCCCTAAAGGCTTTGTTGTCGTCGCAATATGTCTTTCTGAAGAATCGAGGTAGATAAATACATTAATTTTATCATCAACTTTACAATCCTCAGGAAGTTGTCGGTTGGGTAGGAGTACTTCACCTAACTCACCAGCGTCTAAGTACGCGCCCTTATCGGTAATGGCGATAACCGAAAGAGTATTGAATTTGCCAATGTCAGCCATAAGAACTCGTTGTATAAATAATAAAAGAATTGCTGTAGAAGGCTATGATAACCGATCGGTACGAGGTTTAGACAGTTTTAATTCTTTTGGTCTGAATATATTCGCTATGTCTGAGGTGAAGTAAGTCGGCAATTTTTCTGATGATATGCTCTTCAATGTTCGCAAGCTCGCCATCGGCATAAGCGAGCACCCATAATAACTCGACAATTTTAATGCGTTCTTCGATAGAATAATATTGATTTAGCTTCGAGGTAAACTGATAAAAATCAGTGGCGTGTTCACTTAAAAATAACGCCTTGTGGACTATGCTCTCGACTTCGTCTTTTTCAAGATCAAATTGGCGAACCAATAAAGCAGAGAGTTTAATTTCCTCTTGTTTATCTAAATGGCCATCAGCACGCACCACTTCACATAATAATACCGCACAAGCAATTTCAATGGTTATCTCATCATGTTGCTCAACATTTGTGGCTTCGCTGATTTTTTTAAAAAAGGCATTAATTTTTGCGATCATAACGTTTGCTCAAAGGCGATTGATACTCCCATTGTTAAGGGGAAAGGTTGATAACTCAAGTTAATATCATAACAAAATGTTTCAAAATTGATTTTTTTATTTATTCTGTTTATTTATTTTGTATATGACTAAAATGACAGCGTTGTCTATTGGTGTGGATTTTACTATTTAGACTGGCTATAGTGAGATTGATTTGTATTACTTAACAGAAAATATAGCGACTAATTTCGATATTTAAGATAATAATTAAACAGGAAACTTATGAACAGTATTAATACGGCAAATGTAACGGCCCCAAAAAAGCAAAGATTATTATCGATTGATGCTTTACGTGGTTTCGATATGATATGGATTTTGGGTGCTGAAAGCCTCTTCGCCGCATTTTTTGTTGTTACGGGGTGGCCTATTTTTGAAATGGCTGCTGCGCAAATGGAGCATTCTACTTGGCATGGTTTTACTGCTTACGATTTAATATTTCCTCTCTTCATCTTTTTGTCTGGGGTTAGCTTAGGTATTGCTGCTAAACCTTTTGCTAGCCTGCCTGCTGAAAAAGCGAAATCAATTTTGCATCAAGGCATAAAGCGATTATTACTTTTAATTACATTTGGTATTATCTATAACCATGGCTGGGGCACTGGCGTACCGGCATCATTTGATGCTATTCGTTATGTCAGTGTTTTAGGGCGCATTGGTATCGCGTGGTTTGTCGCCGCTATGTTGGTTTGGTACGTCAGCGAGAAAACACAATGGCTTATCGCGGGCACAATATTAATGGGTTATTGGTTATTGTTAAGTTTTGTCTCGCTGGGGGGATATGGCGGGGGTGATTTTAGCTCAACAGGGGCGTTGAATGTTTGGTTTGACCAAACATTATTGCCTGGCGTAACTTATCGTAATTTACCGTTAGACCCAGAAGGTATTTTCTCAAATGTAGCTTCAGTGGTTAATGCCCTTGCTGGTGTTTTTGTCGGTCGTTATATGATTAAACATATTGCAACGCCGACACGACTTATTTCACGCTTGAGTCTGGTTGGCATCGCTTTGGTTGTTACCGGTTATTTGTGGGGGATGTTTTTCCCGATCAATAAGACACTTTGGACCAGTTCATTTGTGCTGGTTACGGTCGGCTACAGCACCTTATTGCTCACGCTATTTTATACCTTAATTGATGTGCTGAAGTTTATCCAATGGGCGAAGTTTTTTGCGGTGATAGGTACCAATTCAATTGTTATCTATTTGAGTAGTAGCATCATAGATTGGAAGTATACCGCTAAAAGCATTTTTGGTGGTTTTATTGATATTTCGCCAATAGGTATACAAGAGATAATTCTCTTTGGTGGTATGGTGTTACTGCAATGGCTTATTTTATATTGGTTATATTGTCGAAAAATATTTATAAAAGTTTAATATTTGGTTAAAACGACTAAAACTAATTTATCAGGCATCTTTTATTAAGATGCCTTTTTATTTTTATCATAATATATAATTGTTATTTAACAAGTGGTTACTGTGGTTTTTTAGGTGTTTTTCAATATCTCTAAGCTTCGGCGCGATTTTTGTAATAAGGATTTACAACTTAATTGATTGGATTTACTGATAATTCGTTATCATAGAGCCAATTAATGGATTGTTACATTTGATCATATTTATCGAGGATTTAACGATGACACGGAAAAAACAAATAATCGTACCTATTGCAATTTTAGCTGTTGGTATTTTACTTTTTGTTGGATTTTCAGCAATGAAATCACCCCCAGAAGAAAAAGCTAAAGTAGATATTACACCGATCGTGGCCGTTGAACCTGTCACTGTTGCACCGATGACGTTAACGGTTGATTCTTACGGTGTTGTTAAACCCAAGTATGAAACCGAAATCGTTGCACAAGTCAGTGGTCAAATTGTCGAATTATCGCCAATATTTGTACGCGGTGGTTTTGTGAATAAAGGGCAACTGTTAGCACGTATAGACCCTAATGATTACAAAGCGGCACTTATTGAAGCCCAAGCTAATATGGCCTCGGCACGTGCTGCATTAGAAAAAGAGCAGGCGCAAGGGCAAGTTGCTGAACGTGAGTGGAAACGTATTACCGATACGTCACCCACAGAATTAAGTCTGCGTAAACCACAATTAGCGCAAGAACTTGCTCATGTTAAATCTGCACAAGCTTCAGTACTTCGTGCCAAACGAAACCTTGAGCGTACTGAAATACGCGCTCCGTATGATGCAATGATAGATAATCGCAGTATTGGTTTAGGTTCATTTGTTGGTACAGGTAGCATGATAGGTAAACTATTAGGTACTGATGTTGCTGAAATTCGTTTACCTGTTGCTGATAATCAATTGCAATTTTTATTAGGCGGTGGTGTTAACTCACAAGTGCAATTAGAGGGCACATTTGCAGGAATAGCTACGCAATGGCATGCCAACATAGCACGAAGTGAAGGTGTTATTGACAATAAAAGTAGAATGAGTTATCTCGTTGCTGAAATCAATGATCCTTATCTGTTAAATGCGCAAGGTGATGAAAAATCCCCTTTACGTTTTGGCTCTTATGTTAATGCTGAAATACTAGGTTTGAAACTTGCTCAAGCGACTTTAGTGCCGCGTTACTTGGTTAACAAAGGCCGTGTTGCCATTTTAGATAGCGATTCAAAATTACACTATGCAAATATTGAAATTGTACGTCAAGAAGGCAGTAATGTGGTCGTTGCGGGTGGCCTACTTAATGGTGACCAATTGATTATTTCTGCACTTGATTACCCCATTGACGGTATGAAGTTAGCTTTACCGGGTGAGCACATCGAGCAAGTTGCTGAAGAGCAAGTTGAAACGCAAATTGCAAGCGTTAAGGACTAACTAATGGATGATACAAACAAAGGTTTAATTGCTTGGTTTGCACGTAACAGTGTTGCGGCAAATCTCCTGATGATATTTATTTTAGTGGGTGGTTTTCTTACAATTAGTACCATCAATAAACAGATGTTTCCACAAGTACAAATTAATTGGATATCTTATGCTGCTCCTTACCCTGGAGCTGCTCCACAAGAGGTGGAAGAAGGTATAACCATTAAGATAGAAGAGGCATTGGAAACGGTGCAAGGTCTTAAGCGAGTGATAACTTACTCGAATCGAAATTATTCAAATGGTTGGTTTGAAGTGGATTTAGATTATGACCCTCAAGTTGTTTTGGAGGAAGTAAAGTCTGCTATCGATTCAATACCGAGTTTCCCTGATGGTATGGAACGTATCAAGGTTGAGAGAGAAAAATTTCGTCAAGAAGTGATGTATATCAGCTTATATGGTGACCTGACCAATGGCGAACTAAAAGAATTAGGTCGCAGCGTTCATGATGAAATTCAGCAACTACCTTTTGTCAATATATCGGAGCTATTTAGTGGCTTAGACTACGAAATCTCAGTTGAAGTGAGTAAAGACAAACTGCGCGAATATGGCTTACAATTTGATGATGTTGCACAGGCTGTGCGTAATCATTCACGTAATATGTCTGCTGGGCAAATTCGAGCTGAAAATGGTTACATTAATCTACGCGTGGAAAATCAAGCCTATCGTGGCTATGAGTTTGAGCGTATTCCTGTGATTACTTTAGCAGACGGTACAAAAGTTACCTTAGGTGAAATAGCTACGATTAATGACGGTTTTGAAGAAGGTTTACAGTACTCAAAATTCAACGGTAAAAACTCAGTGACTATTTTTGTTGGTGCTGCAGATAATCAAAGTATTACCGATGTCGCTGAAGTTGTTAACAAATATGTTGAAGAAAAAGGCTTAGTTTTACCTGCAGGTGTTAAGTTAGAAACTTGGGTTGATATGACTTACTACCTTGAGGGCCGCTTAAACATGATGATGGATAACATGAAAAGTGGTGCTGTCTTAGTTTTTATTATGTTAGCGCTATTTTTACGCGTACGTTTAGCCTTTTGGGTAATGATGGGTTTACCGGTATGTTTCTTAGGTACCTTACTAGTGATGCCAATGGAATTTGTCAATGTTACGATCAACATTACCAGCTTATTTGCTTTTATTTTGGTGCTGGGGATCGTGGTCGACGACGCTATTGTTATGGGAGAAAGTGCCCATGAGGAAATAGAGCAACACGGTCATAGTGCAGAAAACGTTATTCGAGGTGTAAAACGTGTTGCTATGCCAGCTACCTTTGGTGTTTTAACGACTATTGCTGTTTTTATTCCTTTTGTGCTTGGTGATGGCCCTGAGTCGGCATTTGGACGATCTATCGGTTTTGTGGTTATTTTTTGTCTTATATTTTCTTTAATAGAATCAAAACTTATTTTGCCCGCCCATTTAGTCAAAATGAAGGTGAAAGAGTTTAACCCTAAAAATCCTATGGATCGTATACGCAACGCTATCGATAATAAGTTAAAAGGTTTTATTGAAAATACTTATCGTCCCAGCTTAGCAGTGTTCATTCAATATCGTTATGCGGTATTAATGTTCTTCATTAGTGTGATGTTAGTCGCTGCGGGCTTATTTGGTGGTGGTCTAGTTCGTTACGTTGGTCAACCTAAAATACCCCATGATTTCCCTCGCGTAACAATTGAAATGAATGTTGATGCTGCTGATAAACAAACCTTAGCAACGGTCTTAAAGGTCACCAATATTTTATATGATGTAGATAAAAAGATTGAAGCCGAATACGGTCAAAAAATGGTCGCTGATATGGACGTAAGTTTACGTGGTCGTACTACGGGTAGCATTACCCTGAAATTAGTTGACCCTGAACTCCGTGTTATGGATACTTTTGAGCTGGCAGAATTATGGCGTAAAGCTATTCCAAACTTACCCGGAGTGAAGTCTTTTAATATTTCAGACAATCTATTTGGTGGTGGCCGTGATGATGGTGATATCGCTTTCCGATTAGAGAGTAATGATGATATGCAGCTTTTAGCCGCAGCAAAAGACTTAAAGAGTAAGCTCAATACTTTAAAAGGTATAGGTGATGTAAATGACAGTCGTCAAACCAGTGCTAAAGAAGTACAGTTTACCTTAAAACCTTTAGCCTACAGTTTAGGACTAACGCTTTCAGAAATAGCCTCGCAGGTTGGTCACAGTTTTTATGGCTTAGAAGCGCAGCGTATTCTTCGTGACACTGAAGAAGTTAAAGTGATGATACGTTATCCGCTTGATCAACGTAGTTCTGTTGGTCATGTTGACGATGTGATGATCAAGGCGCCAAATGGTGCCGAATTGCCACTATCAGAACTTGCTGATATTAAATTAACCGAAGGTGTCACACGCATTCGTCGCGAGAATGGTAATCGCACCATTAATGTTTGGGCAAGTGTTGATGCAGAGCAAATAGAACCTTTTGAAGTAACCAAAGACATTCGAGATAACTACATTCCACAGTTATTGC
Organism: Alteromonadaceae bacterium; assembly: GCA_047621305.1. Taxonomy (GTDB): domain Bacteria; phylum Pseudomonadota; class Gammaproteobacteria; order Enterobacterales; family Alteromonadaceae; genus Colwellia_A. The sequence goes on along the minus strand of JBLHNB010000004.1, from coordinate 72,066 downwards.
GTAAATATCCGTTGGTTAAAAGTGAGGTTTCAGGACGTATTCAAGAAGAAATGGAAAGTGCAGGTAAGCAGTTTCGTAACTTTATGATTTCATTAATGGTTATTTTTTCACTCTTAGCTATACCCTTGAAATCATACGCGCAAGCGACCATGATCATGATCGTTATTCCTTTTGGTGTGATTGGAGCCGTTTTAGGACATTTACTTTTAGGCATGGACCTTAATATGTTCTCCGTATTTGGTATTTTAGCTGCAGCAGGAGTTGTGGTTAACGACTCCTTAGTTATGGTCGATTATGTTAACAAAGCAAGGCAATCGGGCGAGAAACTAACAGACGCGGTTATGCATGCCGGTACTAAACGCTTTAGAGCAATCATGTTAACGTCAATAACAACCTTTATTGGCTTAGTGCCTATTATATTCTTTGAAACAAGTATGCAGGCGCTGATTGTTATTCCAATGGCGGTATCATTAGCTTTTGGTGTGCTCTTTGCGACATTGGTCACGTTAATTTTAATACCTAGCTTGTATATCATCATTGAAGATTTAAAAGCATTGGTGAAACGTAAAAAGAAAACGACGGATGATGTTGTCGAACAAGTAGAAGTAATTTCTTAAGAGCGTATCGTTAGTTCATCTTCAGGTAAAAATAAAAAGCCGTTATCATAACTGATAGCGGCTTTTATGTTCAGGGTGAACGGTATGTCACGGTCACATAGATGTGAAAGAGTGACGATGTTCAGACCGCTCTTAGGCGTCCTGCCTTCACGGCATTAACGTCGATGAACGGTCATTATTTTTGTTCCTGATAAATCATAAGTGCCCTGCGTCTATGCAGGCAATGTCACGATCACATGGCACATTCTGTTGAGCCTTGTTGTACTCGTGTCGATCTACATCATTATTTATTTTATGCTTTTACACCTAATTCTCTTAATCTTTCCAATAAATAACTTTCTTGCGTATGTTGAGCTGACAGCACCACTTCATTTCGTGGGTGTAAAAATAGCGGCAGCGATATTCTTGACTTATGACCGTCAGCACCTTCAGGGTTAACTACTCTGTGGCTGGTTGATGGAAAATAGCCACCTGAGGCTTCTTGTAACATGTCGCCGATATTAATGATCAAACTACCAAAGTCTGAAGGTACGTCAAGCCACTCGCCATTTTTTTGCTGTACTTGCAAGCCGGGTTCATTAGCTGCGGGTAAAATGGTCAATAAATTAATGTCTTCATGAGCGGCAGCTCTTATTGCACCGAGTTCTTCATCACCTTTTATTGGAGGGTAATGCAAAACACGTAATAAAGTATTAGGTGTATCGACGATCATCTTTGAAAGGGGCTCAGAATAGTTTGCTGCGATTTCTGCAGGACTATATTGCTCAACCCAGTCGAGTAGTTCGCCGGCAAGTTGTGATGTTAATTGATAATAATTAAGAATTTCATCTTTTAACGGCGCTGGGATTTTACCCCAAGGATATATATGGAAATATTCTTTAATATCTTTTTTTTGATGACCTTTAGCGGTCTCAGATACTTGTGCAGAGAAAAATCCATCTTGTTTTATTGGATCAAAAGCGAAACTATGTTTTTCGTCATGATTAAAAAAATTCTGCCAGTTTTTATAAATAGAAGTTACTAACTCCTCTTTAATGGGATGATTGATTAATACACTAAAACCCGTACTCCTTAAGCTTTCGACAAAGCGTTGGGGGGCATCTTCTGACAAATAGTCGACAACTTGAACTTGCATATTATTTTCCGTAGTTAAAAGAACTTGTTTTATTAACGACTATTATACTAGTTTAGGCTCGCTTATATATTTAAAGGGAGATAAAAACTATCGCGGGTAAATTTTACTGACTATAATAGCTTGATTAAAAAGCTTTTAATCACCATTTTCGATAACAACTTTATAAGTGAAACAAACCATGAAACCGTTATTTTATCTGCTTGTCCCCAGTATATTTGCTATTACAGGCTGTGCAACACCCGAAAAAGCTTGTGAAGATATCACGTTAGTATCAGAGCAAATACAACAATGCCAGTCTTTACAGCGTCAAATAACCAATGCGAAAGGTCGCCCGATTATACGTACTGAACTCGAACGTCAGTATCAAAGCGATTGCATAGACATTCGTTATTATCGTGATGATAAGCAATCGGCTATATGTGGTAATAAGGAAAGCATTGAACAGGCTATCAAGAATAAATAATAAGATAATCAGAGCTTTGTTGTTTTTTAAGGCATATTAATTAGGAAAAAGGTGATCGTTCTTCGCACATATAAGTTGAATAGTAATCTTTTGTAATCAGGACTAGATATTCTCTACAATTAACGTCATTATATTCGGTAATCATCGTTAAAATTGTATAGGTTTTATGACGGAAGCATTAAGCCAAAAAGTTGAAGGTTTATCAGGAGTAGACACGGAACTGGCCAAAGAAACGTTGAAGTTACTGGATAAGTATCAAAAACTTCAAGATCGATATAATACGCTTTTTAAACTCAATCAGTTGTCAAATGATTGTGACAATATTGATACCTTTTATCACCAAGTTCATCAAGCTATAGCGTCATTAATGAACGCTGAAAATTTTTACATTGTACTATATGATCAAACACTCGCAACAATACAGTTTGTTTATCATGTTGATGAAAAGGATGCTTTTCTACAAGGTCCTATCCCTTTAAAAGATTTTGAAGGTTCGATGACTAACTACGTTATTGAAACAGCAAAACCACTGTTGGCTACACCCGAATTAGTCAAAGAACTTGCTAGTCGTCATAAAATCAAACATCTTGGTGTGCAAGGTACTGATTGGTTAGGTGTACCGTTAATTTTTGATGGTTTTGTTATTGGTGTCATGGTGATTCAAAGTTATTCTGAGTCGACTCGTTATCAGCTTCAAGACTTAGAATTATTAGTCTATACAGCTCAACATGTTGTAACGACCATGACCCGCCTACAAGATCATGAAAGGTTGCAAAAAGCGGTTAATGCACGAACCAAAGAATTAATGCAACAAATTAGAGTACGAGAAAAATCAGAGCTCTTGCAAGAGTCTTTGTTTCGTATCTCTGAGTTAACGAATGATGCCACTATCGATATTAATAAATTTTACGCGATGGTACATCATATTGTTGGTCAGCTCATCAACGCAGAAAGCTTTTATATTGCCCGATACTCCAATGAAAGCGATATCTTGAAATTTGTTTATTATGTAGATCAAAACTCTAAAAACCCAGTAGAAGACTATCAACCTAGAAAACTTTCAAATCGCTATACAGAAGTGGTCATTCGTCAAGGAAAAACCATACTGTTAACCCGTGATGAGATGTTAGACCTTTACGAAAAAGGTATTATCTCGACTAAGCCAGAAAAAGAAATAACATCGTGGTTAGGTGTGCCGTTAATTCATGCCGGTGACGTTGTTGGGGCTATGGTGATTCAAAGTTATCAAAGACGTATCGTGTATACAGAGCAAGATGCAGAGTTACTTAATTTTGTATCTCAACATGTGTCTACCGCAATTAAAAGACGTGAGTTAGCCGATTTTGAACGTAAAACCCATGATTTGTTGGAACAACAAGTTAAATTACGTACTGCTGCTTTAGAAGCTGAAATTAAACAAAGAAAACTGGCTGAACAACAGTTAACCCATGCGGCTTCTCATGACGGTTTAACCGGGTTAGCCAATCGTGTTATTTTTATTGACCTACTAAACCATGCTATTGCTTGTGGCGTTCGAGACCCCGATAACCTCTTTGCGGTGCTTTTTTTAGATTTAGACCGTTTTAAAGTTGTTAACGATAGTCTTGGGCATCATGCGGGCGATATATTACTGAAAATAGTAGCAAAAGAGTTGAAAGCATTAGTACGAGAGAAAGATACGGTAGCTCGTTTTGGTGGTGATGAGTTTGTTATTCTCATTGAAGATTTAGATGCTAAACAAGAAGCTTTTGACATCGCTAAACGTATTACAGAGTTTCTAGCGACACCTTTTACTATTGAAAACCAGCCTGTTTTTATTGGCACTAGTATCGGTGTTTTATTTAATGACAAGCGTTACGAAAATGCTGACTTTATGTTACGAGATGCTGATATCGCCATGTATCATGCAAAAGACAAGGGCAGAGGGCGCTATGAAGTGTTTGATGCAAGCATGCATAATAAAATTCAAGATACGCTAGCACTAGAAGTCGATATTCGTGATGCCATCGTAAAACATGAGTTTATAGCCTATTACCAACCTATAGTACGATTAAGCGATGACCACATAGTGGGTTTTGAAGCACTGGCTCGTTGGCAAAGCCCAAAACGTGGTTTAGTTTTCCCTGATGATTTTATCCCGTTAGCCGAAGAAACGAATTTAGTGATGGCGATTGACTTTCAAATCATCGAGCAATCGTGTCAACAATTAAAAATTTGGCAAGCAGAGCTGCAACGTGATGATTTGTATATTAGCTGTAATCTATTTAGTGATCATTTTTTCAGTTTAACTTTAGCAGAAGATCTTGCTGCTATTATTACTAAAGTAGGCGTGTTACCTCGTCAACTTCGCATTGAATTAACAGAGCGCGCATTATTAGAAAAAAGCGATATTGTGCTTAAGAACATGCAAGCGTTAAAGCAGCTTGGTGTTAAAATTTTACTTGATGATTTTGGTACGGGTTATTCAAGTTTGAGCTATCTACACCGTTTTCCGATAGATGTTTTGAAAATTGACCGTTCATTTATTAATAACGTGCATGAACATGATAATCACCAAGCTATAATCAAAACGATAATTGATTTAGCAATAAATTTACAAATGACTACCGTAGGGGAAGGTATTGAAAACTTAGCTGATGCGCAACTATTGAAAAAAATGGATTGTAGCTATGGGCAAGGTTATTATTTTGCTAAACCTATGCCTGCTGAAGACGTTAATCAATATTTGTTGGCATGTAAAGTGGTAACTTTATCAGGCTAAATTATCATTTACAGTATTATATTTGGAGAACTTTTCAAAGAACCATATTTAAGTCTGTATAAGACATAAAAATAACTAACACATTTTGTTATTTTGACTCTAGAATACGCAAAAATAAATATCGTAATAAATAACAAGCAATATACGATATACAATAAGCATTATTTCAGTCTAATAGCCTACTCCAAGCTATCGGCTATAATTTGTTTGGAAAAACCGTTGAGGATTTATTTATGTTATTTTCTGGGTCATTAATTACCGATTGTCCTATTCGTCAAAAAATTCGTGATTTTTATCGTATTGATGAAAACGTTGCCATTGATCATATTTTACCTGAAGCAGAAGTTAACGTCAGTGCACGTAGCCGAGCTTGGGAAAGAGCACGTCAAATGGTGTTGAAAATTCGTCAAGATCAAGAAGGCTCAGGTGCCATAGACGCCTTATTAAATGAGTACTCACTTTCATCTGAAGAAGGTGTAGTCTTGATGTGTTTGGCTGAAGCACTGCTACGTGTGCCAGATAAACATACGCAAGATGCATTAATTCGTGACAAAATATCGCAAGGGCAATGGAGTTCTCATTTAGGTTCTAGTGATTCATTATTTGTTAACGCTTCTTCATGGGGACTGCTTATTACAGGCTCAATGGTGGGGTATAATGATAAACGCTCTAACGATAAATTTGGTTTATTAAAAAGAACCATAGGTCGTTTAGGTGAACCTGTTATTCGTAAATCAATGAATTTTGCCATGAAAATTATGGGCAAACAATTTGTTCTCGGTGAAACTATTGTTGAAGCGACCGAACGTGCCAACGAAAAAGAAAAAATAGGTTACGTATATTCATACGATATGTTGGGCGAAGGTGCTCGAACGATGGCAGATGCAGACAGCTACATGAAGTCTTATCAAGATGCTATCGACGTTATTGGTAAAGTTGCAAATATCAGTAGTGCAGGCAAAGCTAACCCACGCCAAAGCCCCGGTATTTCAGTTAAACTTTCTGCGATTCATCCTCGTTATGAATTTACCCATAAAAGTCGGGTAATGAATGAAATTGTGCCAAAACTTAAAGCCTTATGTTTGCAAGCCAAAAGCTATAATATTGGTTTAACCGTAGATGCAGAAGAATCAGAGCGTTTAGATATTTCTTTAGATATCATTGAAGCCGTATTTACGGACAATGAATTAGCGGGTTGGGATGGTTTTGGTATTGCACTACAAGCCTACCAAAAACGTGCAATCTTTGTAGTTGAATGGTTGCGTGAACTCACCGTACGTGTTGATCGTAAGATGATGGTGCGTTTAGTAAAAGGTGCTTATTGGGATACGGAAATTAAAAATACCCAAAAAGAAGGCCTAGCGCACTTTCCTGTATTTACACGTAAGTCATCTACCGATGTTTCTTACCATGCTTGTGCTAATAAATTACTTGAGTATCGCGACAGTATTTACCCTCAATTTGCCACGCATAACGCTTATACTGCAGCGACGATTGTTGAATTAGCAGGTGATGATAAAGAAGGGTTTGAATTTCAGTGTTTACATGGCATGGGCGACTCTTTATACAAGCAAATTGTTAGAGATGAAGGTATTCAGTGTCGTATTTATGCGCCGGTAGGTTATCACGAAGAATTACTGGCTTATTTAGTACGTCGTTTATTGGAAAATGGTGCTAACTCTTCATTTGTTAATGCGATAGTTGATGACAGCCAACCGGTTGAGTCTTTATTAGAAGACCCAGTTGAAAAAACACAACGCCTTAAAGACAAATACAATAATCAAATTATTAAACCCATTGCTTTATATGGTGAAGAACGTAATAACTCAAAAGGTTTAGATTTAAGCGATATCACTGAAATTATGCCACTAAAGGCGGCTTTAGATAAGTGGCTTGAAGGACATCTTCTTAATAAAAATGAAGTGCCAGAAGACGCCAACCCGGTAAGAAACCCTGCTGATCATCGTGAAATTATTGGTTTCCATTATCATCATGACGAAGAACAAATGCGGGTGATGATTGACAATGCTGAAACCGCTTTTATCAGCTGGTCACAAACGGCAGTGGATGAACGTGCAGCTTTATTATGCCGTATTGGTGATATTTTAGAGCGCCATATGGACGAGCTCATCGCGCTTTGTATAAAAGAAGCAGGTAAAGTTGCCCAAGATGGTATTGATGAAGTACGTGAAGCTGTTGATTTTTGTCGATACTATGCAGCTCGTGCGATTGAGTTAAATAAAGATGATCGTCTAGAAGCACGTGGTGTTGTCTTATGTATTAGCCCATGGAATTTCCCGCTAGCTATATTTTTGGGGCAAGTGGCAGCAGCAATTGCTACGGGTAACACCGTACTTGCTAAACCAGCGGAGCAAACGGGATTAATTGCGTTACGTGCCATTGAGTTAATGCGATCTGTTGGTTTACCTGAAAATGTTGTGCAAGCGGTTATTGCCCGTGGCAGCCAAGTTGGAAGTGTTATTATTCCTGACAGTCGTATCCAAACCGTGATGTTTACTGGTTCAACTGAAACAGGTACACGTATTTCCCAAACTCTCGCTGATCGTGGCGGTGATCAAGTACCTTTGATTGCTGAAACAGGCGGACAAAACTGTATGATAGTGGATTCAACAGCTTTGCCAGAACAGGTGGTTGATGACGTTATCTCTTCAGGTTTTCAAAGTGCTGGTCAGCGTTGTTCTGCTTTACGGGTATTATTTTTACAAGAAGATATTGCTGATAATGTGATCACTATGCTTAAAGGTGCATTGGCTGAATTACATGTTGGCAACCCAGCCAGATTATCAACAGACGTTGGGCCGGTCATCGATCAAAAAGCTTTAGATGCGTTAAATGCTCATGCTGAATATATGCAAACTAATGGTAAGTTATTGTATCAATGTAAATTATCTGATGACGTTGATGATAAGGCCGGTCATTTCTTCTTTGCACCTCGTTTATATGAAATTGCGGATATCAATGTCTTAAAACAAGAGGTTTTTGGTCCTTGCGTTCATATTGTTCGTTTTAAAGGCGAGGAAATTGAGTCGGTTATTGATCAAATTAATGGTACGGGTTTTGGTTTAACTATGGGGATTCATAGCCGTATTGAGCATCGTGCGATTGGGTTAGCCAAATTATCAAGAGCGGGTAATATATATATTAATCGCAATATGATTGGCGCTATTGTGGGTGTACAACCTTTTGGTGGCCGTGGTCTTTCGGGAACAGGGCCAAAAGCTGGTGGGCCAAATTATTTAACTCGTTTAGTGAAAGAAAAAGCGACACCTAACGAAGATAAATTTAACTTCTTACCTGCACAAGCAGAAGCCTTAGAAGGTGATGCCATTGCTCAAGAAGAAGCTGGATTAATCATGAATAAGGCCGCAGCGGCTGAACAAAGTTGGCGTTTGATTGACTTAAACACCCGTATATCTAATGTTCGTCAGTTGTTGGCTAAAATAGCTCATGTTGAAATTGTTGATGATTTAGCCGATGATTTAAACAGAACATTAGCGGCGGCACGCTCACAATTAATTAATATCGAAAAGTTGATGAAGAAGCCTAAGCAATTACCGGGCCCCACAGGTGAGTCAAATATTATATATTTAGAAAACCGTGGTAACGTGCTCTGTTTTGCCGATAAAAATACCAGTTTTCATTTTTGGGTGCTTTCAATTGTAACGGCATTGGCAACAGGTAATACAGTGGTTGCTGTGGTATCCGACTTATTTTACGATGAAGCATTGGCATTTAGAGATAAATTTATTTCAACAGGTGCAGCGCACGGTGTTTTGCAAGTGGCTAAATTATGTCACCTTGAGGAAATGTTAAAGCATCAAGCGCTTGCCGGTGTTGTTGTTGATAGTCAATGTGACAGAAAACATTACATCAGTGAAAAACTTGCGGAACGTGCAGGTGCTATTTTACCGGTGATCACATCTGAATATTTTGATAATTTGATCCAACGTTTATTAACGGAAAAAACCATCAGTATTGATACCACTGCCTCAGGTGGCAATACCTCTTTAATGACCCTAGTTGAAGAAGATGAATAAAGGGTAGCGATTTTTATTTGTTACCCTATTATAAAACGAGCACAGTTGATGCTCGTTTTTTTTTAGCACATCCTAATGTACAATCAATAAATCTCCCTATTAACTATCAATATTATGTCTTCATACAAAGCAAAACCTCTAGATAAGATAGATTTAGCCATTTTAAATACGGTACAAAAAAGTGGTCGAATTTCAAATGTTGAACTGTCTAAAATTGTAAATTTAAGTGCGAGTCCCTGCTTAGACCGTGTAAAACGTCTTGAAGTTGAAGGCTATATTGAACGATATGGTGCTTATTTAAATGCAGAAAAACTTAAATATGGCATGACGGCATTTATTCAAGTGACGCTTAATCGAACCACTGCGGATATTTTTAGTAAATTTAAAATAGAAGTAGTAAAAATAAAAGAAGTGGTTGAATGTCATATGGTGGCAGGGGGCTTTGATTATTTATTGAAGCTACGTTTTGAAAATATGGCGTCTTATCGAAAAATTCTTGGTGCTATTGTTGAACTCCCTGCTGTTTCACAAACCCATACCTATGTTGTAACGGAGCAAGTCAAGCAAGACCAAGGTATTCCCATTCTATCGTAAATACTTTGTACTATTTACAATCAAAGACTAGGCTGTAATCATATTAATCGTCGATTTAAAGGCATCATTGATGGATGCACATGAGTACGCGATACAAGCAAATGGCTCTTTTGCTTTGCCTGATGCCTGTTTTAAAGTTAAAGCCTTAATGGAGGATGATGAGTCCTCTATTGCTGATTTTGCGAATGTTATTAGTATTGATCCCTCAATGACATCACGTTTATTACAAATTGCTAATAGTGCCATTTATAGTTTTCCTGGTGAGATAAGTACCATCTCCCGTGCCGTGACGATTATTGGTACCCAGTCTATTTATAATATGATGTTAGTTGATGTAGCTGCATCAGCATTTAAACATTTTTCAAATCAAGCGATTGATTTAAAAAGATTTTGGCGAATGAGTGTTGTTTGTGGGCTAGCGGCTAAAAATTTAGCAATAACAGCGGGAATAGCAGATATCGAGCGCCTATTTGTCGCGGGGTTATTACAAAATTTTGGCGAACTTATTGTTGCTAAAATTACCCCTGCGGTTGCAAAAAATTGTGAAATGTACTCATCTGAACATTTGCCGTGGTCCTTACAAAAAGAAAATTTTGGTTTTACCTATACGGATATCTCCGCTGAGTTACTTAAAATTTGGCAAATCCCTGAAAAAATCATTCTACCTATTCGTTATTTTAATGAAGCACATAACATTCAAATTAATAAAGATGTAAAGGTGCTTTATCTTGCTTCTCGTTTAGTGCTCGTGGATAGCAATCCTGATGAGTTTATTTATGATCAAACCGTCGATTCATCATTATGCGCTAACTTGCAAATATCTGAGGATGATCTAATTTCAGCTGCGGCCTATGCTGCACAAGAGGCTGAAAGCATATTAGCGGTGATGAATTCAAAATTCTTTACCCATTAAGATCATTTGTATATCACAACAAAATGCTGCATAAAAACCTAATTCATTGTTTTACATTCTATTTTTATTTTTTTGTTAATAAAAAGACTAAAATTGGTACCTTTCTACTGTTTAGTCCTATCGCTAAAACAAGACATTCGTAAAAAACCCTGATAGCATCTGGCAAAATAAAATTTATTCAACCACACAAGGTTGAGTAAAAATAATAATTTAGTCCCCTACAAATATAATAATCAAGGACATTTATGAGCGCAGCAAGAGAACATTTTAGCTCCAAAATTGGGTTTATTTTAGCAGCAGCAGGTTCTGCTGTGGGTATTGGTAATTTAGTTGGTTTTCCCGTAAATGCCGCAAAAAATGGCGGTGGTGCATTTTTATTAATGTATGCACTTTTTGTATTTTTTATCTGCTTACCCGTGATGATTGCAGAAATGGGGGTGGGTCGTAAAACTCAAAAGGAACCTGTTGGGGCTTATAAAGCCTTAAGTGGTGGCAGTAGACTTTGGGGACTAGCAGGGTTTTTAGGAGTGTTAACACCTTTTATGATCGCTGTATTTTATATGGTGCTCACGGTATGGATTTTTGGTTATATCGTGTTAATCGTGTCAGGACAACTTGAATATTTGGCGACAGGTGGCTTTGGTGAATTTATTCAAAGTCCTTACCTCTTTGTGGCGATGATAGCTGTTGTGAGTATTGTTAGCTTTATTTTGGTTGCAGGTGTAAAAGATGGTATTGAACGCGCTGCAAAAATACTGATGCCGACATTATTTATAATGTTAATTGGCATGGTTCTTTTTGTATTAACACTTGATAATGCTATAGAAGGAGTGAAATTTTTCTTAATACCTGATTTAGATAAACTCACACCTACCGTAATTAATGGTGCTTTGTCGCAAGCCTTCTTTTCATTATCATTAGGCATGGGTATATTGATCACTTATGGTTCATATATCAATAATCAAACGAATATTCCAAATTCCGCAAAACTTGTTGCCCTGACAGATACTGCCGTAGCGTTTATCGCCGGTTTGATGATCTTACCTGCCGTATTCTCATTTAATCCTAATGTTAACCCTGCAGAGTTAAGTAGCAGTGGTGTTGAATTGATTTTTTCGTTTCTTCCTAAAATATTTTTAGCACTACAAACCTCAATTGGTTACATTGGCGCTAGTATTGTCGCAACCTTCTTTTTTCTTTTAGTATTCTTTGCAGCGATAACCTCTTTAGTTTCTATTATGGAAGTACCTGTTTCTTATCTGATCAGTGAAAAATGTCACTCACGTAAAAAGTCATTAAATATTTTACTTATCACATCAGGGATCCTAGCAATACTGGCAATGTTATCGTTTGGTATGGTGTTATTTTTAACTGAATTCACTTCATATGCTGGTGGCACAAGGTCCTTTTTTGACGTGGTTTATGATGTTTTTTATGACACTATTTTACCGTTAAATGGTTTCTTATTATGTGTTTTTGTTAGCTACCGTTGGAAAAAAGAGCAGTTGTCTGAGGAGTTATCTATCGGTAATGAAAATTACAAAGGTTCTTGGGTTGAGAAGTACGTTAACTTCTCACTGGGTACTTTTATTCCGGTGATTGTTTTTGGTATATTTATTAATACCGTGGCACAAAAATTCTTTGCTTACAGCTTGTTTGGTTTTTAGCTTATTCGTGAAACATCGTTTTACTTAAGCAAGGTGATATGACGGTACTAGGCCAACAAATGTTATAATTTGTTGGCCTTTTATATACAGGATGTATGGTATGTCACAATCACATGGATGTGAAAGAGTGACGATATACAGGATGTATGGTATGTCACAATCACATGGATGTGAAAGAGTGACGATATACAGGATGTATGGTATGTCACGATCACATGGATGTGAAAGAGTGACGATATACAGGATGTATACTCATCCAGACAAAATACAGTGCTTGCGGCTACGCAGGTGATATTACGGTCACTCCGATATTAATGAGTGACGATATTTTTAATAATGAAGATTTTTTATGATCCAACATATCCAAATAAGTGATTTAACTGAATGTCAGCGTCTGTTTCATGGCCGAGGACATACTTACCCCAACCTTGCCCATATCAATGTTGACTGGCTTGCTCCTGTGGTTTTAATTACCTTATACCAAGAGGTTGATAGTGATTGGCTGATGGAACAAGCAAACGCTTTAAATGATCTCATTGCTGAGTGCGAATCTATACAGGTACAGCGTCGTTACCTAAAGTTTGCTCCTACCGAGGTCTTACTCGGGGCAGAGGTTAGTCATACTATCGTGAGTGAATCAGCGCTTAGTTACCATATTGAATTTGGTAAAGCGCAAAATACCGGATTATTTCTCGATATGCGCAACGGTCGTGACTGGATAAGAGAGAAGGCATCAGGTAAAAATGTACTTAATTTATTTGCTTATACATGTGCGTTTTCGGTAGCGGCATTGGCCGGCGGTGCTAGACAAATCGTTAATGTTGATTTAAGTAAATCATCACTAAGTAAAGGCAGAGAAAATCACCGTTTAAACAATCAAGATACAAAAAAAGTTGTTTTTGAAGGTGTTGATATTTTTAAGTCTTATAGTCGATTGAAAAAATATGGTCCTTATGGCCTACTTATTTGTGATCCGCCCTCATTTCAAAAAGGCAGTGTCAATATAGAGCGTGATTACAGTAAAATCATTAAACGTATACCGCAACTTATGGTTGAAGGGGGATTATTGATGCTTTGTTTAAATTCACCTGATTTAGATGAAGAGTTTTTATTAGCAGAGGTAGCAAGAGAATGCCCAGAGTGCATTTACTTGCAAAAAATAGCAGCACCTTCTGTATACCAAGAGGCGCATCAAGGGAAAGGCTTAAAAGTACTGTTGTTTAAGTACCTTTAAACTAAACGACAAGTGTAAAAAGGCTTAGTGCTTAATCGCAATTAGTCTTTAAATTAGCCCTTAACTTAAGACAACACGTGCCGCTAAAAGCACTAAAAAGGTTCCGGTTACTTTATCAACAATGTGGCTTTTTTCTTTGAGTTTATCAATGATATTACCACGGGATAAGGTGAAGGTGACTAGACAATACCAAAGGGTATCAATAGTACCTACTGTGGCCGTCATTATCATTTTTTGTTGGCCACTTGCTTCAGCAGAAACAAATTGACTGAATAATGCTATAAAAAATATAGCCAGTTTAGGATTTAGGAAAGCGATTAAAAACCCATCGCGCCAACCATTAATGCCTGCTGCGTTTGATTCTATTTGGTGAGATAAATCAATACTGGATTTTTTACTGAGTAACGCTTTAACACCTAAGTATAATAAAAAAGCGGCTCCGGAGTATTGAACAACAGCAAAAATCATCGGCGATTGTACGATTATAAGGCCGATACCTGTTGCGGTAATTGCAGCATATAGTGTTACACCTAATCCGTGGCTGATAGATGTTGCATAACCTTGACGGGTGCCACCTGCTAAAGTGTTTTTAATGACTACTGCTAAGCTTGGCCCCGGTGACAGTGCCCCTAGCATACAAATGGCAGTCAAAGATAACCACAAATGCAATTCCATAAATTTTAACCTTATAAGGTGACGTTGAGTGACAATTTTCTGCTATTTTCTAATATGTAGAAAACTAGCAAATCTTGGCACACCCCGTAGTGTTTTACCAGTATATTTATAGGTGATAATACTTCCTATGGGGGGAGGATTACTACGTTGTTTATCGGTAAAGCCAGAACCTATTTTAAAGCTAATATTCTCAGGCGTTTTAACAACAAGAGCACCTAACATCCCTTGATATTTACCCCGACCTTTAATGTGTTCAATAACAACAGCCTCGGCATCTTGATAGTGTTTTAATTTCATTAAATGGCGACTTCTCCCTTGGGTATAATAGGCATTTTGGTGATGTAGCATTAAGCCTTCGCCACCGTTGTTAACGATATCAATGAGTTTTTCGTCTAATATTTTAATGGTGGTGACTTTAAATTGTGTGATTACGTTTAAATAAGGCGAGTGGTGATGTTTAACTAATGCCTCCATGGCAGTAATGCGCTGAGTAAAAGGGGAGGTGTTTTTTGGCAAATCAAAGAGCATAAACCTGATGTTACGCCAGCAACTATTATTAATCGCCAGGCGTTTAATACATGATATTGTTGCTTGAAACTTTCCTCTACCGATCCAAAGCTCACCATCCATAGCAATGTTTGGCCAGTTCATAATAAACCAAGATGGCACATTTATTTTATTTCCTTGGCGAGATAATAAGGTTGTTCCTGTCCAATAACCTCTCATCCCATCAAGTTTCTCACTCACCCAATAATCATTGATTTTTTCAGGTGAAAAATAGGTCGTTGCAAGTTGAATTTTCGGCTTTAAATTATCCATCATAGATAAGCTGATGGGAGAAAGTAGTGAAGTAATCACTATAAATATAAAGGGTAATATGTTTTTCAAAACAACATCCTTGTTTATTTGATATTAGGTTAAGTATAGCCAAAAAAACAAGCTAAACTATACCCATCACACCTAAAGATAAAGTTTCAGAGCTAAGCTAGGAAATCAGAGCAAGGCGCGATACGATGAGAATGGTTATTTCCTTATCAAGTATCGCAACGCCGAACTGATTTCTCCCTTAGCTCTCTACGGGCAGGCGATAAAGGGTCATCTCCGACGTTATTGATTTAGATAATATTGGGCAGTAGGAGCAATTATCGAGAATAACTATTCTCTTCAATCAATGCCTTGGAGCTAACCCTTTTTCGACTTGCTGAAATCTGCAGCTTGAGGTGTGATGGGCATAGCCCTTAAGATCATTAATCAAGGAGCGATAAAATGATAACCAATATCATATTGATTGTAGTTGTAGCCCTTTTGTTTTTATCACCTGTCTATGCTGGAAAAAAACAATGTCAGTCTTATCTTAAAAAAATTCATAATATTCAGTCTTTACAACGACAAGCCCACTCCTTAAAAAGTAGTAACTCACTAAATAAGCGCGAACATAAAGCACGTAATAAATGGTGGCAATGTGAACAGGGTAAGTTACCGATTAAGCATAAAAAGAAATCAAAAAATAAAAAAGTAAAGATCACAAAAGCTAAAAATAGACTTGATTTGAATTTACCGGTAAAAAAAGTAGTACCTTTTGCTACGAAAAAAGGCCTTGTTTTTAAAGGTAAGTTTCAAGGAAATAAACAATTTGTTTGGCTTAAATATTACCAACAACCGAAAGGATGCATACGGCCTAAGTCAACAAAAAAATTTGCTTACTGTATGGAAGACAAACTTAAGCAGCAGGAAAATTTTGAAAAAGAATACATCTTGAAGAATTAACTAAATAATAGCGATTTTAGTTAATTTTTACACTATCTCTCGTTATGATTTTAAGTATCTATCTGTTTATATTGATATTTGTATGTGGAATGTTACTTGCTTTCTATTCGTTTAATTATAGCTATTTTAGGTTATGTCTATGTTGTCTAAAGTTAAACGTTACTTTATCTCTTTATTGGGTTTTATATTGATTGCCCTTGGCCTGATTTTTATTATCTTACCAGGACCGGCTATTTTATTTCTGCCTCTGGGGCTTGCCTTATTAAGTTTAGAATATAATTGGGCAAAGGTTTGGCTACGTAAGTGTCAACGCTGGATGCGGACAAGTGCAGTGAATATGGATAAATGGCTTAATAAAATTAGGCGTAAAGGATCTAGATAACTACAGTCCTAGCTTGTATATGTACCATCAAGATTAACCGCAGGGAACACACTATTCAACGTGGAATTTCCCCTTTTTAAAAAGGCCCATATTTATTTTTCATACAGGTGACAATGAATAAACTACTTAGTGTATTTAATAGAAAATCTCTACCATCAGTGTCATCTAATTATATTTAACTGAGCCACAATATCTCGACCACTTTGAAGGTGTCAACGAATACGACTTTGCTTTAATTAGCAGTTATATCGAAATCTAGTTTTGGATTAGGTTTTGTATTGTAACTGTTGTTTAGGGACTAAAAATAGTGGGTTAAAATAGAACGAAGCGAACAGCCCACTGTTTTTAGTCTTATTAAATTTCTTATATTTTTAAGTTAGTTATCTGTTGTTTGCAGATGTTGAACTACATCAACACTAAAGCCTGCGGGATCTTGAATCATAAAATGTATTTGCCCCCATTCTTCTTGTTTTAAAGTCATTATAAGATTGAGATCCATTTGTTTAGCTTCTGTATATGCTAAGGCAGCATCTTTGACTTCAAGCGAAAGAATAAAACCCTTAGAAGACATTATAGGATGAAGAAATTCGGGCTGGCTTGCCAGGTTAGGCAACAGAAAACCAAGCTGGATATTATTATTGGGTGATATCAAATGAAGGTAAAAATTAGAATCATAAAATACGGCTGTAAACCCAAAAACGGTCTCATAAAACAGCTTCACTGCTGCCAAATTACGGGTCACCATTACGGGGAACATAGCGTCAACTGCTATCATTTAATTTACTCCTGAGATTAGATTATTAAAACAGTATTATTAGTCTTTTAATTTAATCTGTATTGTACAAAGCGGACATAGTTCTAAACTCGTTTGGAGTAACACCAGACATATTTTTAAAATCTCGATTAAAATGCGGTTGATCGTAATAACAATGCGCCCATACATTGGCACAATTTTCCGTATTCATAGCACGTACTGTTTTCTGAAAACGAAAAACCTTAGCGAATTCTCTAGGCGAAAGACCTAAATATTGAGAAGTTAACCGACGAAGGTGTCGAGCTGACACACCAAATTCAGAACATTGCTTATTAGATAAATCAATATTAGATGTAATATTTTGATCACAATACAAAATATAGCGTATTAATCTCCGATCTACTTCGCTAGAACGTAAGACACCAAACAATATTTGTGAAAGAAACTCACAACGTTTTTGAAATGACATTGCCTGATAAGCACTATTGTATAAAGGACTTAATAAATGTTTAGGTAATATGTCACTGAGGTTTGTGACGTTGTCATCATTACTCCATTCCCCCAGAGGGGTCTGTATTATTCCTTGATGCCCTAATATACGAAACCGAATACCAAAATATGAAACAGGCCCTGTCATTTCAAATACTTTAGCTGAGGAGAATGGAGTAACAATAAAGGCTTCTTCAGGAAAAGTAAGGTTAATTATTATGTCGACGCAATTATCAGGAACACTACGATAAAAATACTTACCATCAGGTACATTAAGTTGCCAAAATTCCTGTACCCAATTACTTAATGGTGATATTGGTTTGAAGGTAATATAGTAATTTGAATTATTTACGCGACCTTGGAAGGAGTAATCATTAATGTTTATCAGCATTATTGAATACCCAGTCTCTCAGATGGTAGACGAAAAATATAACGAGCTTTTTAAATTATTTTATTCAAAATACTCTAACGAGATTGTTTTCTTTTAACAATCAAAGCGTTTACGTTTTTGGTGATTTTTATTTTTACATCGTTAACTTCTTGCGATCAAGTTGTTGATTGCAATCCCTTCACAAAACAAATCGCTATTTAGACTATAAAGCAGACACCGGGCTTGTCCAACACCCGAATAAGGTGTCGGCTACGCGACACCTATTCTTATTTGTTAGGCTACTATGCAAGCATGCCCAGCCAAAACTTGCCATTTACTATCATGCTTTTCCCACACTCTTGTGAATCGAAAATTACCACTACTAGTTTCACCTTTGTAACTGCCTATAATTTTTGTATGAGCTGAGACAATAACAACATTACCAGAGCGTTTTATTATTTGATCGGATAATGATAAGTTACTAATTTTAAAGTCGCCTTTAGTGTGAGCAGCTAAATCATCACTTTTTGAAAGGATTTGCCCCATGTGATTAGTAAACATTAACTCCTCAGAAAGAAGTTGGTTAAGAGCATCAACATCAGATGAAACCATTGCTAATTTCAAACTTTCCTCAGCCTCAATTATTTCTTTTTTTAATGCGGAATTCACAGTTACCTCCCTAGTAGCCTAATGAGCCTGTAGAATTTCTCTTTTAGAAAAAACAGCCTCGAAATTATTAAACATTGTACCCGAAAACACGTTAATACGTGAAATATGAGATAATATTCTACTAAAAAATCACCTTAGCAGGATCTATGAACATAAATATCATCCGTCATTTTCCACTTTGGAGAAATTCTACAGCCTCAACGCCCATCGTAATGGTTGGGACATGGTGAAGGCCTGAACATTAACTAAAGGAGGAACATTTATGCATTTGAATACATCCAAATTAC
The DNA here is from genome assembly GCA_047621305.1 of Alteromonadaceae bacterium. Classification (GTDB taxonomy): domain Bacteria; phylum Pseudomonadota; class Gammaproteobacteria; order Enterobacterales; family Alteromonadaceae; genus Colwellia_A. The sequence goes on along the minus strand of JBLHNB010000004.1, from coordinate 53,231 downwards.
CGTCAGGTAATTATGTTATTGAGCATGGCATATCAACCCCAGCCTTACATGAAAATCTTATCGATAAACTGTTAACACCTACCAATTTGGCTAGCGCTTGGAAACGAGTATAAGCCAATAAAGGCAGTGCAGGTATTGATGGAATGACGAGAGATGGCTTTCCTGCCTTTGCTAACGCAAATTGGGAAAACATCAAAGCATAAATTACTCAAGGAACATACCACCCTAGCGCTGCGCTACAGGTCAACATCCCCAAACCTGATGATGACTCGCGAGGGCTGGGTATTCCTACCGTACTCGATAGGTTTATCCAACAAGCAATCCATCAACGACTCAATCCACTATTTGACCCTCACTTTTCACCTTATAGCTATGGTTTTTGCCCAAACTGTAATGCAGTACAAGCGGTAAAATATCTGCAAACAGGTATTAAGTTGGGTCGTAAAATAGCCGTTGATATAGACTTATCTAAATTTTTTGATCGAGTTAATCATGATTTACTCATGCATAAAATAGGTTTAAAGATAAAAGATAGGGTGCTCGATGAGCTTGTTTATACAGCAAACACTCAAACTTTTTGACAGTTCAATTTGGAATTAATTGACTGCCACTTCAATAACTATTTTTCCGGTTGCGTGGGTACTTTCGCTTTTTATCATGGCTTGCTTCGCGTCATCTAAGCTAAAAACTGAATCGATTGTTACTTTAAGCTGATTTGATTCAAGCATATTAGTTATGATGTTAAGCTCATTTTTTGATGGTTCTACTATCATACGCGCATAATAAATATTTTTTGATTGTGCTTTTATCTCGTCGATTTCATCTAATAATGTAATTAATCGGCCATTGGGTTTTATTACAGCTAGTGAACGCTCAACGATGTTATTGCCCCCTACTGCTGCAAATACTAAGTCCATGTCAGAAACATGCTGTTCAAAATCGTCTTGCTTGTAATCAATAAATTCATCAGCGCCAAGGCCCGTAATGAAATCTTTTTTAGCTTGTGATCCTGTCGCTATGACATATGCACCTATGTTTTTGGCTATTTGTACTGCAAAATTACCTACACCACCCGATGCATTATGGATCAATACTTTTTGACCTTTTTGTAATTCACCATGTGTTGTTAATGCTTGCAGTGCCGTTAAAGCAGCTAAAGGTACCGCAGCACTTTGTATAAAGTTTAAGGATGCAGGTTTATGTGCGACAATATCGGCATTTACGGCTAAATATTCTGCTTGTGCGCCTTGCCCTGTTAATGGTGAATATACATAAACCTCATCACCTAGTTTAAAATCTGTTACGTGTTGCCCTACTTCATTCACAACACCTGCTGCGTCCCAACCTAAGACTAATGGTAGCTCGTGGGTACCTGAGTCTTTTAACATGCCGTTTCTAATATGAAAATCTACCGGATTGACACCAGCTGCTTTTACTTTGATTAGTACCTGAAAAGCTGAAATGCTGGGTTTTGGTAAATCACCAATAATTAAATTCTCTACGCTACCATACTGCTTTATATATGCTGCTTTCATTGAAATTCCTAGTAATTTGTTGAAGTTAGTTACTTTGTTGACGCTAGTATCGACAAACTCATTGATAATCTCTAATTGATAGTTAATATAGTACCCATTGATTAATATGATGTATCGTTATTGAAATGAGTAAACCTGATTTAAACTTAATGGTGATTTTTGACGCCATAATGCAAGAACAATCTGTGAGTAGTGCTGCGCTACGGTTATCTATGACACAACCTTCGGTATCCAATGCTTTATCGCGTATGCGTCATGTTTATAAAGACCCTTTATTTATTAAAGATGGTCAGGTATTAAACCCACTCCTTTTGCTACTTCATTGTGGTTACAAATATCAAGTTCATTAAATATAATTTCTGATGTTGTTAACCCTAAATATTTTGTACCTTATTACGCAAAACGTACTTTTAGAATAGCGTTAACCGAAGGCATGTTATCGCTATTGTGGTTAGAACTAAGACAAGTGATAGAACAAACTGCACCACACATTAATATTCATGCAGTACCCTATACAATGAATGGTGAAAGCTTGTTAATGGACGCTCAAGTTGACCTTATTGCCGACTATGTTCCTGATTTAGGTAGATACATTCAAAGACAACACTTATGTACTAACTACTTTGTAGTTATAATGTCACCTCAACACCCGTTGATGGATAAAGAGTTTGATATAAAAGCACTCGTTAATAGTGATAATTTATTGGTATCTTTATCTGGTGATGCATCTGGCATTGTTGATATTAAATTAGCTGAGCAAAACTTAACTCGCCGTATAGCCATGACGACAAATAGTTTTGTCGGAGCAATGAGCTTGATTAAACAAACATCTCTGATAAGTGTTTTGCCTTACCCCATTGCTTTTGAACATATAAAAAGCGGAGAGCTAATTGTTAAATCTATGCCCATAGACATCCCACCAGCTGAAATATCAATGGCATGGCATAACCGAAGTAACCGAGATGTAGGTTTACTCTGGTTAAGAGAAATAATTTCCAAAATCATGAAAAACAAACAAGAGTTATTTAAAAATGGCGCTTGGCTATAATCGGAGCTATTTCAGTTGCGAACATGAATACTCATCGATAAATCCATCCGTGGCAACTAACGAGCCTGTAGAATTACTCGTTTTTATATTATTTATTAGTCGGCACACTCTAGTGGTATTGATTTTTTAAACAATTATGTGTCGATTTAGATCAATGTATCCGCCGCAGAATATGAATGTGTTACTGGCGACAATGGCGTAAGCCAATAACTAAAATGAAAAATCTATTAAAACGGGGTGTACTACTAGCGTTAAGCTGTGGAGCGACGAGAAAAGGAGTATGGCGAGGTGCTAAAACAAAAGGAATAAATAGATCATTGAGCAATATCTACTTAGTCAATGCGGGGTTACTCTCACTTAAGGATATCTGGATTAAAATCCATCATGGTCAATAAACCGCCCTGTGCGGAGCCGCATGCAGGGTGGTGTGGGACTGGAGGTTAGACACCTCTGGCTACCCGATTTAAGTGCTCGTTTTATATACTACTTGTTTAAACTTCAACTTTCTGTAAATACTTAATAACAGGAGACGACGCTAAAAAACCAGCTAATTCACCTAATATACCATTATTTTCAATATGTTTTATATAGGCCTGATGGTGCTCACAACTAAGCCACTCTTCTTCAAGCAACATTTCGGAACTATCTTTATCAAAATAAACAGTCACACTCATGCAGCCATTAAATTCTCTAACATTAGGTAAGTTTTTTTCTAAAAAAGGCAGTAATACTTCAAGTTCTTTAGGTTTTACTTGGCAATTAAGGGTTACTCTTACGCTCATTATTTACTCCGTTGATTAATTAACAGTGGTTATTTAATCACGAACGAAAAAGTAAACTACTCATAAATAGACAAAAATGACGTTTTTCAATCAATTACTTTGCTTTAATTGCTTTGGTGTTATTTTGTACTTTTCTTTAAAAGATTTAATAAAATGAGATACATTCTCATAGCCTAAATCTGCGGCTACATGCGTCACATTTAATTCTGTATTAGTCAATTGTTCATAAGCGCGGTCTAATCTTTTATTTTGTAACCATTGCTTAGGAGCTATGCCATATATAGCTTTAAAATCTCTGGTAAAAGTAGAAATACTTCTGCCTGATAAATTAGCTAAATCACTGATGGTTAATTTTAGTATATCGCTATTTTTTAATAAACGAGAGAGGTTTCGTTTTGAGGAATTTGATGTTTGAGTTGATTGAAACGCAGCATGAAAGATACGTTCATCATATATACTTAATAGATGTAAAAATTCAAGAAGCTTAATTCTAACGAGCGCTGGTGAATTACATCTTTGCTTCTTTAATAACTGAATAGAGCTAAAATATACTTCAATTAAACTATCACATTGAATTTTTAGTAATTTAGGCTGAACACCTCTATTTATTTCATTTGTTTTTTTAGCACTAATGAAATCAGTGAGTACATCATCCGTAAAGAAAATCAGATAAGCTTTTAAATTTTCAGTAATCTTTACATAATCAGAATGAAGATTAAGCCCTTGCGGTAAAAATATTGCAGTACGGGCAGGTAATTCATGTGTTTTATTGTCAGAGGTCGTAATTATTTCTTGCCCACTTTCAATGTAAACTACACAGGGAATATTTGTATAGAACTCTACATCAACTAAATCTTGCTTTAGATCTTTATAAAAAACGCCTGAGTTGCCGTCATATATTAATTGCTGAATGTCGCCCATACCATATAAAGATTGAGGAATTATCAATATATTTTTTTGACTGTATTCTAATACAGTTTTCATTATCACCTCAAGTATGGAAATGCATGAAGAGTATTTAACGCCCAATTAGCAGGCAAAAAATTGTTGGTTAAAATAGCGACGAAGGAGCAAAAATCAACTGTTTTTTGTCCTTGTTTAATTACCTTGCAGTGTAAACTACGAGTAACTATTTATTTGATTTTTTAGCCGAAGCCCAGAAAGCAACTGACATTACAATACCAGTACTTACACCAAAAGTAACACTGTTTAATGCAACACCGAGACTTGCTCCCAATGCAACTCCCATTGAAATACCAAAAAGAACAGGATTATTAACTTTGCCAGATTTATTCCATTTACTCATAGTTATTTCTTTACCTGCTAACGAGCCTGTAGAATTACTTGCTTTTATATTATTATTATTAATTGTAACACTCTAACGGTATTGTTTTTTTTAAACAATCAAAAACGTTTACGTTTTTGGCCGATTTTTATTTTTGCATCTTGAGCATTGGATAATGACTGGTTTTTACTTATTTTGTCTTTTTAGGTTGCTTTAGTGTGGCTAAACAAGGAATTACCATGAGTGCCGGTTGTTTCTTAACGTCTCTATATTATGAGCTAAGCAATACATTTGCCACTGGGTATTTACTTTTTCTTGTCCGCGCAAGGTAAATTTATTCATGCCTTATTGACAGTGATATTGCTAAACACAGGTTCAATCGTGCCTAAGCGTTTGCTGTATTGTCGTCATTCTGCACTGCTGTCTATTTTTATCTTTATTTTGTCAGTATTTATTATGGGTGGCATAATAAGTTAAGGAAAAAATAAACAACACCATGAAACAGTAAAGAATAAACCGACGAACAAGTATTTTATTTTTCGCCTTAACTTCGTGCGTCTTGTGATCAAGTTATTGATCGCAATCCCTTCACAAAACAAATCGCTATTTACACTATAAAGCAGACACCGGGCTTGTCCAACCCCCAAATAAGAATTATTTGTTAGCATTATGTATTCGCCAATACTTGTTTGTATTCATCAAACATTTTTTTAAAAGCAATTACTGGTTCAGGGTTACTAAACATATAAACCTCATTAATTCCTGATTTAGATTTAAAATGAAGCTCACCATACTCAACTACTGGGATTTGATAATTATCAGCAAAACGTTTATCTCTATCACCATTTTTATTTGCTTTAGACCATGTATGGTCTACAACCTTTGTATCACTTGGTACACTCTCACTTTCGATAAAGCTTACTAGAGTGTAATGAACATCAATGTCTAATATGTCAACTAACGCAAAGTCATTATTCTTTTCTATAAATATAAATTGTGGAAAAAAGTTTAAATCTCCACCATTAGCATTTTCAAAATGAAGCGCTTTATAATCGCATAAAATTTTTGAGATATCCGACCTTTTAAGAACAACAGATTTACGTTCGATAGTATTATTTGCAGTTGTTCTTTCTATTACTCTATCAACTCTTTGTGATGTAGTTACATCCCATATTTTTTTCGTTGACATAATTTCTGAAAACTTATCATCTAGAGTACCAAAAGCAGCTTCTAGTCGGTCAGTTAAAGATATATCTAAGCCAAGTTGATGTTTTTCGTATTCTACTTTTAAAGTATTTATGTCATCTTTAAAGCTCAGAATTGTTTGCTTTTTAAGTGATATTTTCTCTTTAAATAGAAATTTTAAAGGGAACCAGTTTATCCAATTAAGTTGCGATTCGGCAGACTTGAGAATCTTAGTATCAGAAGCTATTTTTATTCTTAACTTCTTTTTAGCACTTTCAATGTCCTGCAAGGTGGATTTTAGTTCACTTAGGCTTTGAGATGATAGTTTACCCACAACTTTGCTTTTAAAATAAACTTTATCAAAATTATTCATACTACTCCTTTAGGATGACTATTCAGAAATAATGCTAACAATTTAAGAGTGCGCAACTTGCGCATTTTTATGCCGGCAAGTCGCTCACTTTTCTATTAGTAACAAATTCAATAAAACATTGCTAGTTAAAGCACTTATAAATAGTTTTCAAAACTATCATCCGACAATAATGCGCAATTTACGCGTTTTTTGAATATAGGGGAAACTCGACGAGTACTTATCTTAAGTGGATAGCTTCTTTTATTCACTTTCATGATAAGCGACATCCTCTTCTATGGGTGACAATGAAGTAGCAGAATATCTAGAGCACTTGGTTTTAAAAAATAACGTGGCACCACGAACCCAAGCTACTGCTTTAAACAATAATAACAGTCCCATGTTAAATGAACGCTTTTCTAGCCCATGTAATAACAAAAAAATATATTTTTAACTTTAAATACTCAGCGTAGATAAATTTAATCGCATAGGACTGAAAGTTGCTATCTACGAAGTCTTTCGTTATTGTGTGGGGGAGTATAAAAAACAGTCACAGTAATCGATAGATAATAAAGATAATAAAAAGAGCGTGATAATGGAATACCGGCAAGTTATTTTTAATGAAAGCATCACTAATAGTCTCACCTGTCATCACTGCGGTACAAAGCAGCATCGTATTATTGCTACGATTAAGTATGCTTTTTTATTTTTAGAATATTTGCCATTTTTTCCTGTGAAAAAGAGCTTTAAGGTTAGCTGTCAAGGTTGTCAAAATACCTATGAAAATATCGCGATTGATAGGGACATTTATAAAAAAATCAAAAAAGACGCTTTTAAAATACGTTTACTAATTCCTATGTACTCAGGGGCAATTATTACTGTGTTTTTCCTGATTTTTTGGGCTTATGGAAAATATCAAGCAGCGCTTTTCGCTAAAGAATATATTCAAGCTCCTAAAGTTAATGATTTTTATTATATTGACCACAGCGGAATAAAAGAACATTTACGTCCTAATCAAAAATACTTGTTAGCAAAGGTAGTTAGCATCAATAACAATATTGTTTCAATGGTTTTTAGTAGTTTTCGTTTTGGAAATAAAACATCAATAGAAAAAGATTTGCGCGGTGGTATGGTGATCGATTCGAGATACTTTAATAAAAAACATCATCTATTTTCAGTTGATCAGTTAACCGCATTTTTTGAAGACAACACCGTATTGATGGTTAAAAGGCCGTTTAATTACCGCTTGTTTGGTAATATTGTGGTCACAGAGCCGTTTGCTGATAATAAAAAAGTAGGAGGCCGACGAGAAAATGATCAAGGGCTAGCTTTTATGCAAGAGTCCAATGTGCAATCAAACTTAGAAAATGCAGAAAAATATTTTTTACAGTCGGCTATCATAGGTTATTCAAAAGGGCAGCTTAATTTAGCACGACTTTATCTGACCTCCAAACGGCTGGATGAAGGACTTTATTGGCTAGAAAAATCGGCCTTACAAGGTAACGAGCAGGCAATAAAACTTTACTGGGATACTTGCACTCGTGCTAATAATTGCGATATGAGTTCTTTTGAACAAGCATTGTCAGATTCTGGATTTATTATTCAATAAACCTGAATGTGACAAATATCAAGATTAGTTCGCCATAAGTTAATTCAGATCAATAGCATGATATTTTAAAATGTTATGCTCCTTTTACTTTTATTCGAGAGTAAACCTTTTTGATTATTTTCAGTGTGCGCTTAATCATTTTTAGCCTAATGTGCATTTATGTTAAGCCTGTTATAGCTAAAGAAGTAAATGTATCCCCACAAGATAACTTACAAGTGATACTTGATCGTAGTGAGGATGGTGATGTCTTACTTTTAGCTCCTGGTCGATATTTTGGTAACTTTATTATTAATCATGCGATTACATTGCAAGGACAAGCACACGCGATTATTGATGCACAAGGTGATGGTCATGCTTTATTGCTACAAAACTCTCATATTACTATCGATAATTTGCATATTGAAAATTGGGGAAGTGATTTAACCGCGCAACATTCTGGTATTTATTCTGAGCAACCAGCAAGTCATTTAGTAATTAAAAACAATACACTCAAGGGGGATGGTTTTGGTATTTGGTTGCAAAAAAGCGAGCATATCAAAGTACTCAATAACCTTGTTGAGGGTAATCCTCAGTTACGTTCTTCTGATCGGGGCAATGGTATTCAGTTATCTATTGTTAAGTATGTTGAGGTGCGTGGCAATGAAGTTTTTAATACGCGAGATGGCCTTTATATTATTTCCAGCCAAGAGAATGTATTAGAAAATAATACGATGCATGATTTACGTTACGGTATTCATTATATGTATTCACATAATAATAAAGTACTGAATAATCACGCTTATAATACTCGTGCTGGGTATGCTTTGATGAGCTCTCGACATCTAACCGTGATGGGTAATCGTACCGAAAATAGTGAAGATTATGGTTTTTTATTAAATTTCATTACCTCTTCAACCATTAGTAATAACACTATCAAAAAAGTTTGGACTAAGCCTGAAAACAAAGTGCTTGGCCGCGATGGTAAAGGTTTGTTTGTATATAACTCTGCTTATAACACTATCAAAGGTAATGTAATTGATACAGCTGAAATTGGTATTCATTTAACCGCAGGTTCTGAAAATACTAAAGTTTATGGCAATAGCTTTATAAATAATCCCATTCAAGTGAAGTATGTTTCCAATAAAAAACAAGAATGGAGTTTAGATGGGCAAGGGAACTATTGGAGTAATTATTTAGGTTGGGACATGAACAGTGACAATATTGGTGATGTGATTTTTGAGCCTAACGATGGTATTGATAAATTAGTATGGCAATACCCTGAAATGAAAATGTTAATGGACAGCCCCGCAGTGATTATTTTACGTTGGGTACAACGACAGTTTCCCGTCTTAAAACCGCCTGGGGTGAAAGACAGTTTTCCTTTGATGTTGTCTCCTCATCAGCACATCAAAAAATCGCCAGAATTGGCTCTCGATATTACGATGCAAAAAATGCAGAATAGTACAGATTAAGGACTTTAAAAATATGAATGCTCCACTTATATCCCTTAACAATGTTAGCAAAAGTTATCGACAGCTTGATGCCTTAACGTCGGTGAGTATGACGTTAAATCAAGGGGAAGTATTGGGTTTGTTTGGTCATAATGGAGCAGGTAAAACCACGATGATGAAGCTTATACTTGGCGTTATCTCTCCTAGCCAAGGGCAAGTCACAGTGATGGGCGGTGCGCCTGATTCTAAAGAGGCTTGGCATTTACGGGAAAAAATAGGTTATTTACCCGAGAACGTTAGCTTTTATGAACAACTTACCGGTTTAGAAGTACTTACATACTTTACTAAGTTAAAAGGGTTTGCTTCTTATGAGGCTAAAAAGTATGCAGTATCCTTATTAGAACAAGTCGGTGTTGCTCATGCAATGAAACGACAAGTTAAAACCTACTCAAAAGGTATGCGTCAACGACTAGGATTAGCACAAGCTTTTATCGGAGAACCTAAATTACTCTTATTAGATGAGCCCACGGTTGGGCTTGATCCAATCGCGACGGCCGACTTTTATAAAACCGTTGATCAACTAAAAAGCCAAGGCACCAGCGTTATTTTATGTTCACATGTGTTACCTGGTGTTGAACAACATATCGACCGTGCGCTAATTTTATCGTCAGGTAAAGTATTAGCCATGGGCACACTTGCTGAATTGCGTAACAAGGCTAATTTAGCGGTGGCAATAAGGCCGAGTGGTTTAAATGGTGCTGTGGTTGAAGATATCCAATTAAATGGTTTCTTCTGTAAAGATAGTAACAGTTTACTAGTACCTGAAAATAAAAAAATGACGGTGTTAAAACAGTTACTGTCCTATGAAAACTTGACTGATATTGAAGTTGAAGCAGCCAGTTTAGAGCGCATTTATCAACATTATTTAACACTTGATAAAAGCGAACTATCACAGCAATCAACAGCAGGGGAGATCAGACAGTGAAGCAAATTTTAACGGTTGCCAATAAAGAATTTCAAGACGGTTTACGTAATCGTTGGTTAGTATCTATCACCATAATTTTTGCAATGTTATCCATAGGTTTAACTTATTTTGGCGCAGCAGCTTCCGGTAGTTTAGGCATTACCTCACTATCAACAACGGTGGCAAGTTTAGCGAGTTTAGCGGTGTTCCTAATTCCTTTAATCGCCTTGTTATTAAGTTACGATAGTTTTGTTGGCGAACAAGAAAGTGGCACTTTATTACTGTTGCTAACCTACCCGTTAAGTAAAACGCAGCTCTTATTAGGAAAATTTATTGGTCAAGGTGGCATTATTGCCTTGGCAACGCTACTCGGTTTTGGTGCTTCTGCACTGTTATTATATTTTCAATTGGGTGATATTGCTGTTCTAAAAACCTTTGCTTTGTTTATTAGTAGTGCGATTTTATTAGGTTTGAGTTTTACCGCCATTGCTTATTTGATCAGCCTCTCGGTTAGTGAAAAATCAAAAGCCGCGGGGTTTGCATTAATCACTTGGTTCCTTTTTGCATTAGCATTTGATTTAGCATTATTGGCATTACTCGTGGGAATAGATAATGGGCTTACTCAACAAGGATTAACACAATTAATGATGTTAAATCCAGCAGATATATTTCGTTTGGTTAATCTTGCAGGATTAGACAGTAGTGATGTTAATGGTGTATTAGCGATTGCTATTAAGGCGAGTTTGTCGCAAGGTCAGTTATTTTCAATTTTAATTGCTTGGGTTATTTTACCGTTAACACTTGCTACCTTTATCTTTAAGAATAAGAAGCTGTAATGAAACTATTCAACTATGTATCCATAATCGTCAGCGCTTTATTTATGTTGCTGGCATGCTCCCCCCCACCAGAAAATAACCTAACGCTTCAGCAAGCGGTTAATATTGAAACGGCAGATGAGTGTCATTTATGTGGCATGTTAATTTCTAATTTTTCGGGTCCCAAAGGTGAGTTATTTAGGAAAGAAGTGACCGCAGCTGCGAGCAATAAAGTAAAAAAATTCTGCTCAACGCGTGATATGTTCAGTTTTTATTTAGATCCCGAAAACAAGCGTAATGTCACCACTATGTTAGTACATGATATGAGTAAATCGCCATGGGATTCAGCTAATGATAAATATTTTATTAATGCCAAAAGTGCTTGGTTTGTCAGTGGTTCAAGTCAAATTGGCGCGATGGGAAAAACGTTAGCGAGCTTTTCAAATAAACAAGACGCTGAGACATTTATAAATGAATTTGGCGGCTATTTACTTACCTTTGAAGAAATAGACTTATCGATATTAATGGAATAAAGGGTTGGAAATTTCTGGCTAGCGCGGTATTTTAATGGGACATTTATTTAACTGACGTTATTTATGCCACGAATACTCGTTTTAATTTTCATTAGTTTATCATTACTGCTAAGTGCTTGTAGCAATCAAGTGGCTACGGCTAAATATCGCTCTGGCTTTAATTTTTCATCATTAAATCATTATAGTACTTACGATCGAAATTCCCCTTTTAGTGAATTTCAAAATATCAGCGATACGACACGTAATAGCATTGAAATCGCTATTGAACAAATCCTTGATAAAAAAGGCTATAAATATAAGAAGGTTGATGTTGCTGATGTTGTGGTTACGTATCACCTTATTGACCATAATTATAAAGACCTGAAAAAATACAATAAAGGTATTCGTTATTGTCATTGGTGTTTAAAGTCGGTTAGCGAAGAGATTAATGACCGGCATTGGCAAATGAATCCGGGGAGCTTAATTATTGATCTAGTTAATACGCAAAATAATCGTTCAGTGTGGCGGAGTGTTTACCCGCTAAAGATTAAAGTAAAAGATAGCAGTGTTGATATCCAAGAAAAAATCGTTTTAGCGATTCGATCCATGATGGCACAGCTGCCCATAAATATGACATAAAATACCGATGAAATGGTATAGAGGTCTACTAAACTAGTCTTGCAAGTATTTGATGAAATCGCTTAAGTACAAAAAACAAGCTAGACTGATAGTAGTTAGGAATAACCACGATATTTAAGCTAGGAGTTTATTATGAAAAAGTTAACCATGGTACTGTTTGTTAGCATGTTAACGATAATGTTCACCGCTAAGTCTAATGCAGCTAACGCAGAAGTGACATGGACTAACTCTGACAAATACCAAGATATCAGATCAGGTTTTGATAACCGTAAACGTTTTAAAAAGCGGACATTTAAATCTTTTGAAAAACACTTTTCCGGTTTAGCTGATCAGCTTCCTCAAGGTTTATTGCTTAAAATAGATGTCATCGATGTTGATCTGGCTGGAGATATGGGCTTCCATAGCGATCGTCAAGTTCGCGTGGTTAAAGATATTTACTTCCCTCGTTTGAAATTTTCATATGAATTATTTAATGTTGATAAAAGCTTAGTCACGTCAGGTGATATTAACCTAAAAGATATGAGTTTTATGCTAAGTAATAATTTGCGCTACAGAAATAAGGCGCTTGGATATGAGAAGCGTATGTTAGATAATTGGTTTAATGATACTTTTCGTAATATGGTCGCAAGCGATTAAGCTCTCGCGATAAATTACCATCCTATTCTAGGTGTTTTAGAATAAGATGGTAATTGTATTAACTATAACTCTGCTCAAAATTTCCTAAAATCGTGAATAACTGCTCAATTTTTTTAACTAAGGTGATCAGCAATTTTTGGTCTTTATTTTTTTGCCAGGCCATAAAGTCATCGGCAACTTCTTCTACATAGGGCTGAAAGGTATTGGCTGAACTGGTGAAGCCTGCATCTTTAGTAAATACGGCTTCAAAGCCCGCTTGTTTTTTTTCTCTTAACGTCTTCAACGTTGCATCAGCAGCTAAGGATCTTTTTAAGATCAAAGAAATGTTATCTAATAATTGCTGGTTTACATTTTCGGTCATATGATTTTACTCTAGCGTTTTATTATCAAGATTAGGTTATTGGGTATGCGCACTATTATGTCAAACTAATTGGCGTTTTGTTAGCTTCACCGGCAATTTCTCGGACTAATTTTGGCATTAAAAACCCGGGCAGTATCGCCATTGTTTGTTTAACTATATTAATCGCATCTACTTCAGCAACGTCAAAATGCGCGGCTCCTTGAACAGGGTCAAACATATGTAAATAATAGGGCTGAATACCTATATCAAACAGCGCTTCACTTAATTGCGCTAAAATATTGGCATCATCATTAATACCTTTAAGTAGCACACTTTGGTTAAATAAAGGGATACGCGCTTCACGCAATGGTTCTAAAGCATCAGCGAGCACTTGATTGATTTCATTAGGGTGATTGATATGAAGTACCACGGTTGCTTTTAGTCGACTGGTACTGAGTTGTGCAACTAAGCCCGCAGTGATACGTTGTGGAATAACCACCGGCAAACGGCTATGAAGCCTTAAGCGCTTAACGTGTGCAATATCTTCAATTTGTTTAATCAGCCAAGCTAAATGATCGTCACTGGCCATTAATGGATCGCCGCCGCTAAATATCACTTCTGATATTTCACTATGCTGTGCAATATAGGTTAATGCTTGTTGCCAGCGAGCCTTGTTAGGACTGTTATCAGCGTAAGGAAAATGACGTCTGAAGCAATAACGACAATTAATGGCGCAGCCGGCTTTAACGATCATTAATACCCGATGTTTATATTTATGTAAAAGCCCTTCGGCAACGGTGTCATGCTCTTCTAAAGGATCATCAACAAAACCATCAGTCACAATAAACTCTTGTTGTAGTGGCATTACTTGTTGTAAAAGCGGGTCATTAAAATCACCTACTTGCATACGTTCAATGAAAGGTCGAGGTACTCGAACGGGAAATAGTTGTCTCGCTTTAAAGTGTTGTAGATAGTCGTTGGGCGCAATTTTCAACATTTCCAACAATATTTTAGGATCAGTAACAACATTTGCCAATTCTTGTTGCCAAGACGTGTGCATGTTATTGGCAATTATTTGTAACTCTTTAGTGGGGATTATATCTACTAACATTTTGTTTTTAATTTATTTACTCTTAAAAAATCAAGAGTACTGATTAGATTTATGTCAGGTATTTTATCATAGAAAATAGTGCTTTATTATCTTGTTCTTATTGAAAATATTCAGCAATAGTAAATGATTAATTATATTTGCATGCTACTTTTAATAAATCACATGAAAATAATGTGGCTTAAGCTAAGTTAATGACTAAATTAATTACATGGTATTATCGGTAGCTCTAGAGCATAGTTATTATATATTTAAGCAACCTTAGGAAATTATAAAAATTGAATCAATTAGCTAAGAAAGTCATAGGGTGTCCTTACTGTGGTGAGACAATTAACGTTTTAATTGATTCTGCCGACGTGGAGCAACAGTATATTGAAGATTGCCAAGTATGTTGTCGGCCTATAAATTTTTTGATTTCTGAAAGTCTCGATGGTGAGCTTGATGTTCGTGTGTATAGTGAAGATGATGCTTTTTAATCAATGCATAGCAAGTTAATAAAACAGGACTTTTAACCCACAGCTAGATTTCGTTGTATAAAACATTGTAGCCAGTTTTTTATGCCCGTTCATGTTTTACTAAAATAAACCTAAACTGTTGTTAATAAACTTAATGGTCATATTTTTTCTTAAGTTGGATGGTGTAAAGTATGCAAAATCATCCCTATACAATAGATTTCCGAATAAAAGGTAAAAAACATCAACCTGAAGCATATAATCTTTAAAAAACGGTGAAAAAGTCGCGTATAAGGGTTATTATCTGCGGCATTTATAATCTCAGTTTTTTTGAAGAGCACAATTCATATGGCTAATTTCAGTACCAACCAGTTCAAAGCTGGGCTTAAAATAATGCTTGATGGCGAACCTTGTAACATTCTTGAAAATGAAAATGTTAAACCGGGTAAAGGGCAAGCCTTTAATCGCGTAAAAATTCGTAAACTCATCTCAGGCAAAGTGATTGAAAAGACTTTTAAGTCAGGCGATACCGTTGAAGGTGCTGATGTCATGGAAGTTGAGTTAGCGTATCTTTATGCTGATGGCGAATTCTGGCACTTTATGAATAATGAAACGTTTGAGCAAATCGCTGCCGATGATAAAGCGGTTGCTGATTGTGAAAAATGGTTAGTTGAAGGCGATGTTTGTACGATCACTTTATGGAATAATTCTCCTATTACCGTTTCCACACCAAATTTTGTTGAAATTGCGGTTACTGAAACGGACCCAGGTTTAAAAGGTGATACCGCTGGAACGGGTGGAAAACCTGCAACATTATCGACGGG
Source organism: Alteromonadaceae bacterium (assembly GCA_047621305.1). Classification (GTDB taxonomy): domain Bacteria; phylum Pseudomonadota; class Gammaproteobacteria; order Enterobacterales; family Alteromonadaceae; genus Colwellia_A. The sequence continues at coordinate 37,718 of JBLHNB010000004.1, read as the reverse complement.
TGCCGTTGTTCGTGTTCCTTTGTTTATACAAATTGGTGAAATCGTTAAAGTAGATACTCGTTCAGGTGAATATGTGTCACGTGCCGGTAAATAACAGCAAATAATATTTTCTATAGAAAATTTTATTTGAAGATTAAATAAAAACTCACCGATATTTTAGTGAGTTTTTTATGTTGAGTGATACAGATTATTTTGTGGGTCGAGGTTTACCTCGACAAAGCTTCCTGTAGTAAAGGATTCGCAAAGTACTTGTAAAGCATTAGCAAACATTAGTACCGTATTATTAAAGCCTCATCGATCATGTCGAGCCTCGTTGCACCCGTGTCGACCTACATTGGGTTGCATATCTGCATTGGTATTTAGCTTCCAGTACTTTGATCTAAAAGCGTGATGATGCTTTGAACCAATTATTATTTTTGTAAATGGCTTATAAAAGCGCTGTTCAGTGAATTATGCTGCGTATCCATTCGAGTAACAATTGATAACCTCCGGGTTAAATCAAGTGGAGATGATAATTTAACTAAACTGCCGAGTTTAATTTCTTCGGCAATGGCTAGCTCTGATAGACAACCTAAGCCTAAACCTGCTTTTACTGATGCTTTAATGGCACTTTGTCTACTGAGTTCAATCGCTAATAAAACTTGAGTTTCAGTGCGTTCAATAGCCGCATCAAATATTGCCCGTGTACCTGAACCTGGTTCTCGTATTATCCATTGCTGCTGTGTGATTTGTTCTAACGAAATTGTTTTCTTTGCAGCTAAGTCATGAAGGGGGTGACAAAACACCTGTAATTGATCTTTTTTCCAAGCTTCAATATGTAAGGTTTTATGAAGAGCAGGGCCTTCAATTAGGCCGATGCTGGCTTTTCCCTTATCAAGGCAATTGATGACCATTTGTGTATTGCCAATGTGAATGTCTGGTCGTACTTCAGGGTGCTTTTTAATAAAGTCAGCTAATAAAGTCGGTAATAGATAGGTGGCAATAGTTTCGCTAGCAACGATTCGCAAAGTCCCACTGATACTGTCGGTATGATTATTTTGCAAACTATCGAGTAATTCAGCTATTTGACGCACTTTGGGTAATGCTTGCAAACCATTTTCAGTAATTACCAAGTCGCGACCAATACGATTAAATAATGGATAACCTAACGTTTCTTCCAATTCTTTCAACGCTTGACTCGCTGCTGATTGGCTTAAGGCGAATTCGTTTGCGGCTAGCGTTAACTTACCCAGTCGCGCGGTAGCTTCAAATAATTGTAAGCGTTTTATTGAAATACTCATATGATGTCATTGTGTCAAAGGTCAGAAGATAAAAAAGTCAAAAGATTAATAGTTCGGTTTATTTAATGTTTTATATTAAAAACATCCATTATTTATATTTATAACATTTAGCTATAATATATTCCACTTTATTTAAGAGCTAAAAACGATGCCAACATTTGTTGTATTGCCGGTAATATCAATGTTAGCCATGATTATTTCTCAATTACCACAAGTGGCTAACTTGGGGTTAAGTGCACTGCCTTTGGCTATTCTATTGGGTATTGTTTATGGGCAACTTTCTACTGAGGCATTGACCGAAAAAGCGTTAAAGTTTTCATGTTTTTGTAAGCAGAAGCTACTGAGATTGGGCATCATTTTATTTGGTTTTAACTTAAGCTTTCAACAAATAATCGCGGTGGGCTGGCAAGCAGTTGTGATTGATTTTATTGTTATTATAACCATCTTTTTTGTGGGTACTTACCTTGGTATTAAGGTGCTTAAATTACCCCGAGATGTTGCCATTCTAACCTCTGTTGGTAGTGCCATCTGTGGGGCTGCTGCAATTTTAGCGACTGAATCCATGCTTAAACCACGTCAACAAGATGTTACTGTTGCTATTGCGACTGTGGTTCTTTTTGGTACAACGGCGATGTTTATTTACCCGTTGTTATTTCAATTTGTTGATATGAATGACAGTGACTTTGGTATGTATATTGGCAGTACGGTACATGAAGTAGCGCAGGCGGTAGCAGCAGGGCAAAGTATCAGTGATGAAACTATGCAAACAGCGGTGGTGGTAAAATTGATCCGCGTGATGTTACTCGCTCCCTTTATTTTAATGTTAAGCACCTTGCTGTGTCACTTTGAACCAACCAAAGCGGCAGAAAAAAGAGTGATAACTATACCTTGGTTTGTCTTTGGTTTTGTTGGTACTGCGGCTATTAACAGTATGTTAGTATTGCCAGAATTATTAACGCAAACACTCAATCTATTAAGTCAGTTTTTATTAGCCACCGCTATGGCGGCAATCGGCGCGCAAACACGTTGGGAAACGATAAAAAAAGCGGGAAGTAAACCTTTATTATTGGCATTTATTTTATTTTTAATCTTGATGTTTGGCGGATATTTTTTGAATTACTGGTTTATTTAAAAATGGCTAGCTTAAAGCTTAGTCGCAAGTCATTGCAATAGTATATTTAGTGGGTGATTCTTGAAGGGATTAATGACTCAGCAGGTAATATTAGGCTAAAGCAAGCGCCACCTAAGGGGCTTGCTTGTATTTGTAATTCGGCAGAATGTTTGTCTAAAATACTCTTTACAATCGCTAAACCTAAACCAAACCCAGCACTATTTCGACTATCATCGAGCTTAACAAAAGGCTGAGTAATTTGCGTTTTCTGCTGATCATCGACACCAATACCATCATCTTCTATGCGAAAAGTGATGTGCTCGTTAGTAAATTCAACGCTAATCAATACTTGGCTTTTACTGAATTTAAAGCTATTTACAATCAGGTTTTCTATTGCGCGGTTAATTAAACGAGGCTCTGCCTTGATATAGCCTTCCTGTAAATTTAAACGAAGTTGAATATCAGGATACACCGTTTTTATTTTTCTAGCTGTTAACTCAATAAGCTCTGCAAAATTAACGCTTTCTTTTATGATAGGCATAGGCTTACCATTTAATTCGGCATAAAATAGCCACTCGTTAACCAAGGTATCTAATTCATCTAAGTCGAGATCCATATCTTGCAAGCGTGCTTGATAATCAGCAACCGTATGGCAATGATGAGTTAAGTCTAAAGCGAATCTTATACGAGCGATTGGCGTTTTTAGGTCGTGAGATACGCCATTAATTAGGTTTTTGTGTTCTTGCTGAAGTAACTCAATTTGATCTGTCATCTGATTAAAATTCTGTGCCAATAAAGCATAGGGTTTAGGAACTAATACATCGGCTCTCGCTTCAAACTTACCTAAACCATATTGTTGATGCACTTTGACTAACTTGTTCACCTGTTTTTTATGACTATTCACATAATAAAATACGATGAATGCTAATACCGAAATAACAATGAGTAATAAATTTTGCACATAGGTTTGGTAGTCCCCATGGGAGCCGTAATTTTTATCCATTACTAATACACAATCACAAATTTTGTCATAGTAATAAAGACTTATATCATCAACCGTCCAACCGCTAACCACACTCACCAAAACATCATTATTGGTTAACTCCATTTTTTGTGCCGGAAAAAGAGGTAAATCACTTAATTTTTTTAACGAAAATTGATAACTAAAACGATGGGACCAGTAATCTAATCTAACATTTTTTTCAGCAGCGCCGCGTACATCAGCAAGTACCACTTGCTTAATACCACGAGTATTGAACAGCTCATCTTTTTTGACGCCCGCTGTATAAATACTGTCTAATAAAAATATACCTAGAGTAAAAGCTAGGCAGATAGATAGAAATATGCCGAAAAATAAACGAGTGAACATCTACTGTTTTTCCATAATGTTAGGCGTATTGTGGATCTTAGTTTGGCAAAATATAACCTTTAGCACGAATCGTTTTGATATATTTATAGGGAGGAGAAGTATCATTGAGTTTTTTTCTTAACGAACTAATTCTCATATCAATTGAACGATCTAATCCGTCATAATCAATTTTTCGTATTTCTTTGAGGATCATTTCTCGATTTAAAATAATGCCAGAATTAGACATAAAGTAATGAATTATTTCGTATTCAGCATCGGTGATGTCAATTATATCGTCACCAAGGAATAATAAACGGTTATTAATATCTATTTTTAAATCTTGTACTTTTAATAAGGCTGAAGTGACTGTACGATTATTTTCATTGAGACGGGACAGTGCTTTTATTCTTGCTAATAAAATATGCGGGCGTACCGGTTTAGCGATGTAATCATGAACGCCCAAGTTGAGCGCTGAAACTTCCAAATAATCATCCTTTTTGGCGGTTATCATTAAAATAATACCGGAAAATTTATCTGTAATGCCACGTAATACCGCTAAACCATCACAACCGGGCAACATCATATCTAATAATACAATATCGGGGCGTTGATTTTTTATGGCATCAATTGCCGACAAACCATCAAATACTTGGCTTATTTGATAACCTTCGCTCGACAACATTTCAGCCATCATTTGATTGAGGCGTTTATCATCTTCAACGATTAATATGTGTTTATCCATTGAAAAGCTATCCATTTCATCTCCAATCGCGATTTTATTATGACTATAATTATGCCCGACATATACACTTTACACCATGATAAATAACTGTATTTTGGTAATGATTTTTTACAATATAAAAAAGCCATAAAATGTAATTTTCCCGGAAAAATGCTTAAATTGTATTCGGTTTATTACCGATTTTACTCGCAATAATAACCATTAAAATAGATAAATATTTTGATGATACCGTATAAACAAACATATTTACAAAGGATGTTACCATGCAATATCGACTGTTATTTTTTATGTTAATTTTGCTAGGATGTAGCGAAAATACATCTACCTCCGCTGATATTGTTAAAGGGGAATTAACCTGTAAACCTATTATTGTTGTTTACCCTATTTGGAAACATAGTACTGAAGAGTTAGCCAACTTACCTTGGAATGAATTTACTCATATCGTTATTGCTGCTATTTATCCTAAAGATAACGGCGATATATTATCAGAGCAAGCGGATCAATTTATCGATGCCCTCGTTACCCTTGCTCATAGCAAAAACAAAAAGGTAATAATATCTGTCGGTGGTGCAGGTAACGCGAGTAAAGGTTTTATAGCTTTATCTAAAACGCAACAGGGAATTAATGACTTTACCGACAATCTACTGGCTTATGTTAAACAACATAACCTTGATGGCATTGATATTGACTGGGAATTTTGGAGTTATCAACATATACACGCTAAAGGTGGGAACGATCCAATAGAGAGTCAACAACTAGTTAACTTATTAAAGACGATAAGAAAAAATATTTCCGATGATACTTTATTAACTACCGATATTTCTCCTGGGTATTGGCTTGGAGAGCAATATTTGGCAGAATTACAAGATTATAGTGACTATATCAACTTAATGGCCTTTGATTTTACGGGGGCTTGGTCAGAGTCTCCAATTGGCTATCACTCAGATTATGAAACCTTTGTAAAATCAATCGAACTTGTTTTAGCAAAAGGCTTTAAGAAAAATAAATTACTCGTTGGTTTACCTGCTTACGGTATTGAATTTGAAGACGGTAAAAACCTGGCGATTAAACATCATGCCTATCGAGATATAGTCACCTTACTTGACAATAATGCCGGCGAATTAGAAAAAGAGAAATTTAAAAATATCTACTTTGAAACACCAAAGAGCATGCTAAAAAAAACGCAATATGTTCAGGACAACTCACTTGCGGGCGTATTTTTATTTGAGGTAACCTCAGATCATAAAAGCGAACAACATAGTTTACTCACTGCAATAAATTCAGTTATACGTCCTAAACGTTGCCAATAATAGATGAGATAATTACCCTATATCTGCAATAAATTATAGGGTAATTTTAATCATTTCCTTAATTGATTAAGCTGAACTCAACTCAACCCAGCTTAATTCGTTAATACCGGTGAACTGCGCCATTGTTGCTCAGTTATAAACCTCTTAATATCAGTGGAGACCACAATTAATATTGGAATTAAAAATAACGTGATTAGTGTTGCAAACAACAATCCGTAAGCCATTGATGCTGCGGCGGGAATCAAATATTGTGCTTGTTCAGACGTTTCGCTGAGTAATGGGTATAAGCCAGCAAAAGTGGTTATTGTGGTTAAAAATATGGCTCTAAATCTATTTTGACATGCTGCATAAATGGCGGCCAACTGCGAGTTTGATTTTTCTCTTAGCTCATTGTAACCCGTTACTATTAATAAACTGTCATTAACGACAACGCCAGATAGAGTCAATATGCCTAACCATGAATATAGGCTAACACTTAAACCTAACCATAAGTGCCCAAAAATAGCGCCAACTACACCAAAGGGAATTGCTGCCATGATCAGTAATGGTTGGCCGTATCGTTTTAGTGGCACCGCTAATAAAATATATATTGCGGTAAGTGCAATAATAAATGCCGTGACTAAGCCGCTCTTAGTATCTACGGTTTCTTCTAACTCTCCTGCGCGTTTAATCGTAAATAGTGGGTATTGTGAACTGATTTTTTGATAGAAATTACTGCTCAGCCCTTGGTAAATTTGCTCTGGACTAGACTGTTCCTTGTTAACATCAATGAGTAAACTTCTACTATTTGCACCGTCATAACGGCTAACAGAGTTTTGTACAATGTCGGGGTGGATATTTGCAACAGCAAGTAAGGGGATTGCTATATTTTTATCATTAAATATATACATCTTATTAAAGTCCATTCGAGAATCTCGTAAGGAGCGTGGGAAACTCAAATATACTTTAACCCTTTGCTCATCACGGTAAAATCGATCTACTTCTAAACCACCATAGGCAGCGGCAAGTTGATCAGCGAGCATTCTACGCGTGATACCAAATAACTGAGCTTCATTCTTCAGTGTAAACATCAATTGCGGCATGGTATCAGCCTGATCTTCTTTTATATTGCGAACACCTTGTTGATTACTAAGCCAGCTGCGCGCGCTTTTCACGATCTTATCTAAAATTTTCGGATCAGGGTGTTGAAAAATAACACGTGTACCGTTACTGGTACCTTCTAGTGAAGTCATGGCTTCTGCACTGATAACCGCCTCCAATGTGCTCAGTGGTGTTCGCCACAGCTGGGCAATGGTTTTAATATTTACATCAGGGCGGTTGCTTTTATGTATTAGCTCGGCAAAAATTAAAATAACGCCTTGTTCGTACATAACAGTCATACTCTTGTTAATAACATTTTTTTCGATATTAAATTGTTGTTGATATTTTTTGTTAATTTCACTTTTAACTGTTTCCGCTTTATCCATCACTTGTTGCACCAATGAAAGTGGCGAATTGGCTTCAAGTTCTACAGTTAAAATAATTAAATCACCGGATACATCAGGAAATAATACCGAGCGAATTTTACCTTGATATAAACTTCCGATGACTGACAAGCTGATCGCAAAAAAGCACATTAACCAAGCGTAACGATAACGCAAACTGAATTTTAATAAGGGCAAATAGATATTATGGTTACACCAAGTTAAACCCCGTTGAGGCATCATCCTAATATTAAAGAAAGTTTGTTTCATTTTTGATGAATTAACGGTGTCGATTTTTTTTATCTTAATATGACGTAAATGGGCGGGTAAAATGAGCTTAGACTCTATTAATGAAAACAATAAGGCAATAATGACTACCCAAGCAAAACCAGCAAACAAACGACCGGTCTCTGATGGAAATTGTGTCATGGGTAGTAAAGCCGCAACGGTAGTAAGCACACCAAATATTGTTGCTATGGCAACTTTATGTACGCCATTAATTGTCGCTTCTATATCATCTCCTTGTTGCTCTTTACTTGAATAGATACTTTCACCAACAACTACAGCGTCATCAACCAAAATACCTAGTACTAAAATAAAACCGAAGGTGGTGATCTCGTTAATCGTATATTGAAATCCTAACTCCCCTAAAACAATAAATGTGCCGGCAATAGCCACAGGTAAACCCATAGCTACCCAGAACGCGAGCCGTATTTGCAAAAATAGACTAAGTAAAATAAAAACCAGAATAAATCCTTGTAAGGCATTGTTTTGTAACAGGTCTAAACGCTCTTGCACATAGGTGCTTGCATCAAACCATATCGTTAACGCTAAATTGTCGGGCAACGTTTTGTTGAGCTGTTTAACGACCTGCTGAGCCTGTGCAGAAATATTTAAAACATCACTTTTTGCTGACATTTTTATAGCAAAGCCGATGGTTGGTTGGCCATTAAAGTGAATGTCTGAGTCATGCTCAACAAAACCATCATCTATGTTAGCAATATCGGCTAAATAAATAACATTGCCATCGTTAGATACTTTAATGACAAGCTCAGCAAGCTCGCGTTGGTGTTGGGCATGTTGCTCTGAATAAATAAGGTATTGGCCGTTATCGGTTTTTAATAAACCACTTTTACTGCGTACTGATTGTTGGGAAATTGCTTCCGATATTTCATCAAAGGTTAGTCCTAATTGTCGCATTTTATCTGGGTTTACATTGATATAAATGCTGTAGTCATGGGCACCGTATTGATCCATTTTATGAATTTCTGGATTGGCCATCAGTGCTTGTTTTACGCGGTGTGCTACTTTTATTAAAGTATCTTTATCGGTATCACCTGATAATTGCACCATTAAGGCATCGAAGCTGTCTTCATTGCGGGAAATGTTAGGTTTCTCAGCAAATTGTGGCCAATCATAGATATTTTCAACATTCGATTTTATATCGGCTAGTAGTCGCTCCATCGAATGATCAAGTTTTTTCTTAACCGTGATATTTATTGAGTTTTGTGATGAGGTCGATGTGATGTGCTTAATGCCTGCGATACCTTGCAGTGCCAACTCAATTTTTTGTCCGAGCTCTTTGTCAATTTGTTGCGCTGTACGCCCTTCATAATAAGCACTTATGTTGACTTCACTGGCGGGTAACTTAGGAATGATCTCTTTACGCATATTATTAGCAGATAATAGTCCACCTAATAAAAGTGTCATCATTAATAAATTGGCAGCGACAGGGTGACGTGTAAACCAAGCGATCATAATTCACTCCCATCAGCAGCTAAAGGTTGTATTTTCATGCCTTGGCTTAACGAAGCTAAGGGGAATAACAAGGCGCGATTACTTAGGTTATCTGTTTGTTTGGTATTGTCTTGTGAAAAATAAACTCTATTGTTGGCAATAAGATAGTCATCAAGTTTGGTTTTATAAGCTTGGTCTTGTTGGTTAAGCCACCATAACTCACCCTTTAATGTTAAAGCACTTTCAGGTAATGAAAGTGTTGTAGGCCAACCTTTTATAGGGAGTTGTGCATAAACGTGCTGGCCATATAACGGTGACTTTTCACTGTTGCTGTAGAGGGGTTTTAAATATATTTTTCTTTGTAAATTACTGGTATGTTGGCTAATACTAACCATTTTACTAGACCAATGATGTTGTTTATCTAAGCTCATCAAAGTAACCTGCTGGCCTAGTTCTAAGGGTTCTAGTCGGGCAAAGTCTTGTTCACTTATAAGTACACTAATATGCTTGTTGGCTTTAGGTAAAACACTGATTATTTGTTGACCAGGGGTTACATACTCTCCCAAATAGGCATGTATATTGGTGATTTCCGCATCAAAAGGTAAAGTGATTTTAGTCTGTTGTAGTTCTGCTTGAGCTTGAGTTAATTGACTCGTTGCGAGCGCTAATTGTGCATTGGCAAGTTTTGCCGATAAACTGTCTTGTGAAAATTGAATTCGAATTTTTTTAAGTTCAATTTTTGCAGCTATTAATCCTGCGTTGGCTTCCGCGACAGCAACTTGATAGGGCAGTGGATCAATCGTTAATAATAGCTGATTTTTTAGTAAGCTACTGCCTGGTCTTAATGCCTCTGAAAAGTGGATAACTTTTCCTGAAACTTGTGAGGTTATTTGGCTTAGCTTTATGGGTTCAACACTGGCTAATAAATCCATATTGGGAAGATTATTGACAGATTGTGCACTGATTATTGATGCAGAAACTATTTTTTTACTGTTGTCGTTTATGAGTGTTGGCACTCCTGCGGCATCAAGTTCGTCTAAAACGACTAATAAAATGAATAGACTAAAAATAAAAGCGATACTTTGTCTTACTTTTAAATGTTGGAAAAGCTTAATCATTGTTAATTCTCTACTGTAAGTTAATAAATATTTGACCACGTTGGCTGTTGAACAAAAATTGGCTATCTTTAAAAATTGGATCTGAATTTGTTACTAGGTCGACACCACTAATCGCGAGTTTTTCTTGAGGATCACCAAATAAACTGAAATCTACATTCCCATTCTGGTTTTCATCATGAAAAGAGAAAACGCCATAACTGCCGTAAGTGATGTCTTTGAAAGTACATTCGCTCTTAAGTCTTTTTATTTTTGCTTTACAAATAAGTAATGGCGGTATTTTATTTTTAAATTGCGCCTTGTTATTGAATAAATGCACTTCAATTTTTCCGTTGTTATTTTTTGCGCCGTTTACTGTGACTTTTAATTCACCTTGTTGATGCTCAATAGCAACAAGGTGTGATGTTGAACTTAGTAAAACGATAAAAAGAAATAGAGCTTTCATTGTTTATCTCGTTTTCAAATGAAGATAAATTTTAAATCGGATGACCGCTAAGTTCAGTAAGAGATTGTAATGAGGCTCTTACAGAGCCTTACATTCAGATTCATATAAATAGGTATACTGCTCAACGATTTTTTAAGTTATTGCTGCCCGATTTTCTTGAAATTTAAGTAATATTTATTTCCATAACAAAGCAAGGGGTTTTTGATGAAAGCATATCTATTGAGCTGTATTTTTGTCTTATCTATTTTTGTTACTAGGGTAGAAGCTGAACAGCTGCAGTTTGAACATCAACAAAATAAGTTGAGTGGTCATTATTTAGCGCCAGTGAAGAACCAAAAAACAAAAAGTGTGTTGATATTTGTTCACGGTGATGGCGATATGACTTTTGATGCGGAAGGTTACTACACCATTATTTGGCAACAGCTCAGAGAGCAGGGTTATGCCATATTTAGTTGGGATAAAGCCGGTGTGGGTAAATCAACAGGGAATTGGTTAAGTCAATCGATGATAGATCGTCAGTCTGAAGTTTTGGCAGCAGTTAAATTTATTCAACAAAAGTATAACTTTACCGCCGAAAATACGGGGTTAATAGGTTTTAGCCAAGCGGGCTGGGTATTGCCTGCAATGGCCAAAAAAAATCATTCGATTGGTTTTATGGTAGGCATAGGGTTTGCTGCTAATTGGCTCGAACAAGGAGAATACTTTACCCAAACAAGACTGCGTTTGGCTGGCGCAAGTAAACAACAAATAATGACGGCACTATCAGAAAACACTAAAGAACAACAGTTTTTTGGGCGATCACCAGCGTATTCAGAATATGTTAAAACGGCAGGTGATGATGTTATGTCTCTGGATCGTTATCAATTTGTGCTTAAAAACTATCGTGAAGATGCGCGTCAAGATTATCAAAAAATAAATATCCCCACATTATTGCTATGGGGAGATTTAGACCTCAATGTTAACGCCAAACAAGAATTTAATTGGTGGCAATTATCTGGAAATAAAAATGATTATGTTAAAACTAAATTAATTGAAAATGCGAGTCACGGTATGTTAAAGACGAATGAATATAGCAGCCAAAAATTTGGGTTTAAACAATGGTTAAAACTAAAGTGGCAAGGGCAAAAGGCTTTAGCAACGGATTTTATGCCGACCTTATTATTGTGGCTTGAAAATAAATATGATTCATAGTAATTGATGTTCAGTAACGTATTTTTGATTGGTTAAGTGTTTATTTAATAAAAGATCATAATACTAGCTCCTTTACTTTGGGCTGGCTTAAAAAGTTTTGGGGGCTAGCACTTGCACCATAGGCACCTGATTGCAATACTGCAAAAATGTCTCCGATTTTAGCGAAGGGCAGGGATACTTGATTAGCTAAAATGTCAAGAGGTGTACATAAAGGTCCCACAACATCTACGATTTCATGCTGATGGCTCTCGATACATGATGTTAATAAAACAGGAAAGTTTTTACGTAATACTTGACCAAAATTACCTGAATTGGCTAAATGGTGATGTAATCCACCATCAGTCACTAAATAGGTTTTACCTCGTGATTCCTTTTTATCGATGATACGAGATAAATAGATGCCTGCTTCTCCCACTAGGTAACGACCTAGTTCTAGGTGAATTTCCGCGTCCTTGAATCCTGTTTTATATTGTTTTATTAAAGACGATAAATTGTCTATAACAGGCGCTAGTTTCAGCGGGGTTTCATGAGCGAAGTAAGGAATACCAAAGCCCCCGCCGATATTAATTTGACTGGCAACTTTATCTGTAGAGGATAATAGACGTTGTGCCAAGGCAAACGTATTATTATGAGTTTCTATTAATGCTTGATGATTAAGGTTCTGAGAACCGGTAAAAATATGAAAACCCTTAAAGTGTACTAATTCGCTCTTTAGTTTGGCCAATATTTCTGGAATACGTTCAGCATCTATGCCAAAAGGTTGAGATCCACCAGACATTTGCATTCCAGAATGCTTTAATGAAAAATCAGGATTGATACGAAATGAAATTTTTGCCTGACGTTGATGCTTTATACAAAGTTGATAAATACGGTTCAATTCGTTTTCAGATTCAACATTAATGACCACTCCACTTAATAGTGCGGCTATAAGATCGTTGTTGGATTTTCCAGGACCAGCAATGCTAATTTTTTCACTTGGCATCCCGCTGGCTAAAGCGAGTAATAATTCTTGGTGTGAAGCAACGTCAAAACCATCAACCCAAGCACTCATTTGTGTTACTAGAGCCGGGAACGGATTAGCTTTTATAGCATAATGCAGCTTTATTTCTCGGGGGAGTTCACTTTTTAGTCGTTTGATTACGTCGGCAATCTTAGTCCTATCATAAACATAACAAGGCGTACCTCCGGCAATGGCGACGATGTCTTCGGCCGATTTCCCAGCAATAAAGAGTTGATTATTTTTATTAACATATATTTGATCTGAATCTTTCATTTGATTTTTCATTTAGGTTACTTTATTGAAAAGTGGTTTTGGTATTTGTTTCTCCAGTGGTTGCGGTCAAACTTATTATTACAGTTACGAGGTAATAATAAGGTATAGACGATATGATGTGGCACCATGAAGTTGGGTAGATGTTTAAGGCAGTGTTTTAAAATATCTCGCTCAGATGGTACTAAGGCTTTTGTTACCACTATGGCTATTATTGCTTGACCTAATTCGTCATGTGGAACGCCAATGACTACAACTTCGGATAATTGATCTAGTTGATATAATACGTCTTCTATTTCTTGTGGGCTGACTCTGTATCCTGAGGTTTTAATCATGTCGTCTTTACGGGAGACAAAATAAAGGTAGCCTTCTTCATCCTTGGTAACTATATCGCCAGACCAAACTGCGACTTCGGTAATAGGAGACCCCTTTAAAGCATTGGGAATAGGCCTAAAACGTTCTTTTGTTTTTTCAGTATCATTCCAGTATCCCTGGCTGACCAAACTACCACAGTGTACTAGTTCACCCGACTCAAATGGCTGGCATTCTTCACCCTGGTCGTTAATTACCATAATTTGAACATTGGGAATAGCTTTGCCAAATGATGTGGGTCGTTTGTCGATTTCTGTAGGTGGGAGATAACAAGACCTGAAAGCTTCTGTTAAACCATACATCATATAGGGCAGTGCATAGGGCATTTTTTTTCTTAATATTGTAAGTGTTGCCATTGGCATACACCCACCCGTGTTGCAGAAGTAACGTATTTGCTTTCCCAAACCTGCTGGCCATTGAGAATTGGCAAGCTTAATCCAAAGAGGGGGAACTAAAGCTAAACAAGTAATATCCTGCTGTTTAATTGTTTTCATTAAATCGTCAATAAAAATGAATTCGGTTAAATAGCAGCTTGCCCCAGTTAAGAATGCAATGGTTAGTTGGCTAAAACCATAATCAAAGCTAAAGGGCAGTACGGCCAACATATTATCACTCCTTTTGCAGGGCAAATAGGCATGAACACTTTTGGCACCAGTAACAATATTTTTGTGGCTAAGTACAACGCCTTTTGCATTACCTGTACTTCCAGAGGTGTAAAAAATAACCGCAATATCAGTATCAATTATTTCAGCAGGGTATTGGCCATGAGTATCGAGGTTGATAAAGTCATTCCAGTGCCAGACCTTAGTATCACTCAAATGATACGTGGTATCGTCAATTAAAATAACGTGATGAACAGCCGTTAACTCTTCTTTAGAAAGTATCGCAAATCTAGCTGTGTTGGTAATTAATATTTTGGCTTGACAGTCCTGTAAAATATGAACAACTTGAACCGTTTTAAATGTTGGATTTACAGGTACAATAATGCCACCTGCATAACTAATGGCAAAGTAACTTATTACAGCCTCGAAGTTTTTAGGAAGGTAAACAGCAACACGATCTCCTTTATTAAGTGATAAAGCGTTTAGAGCCCCCGCTGCTTGTATACATGCATTTGCCAGATCAATATAATTTAGCTGATTATTTTTATGGGCTATTGCTTTGTGGTTAGGTGACTTTGTTGCTTGTAATAGCAATAAATCATGCAATAAGATTGGCATATTCTTCCTATGAATTCAGTCGTTTTATAAGCCACTTAGTTAAGCGGTCAATTTATTTGAGTAGAGAGAGTGGTAATAGCCTTTTTGCTGCATCAGCATCTGGTGAGATCCTTGCTCAATCAACTGGCCACCATCCATAACCAAGATACAATCAACATGTTCAATGGTTGATAATCTATGTGCGATAATAAGCATGGTTTTATTTTTAGCTAATTGTGAAAATGCCTGATGTATTAATTGTTCAGATTTGTTGTCAAGTGCCGATGTGGCTTCATCTAGTATTATGATAGGAGAATTCCGTAAAATTGCCCGTGCAATAGCGACTCTTTGTCTTTGTCCGCCTGATAGGTATTTACCATTTTCTCCAACTCTTGAGTCCAATCCTTTTTTCATGTTATTAGCAAAATCCATAACATTGGCGGCTAGAGCTGCTTGCTCTACTTCTAATCTAGTCGGCTTTATTGGGCTACCAAATGCAATGTTATTCGCTAAGGTATCATCGATTAAAACGATGTGTTGAGACACTAAAGAAAACTGAGTACGTAATGATTGTAAAGTATATTTTTCTATAGCAATGTCATTAATAAAAATTGTATTTTGACTCGTTTGATACAAGCGTAATAGTAAATTGGTGATAGAGGTTTTACCGCTACCTGAACTTCCTACTAAGGCATAAGTTCTTTTAGTTGAAATTATTGCGCTGAACTCTTTAATTGCCGGTTTCAATGTATCTTTTGGTGTTTTTGCATTTTGGTAGTAATGAGTGAGATTAGAAAATTGAATTTCATGTTCATCACCAGATAACGTGAGCAAACCATGGTCAGGTTCATCATCTTGGTCTATTAGTGTGAATAGACTTGTCGCGGCAGCAAAGCCTTTCTGTAATTGTTGATTGACATTCGATAGTTGCTTTAAAGGACTAAGTAATGAACCCATGGCAAATAAAATCATGGTAAATGTACCAGGTGTTAACGTTTCATAGACCTCTTCAACACTAGCGAGCAATAGAACGATTGCAATGGCAAACGAAGCAATAAGTTGAATTATGGGGTTACTTAATGCGGTTGCTGTAGCAAACTTCATCGCTTGTTGTCGATTTTGATTGTTTACTCGAGCGAATTTTTTCGACATGTATAGACTATTATTAAATGTTAATACCTCTTGATGACTTAATATCGATTGCTCGGTAATTTTCGTTATTTCCCCCATAGTTTCTTGTAAGGTGATACTGATTTTCTTAAAACGCGTTGTTACCTTTTTGATAATAAAAGCAATAACAGGGCCTATGACCAAAAAAATCAATGATAATTGCCAACTGGTATAAAACATCAAACCTAGCAATACGATTACAATGAGAGATTCTCTTAAAAGTAATACTGCAGCTTTTGAGGTGGCTAATGCTATTTGTTCCGCATCATAACTTAACTTGGATATTAAGCTACCAGTGCTATTTTCGTCAAAAAATGGCATTGGTAATTTTTGTAACTTGTCAAATGCTTGTTGGCGAATAGTGAAAGTAATTTTAGTACTCACAAAAGCAATGGCGTAATTTGATATAAAACTAGTAATTCCTCGTAATACAAAGATGCCAATGACTAAAGCGGCACCTATGCGCAAGGTATTGCCATTATCGCCAGTTAAGCCATCGTCAATTAATGGTTTTACAAAATAAACCATACCAGCATCAACAATGCTAAACAAAAAAAGGCTAACTATAGCGATAAAAATCCAACGTTTATGAGGAAAAAAATAGGTAAATAATCGATGCCATGACGTATCTGAAAGAGGCTTTAACGTGATCATAATAATTTTAGTCCCGCCAACGATTATATGACCAGTACCATTGATTCGGGTACTCTAGGATAATTGTTTCCAGCCGTTGATAAATTTTCTGCATAGCTAAACTTATCTCATTTTTACTACTACCAACGGGTTTTTCAGAAATAGTTTCAATGTAAAGGGTGTAATCACCATTTTTTTCGAGAATAGGGTAACACAGTAGTAACGGCGCTTTACTATAAGAAGAGAGCATTGCTGAGCCACTTGGTGCCATGGTCTTTCTGTTAAAAAATGATACAGCTACGTCACTTTTATAGTGATCCACATGTAGACAAATGGCATGTTTATCGCGAGCGGCTTGTAATAAATCGATAAAGGCGTGTGGTTGATTTTTGTCGATAGCTTTGATATTTGCTGCACGATACACTTCCTTTATTGATCGGATAAAAGTTGGAATATTTGAAAGTGTTGCTACTGAACCGGTGAGCTGTTGTATTGAAAAGGGGGCAAGCTCATAGCAACTCATATGCATGGTTGCGATACTTACACCTGCACTATCAAGTAGTCGTCGTGTTTTATCGTCACAACTAATTTTAAATTTGATATCAGTTAGCCAGAAACATTCCATCACGCCAAAGGCGATAGTTTGATAAGAACTTAATACGATTTGTGCTACTTCTTCCTCATTGAGCCATGGCATTGCATTGGATATATTATTTATCGCCATTTTTCGGGTTTTATGAGTTAACTTTAAACTTTTAGCTGCGATATAAAAGATAATTTTCCGACGTGTTGTACGTGAAAATAACTTTAGGCTGGAAATTATAAATTGAACTAAAAAATCAATTATAGTGTTTTTCATTCTAATTATGGCCACGCTCGGCTAAAGAACGTGTCTGGGTAAGACTTCGTAATAATGAGCCAAAGGTGGCAAATGTTTCAGCTGTTAAATCAATATTATCTTGTTCAATTTTGATATCGTTTTCTATAGCTATGAGCAAGCTCATAAGACCCATAGAGTCCAACTCAGGATATTCACCAAGTAATGGTGTAGTTTCAATAAAGTGGTCGGTATTATGGTTTAATACTTGTTGTAAGATATTTCTTAGTTGCAATTCTAAGTTCATCATACGCGCTCTTAAGATCTCAATGAGCGGATGTTAACTAAAAGGTGTGATTATGTCTGTAAGGCTTTGTAAAAGTTTGTAAGGATGAATATCGCATGGTATAAAATTTAAAAACCTTTAACGGAATGTTAAAGGTTTTTGGTCTTTCCAGTTACATTAAGCGGTTTTATTAATGAAACGATAGTGGTTAAGTTTGGCTTTAATAAAAAGTATCTTCACGATTATGTGCTTGAGGATCATCAATAAGTTCTTCAAAATTTACTTCGAAGTTATTATTATCATCAATATTTGCCATATAAATTGTACGGGTGGAACCGTCAATCCAAGTTACTGTACCACTGCCTTTTTTGCTACCACACATCATTCCTATATGAATATCATTAAATTGCATAAATCCTCCTAGATAAAAGTTGCTCAAGGTATACACCATTAGAGGTTAGATATCGACTTGTTAGAAAAGTTCAATAAACCCTCAAGGCGTGCATGTTTTTTCAACAGGGAATGCTCTATTATAGGGATATAATTATGCAAATCTAGTGCTTTTTATGGATTAAACGCATTGCCTAAAACTACTTCTTTGCTAGCCCCTGTTACGGCTGGAATGTTACCGATAATTTTTTTATCAAAAGCATAAGCAAACCAAGCAAATGCCATAGCTTCTAATGCATCACTATTAATGCCAATAACGTCACTATTTGATACGTAATGATTGGTAAGCTCATGTTTTAATTGATTTACTAAGTGAATGTTGAAGGTGCCGCCACCACATAAATATACGTTACCTTTCGTACTTAATAACGTAATTTGTTGGCAAATAGTATGGCAAGTCAGTGCGGTTAATGTTGCTTGAATATCAGCTGCTGAAAGAGTCGAATTAGCTACGTATTGGGTCAACCAAGTGTGATTAAAATACTCGCGTCCGGTACTTTTGGGCGGACTTTTTTTGAAGTATGGGTCATCAAGCATTTTCAATAATAATTCATTATTAATAGTGCCTGATTTTGCCCAATGACCATCAATATCATAACGACCCTCTTGATGTGCTTGATACCAATTATCCATTAATGCATTACCTGGCCCTGTATCGAAGCCGAGTATGCTTTGCTCTTTTTCACTTGATAAATAGGTGATATTGGCAATACCGCCAATATTTACAACAAAAACATCACCTGACTCACGAGGGAATAACGCACGATGAAAAGCGGGTACTAAAGGAGCTCCTTGACCACCCACTACCATGTCTTTTTTTCTAAATTGACCTATGACTCGAATGCCCGTTAAGGTTGCAATGGTTTGACTACAACCTATCTGCAAAGTAAATGGAGCGGCTACGTTTGTTTCGGTATTAGGGCGATGTCTGATTGTTTGGCCGTGGTTACCAATGGCGATGATATCTGATGCTAAAAGCTGTTCTTGCTTGATAAAATAGCTGATCGCCAGTGCGAATTGTTGGGCGAGTAAAACATCGAGTGCAAAAGCTAAATCAATTTCATTTGCTTGAGTTTGATATAAACGTGTTATGTATTGATGCGTAGTATCGTCATAGGCTTGATAAAAACTCGCGATTAAGTGTGGTTTGTTTTCTGAAAAATCAACTAGCGCTAAATCAATACCATCAGCGCTAGTACCGGACATTAAACCAATATAAAGCTGGCGATTTTTCATTAAGGTGCTCTATAGCGTGCTTGTTTACCGTGATCTTGCATCGTTAATAATATTTGTCTCGAACCAGCTAGTTCATCTAAACGCTGCTCAGCAAGTTGTGCAAAGTCAGTTTTAAATTTTTTATTAATCGGTTTTGCATCAGGTAACTTTACTGTTCTTGGATTTCTGTGCACACCATTAAGTAAAAACTCATAATGTAAATGTGGCCCCGCGGCTAAACCCGTATCGCCGACATAACCTATGAGTTGACCCTGTTTAACTCTTTGACCCTTTTTAACTTTACGTTTAGAAAAGTGTAGGTACTTAGTGACAATGCCATTGCCGTGCTGAATAAAAACGTAGTTACCATTATATTTATTATAAGTTGAATGGGTAACTTTACCATTACCTGCAGCAACAACGGGTGTACCTGTTTTAGCGGCATAATCAGTCCCGCGATGGGCTTTCCAGCGTTTTTGTACAGGATGAAAACGTTTCCGCTTGAAATTAGAACTGATGTATTTGAAATTTACAGGGGCGCGTAAAAAGGCCTTACGCATGCTTCTGCCATCAGGTGAGTAATATTCACCGTCAGTAAATCGAATCGCTTGATAGGGGTCGTCTTGATTAATGAACTCAGCGGCTAATATTTTTCCTGTGCCGATAAAGTCACCATCAATATACTGATTTTCAAAAACAACATGAAAACTATCACCTTTTCTAATATCTAAGGCGAAATCAATATCCCAACCAAAAACATTTGCTAAATTGATGATCTGTCCATCATCGAGACCGGCTTCAATACCAGCGTTCCAAAAGTTAGACTTAATCACTCCATGAGCAATAGTTTCTCTGGTTTCGACTATTTTTGTTTCTTTCGTTGATTGATATGTATCGTTAATCAACGATATGTGTAATGTTTCAGTTTTAGAATAGGGATAAGTTAATGCTGCAAGTTTACCTGTAGCATTAATGCCAAGGTGTAATTTATCGCCAACATTAAGTTTTTTTAGTAATTTACTGTGCTCACCTTTTGCAGAAATAACATCGTAGGTGGTTCTGGCATTGTAACCATAGCGTTTAAATATCTTTGCTAGTGAGTCACCAGATTTTACCTTGGCTGTTTTCCACGTAAATTCCTCATCTTCTGAAAAATCATCTTGGTTAATGCTTATATTACCGCTACTGCTTCCATTCGTCACAGCGACTTCATCTGACTGATCTAATTCAAGAGTATTAGTAACAGGCACCGCTACTTGATAGCGTTTACCTATTTGCAGCGCATTTTCTGATTTCTGACGGCTCGCAGTGGCTTTTTCAGAAGGAAAGAATAGCAGCAACATCAAGATAATACTGAATGAACTGATGACAACTTTATGTTGTCTTGGTAACTGTAGATATAAATTTGTTATATTTTTCAAATGATTACTTTCTTTACAACGGGTTATAATACGACGCTTCTCGTTTACTATACCAAAAAAAATCAATAAGAACAGACTTATAGCATTAGAGGTAGGATCAGTCCTAATATATTATTAGCCATATTTTATCTAATAAGGTTTCAATTCATCGATAAATTACCGTAGAATTCGACACATTATGTTTAATATCACGCGACATCAACGTACTTTTTCAGGACGACTGAAACAGGCAATTTGAAGTTGTTTAAGATATATCCTTTGGAGTTGAAGTCAATGTTAGATGTTAGCCAAGCGTTTGCAGAGTTAAAACGTGGTAGCGATGAAATCTTGTTAGAAGATGAGTTATTAGCCAAATTAAAAACAGGTAAGTCTTTAAAGATAAAGGCAGGTTTTGATCCCACCGCGCCTGATTTACACTTTGGTCATACCGTGCTAATTAATAAACTTCGCCAGTTTCAGCTGCAAGGCCATGAAGTTATCTTCTTAATCGGTGACTTTACTGGCATGATCGGCGATCCAACCGGAAAAAATGTTACGCGTAAAGCATTAAGTAAAGAAGATGTTTTAGCTAATGCTGAAACCTATAAAGAACAAGTTTTTAAAATCCTCGACCCCGCAAAAACAACTGTAGCGTTTAATTCTACTTGGATGGATAAAATGGGCGCCGCAGGTATGTTAAAACTTGCTTCTCGTCAAACGGTGGCACGTATGATGGAACGTGACGATTTTAAAAAGCGCTATGCTAATGGTCAACCGATTGCTATTCATGAATTTATGTATCCGTTAGTACAAGGCTGGGACTCCGTAGCGTTAGAGGCTGATGTTGAATTGGGTGGTACCGATCAAAAATTTAATTTGTTGATGGGACGTGAATTACAAAAATCTGAAGGTCAACGTCCACAAACCGTATTGATGATGCCGTTACTAGAAGGTTTAGACGGTGTCCAAAAAATGTCTAAATCTTTAAATAATTACATTGGCATTACCGATAGCCCAACTGAAATGTTTGGTAAAATCATGTCGATATCTGACGACTTGATGTGGCGATACTATGAGCTACTTAGCTTTAAACCCCTTGAAGAAATTACAGCTTATAAAACTAAAATTGCTGAGGGTGCTAACCCTAGAGATGTTAAAATAGATTTAGCAAAAGAGTTAATTACGCGTTTTCATGATGAAGATGCAGCACAAGCAGCACATGATGAGTTTATTAATCGTTTTCAAAAAGGCGCGATGCCTGAAAATATGCCTGAGATAGAGCTTATTACCGAAAATGGTGAGATTGCGATTGCCAACTTGTTAAAAGATGCTGATTTAGTAACCAGTACTTCTGACGCGATGCGTATGATCAAACAAGGTGCGGCGAAAATAGAAGGTGAGAAGATCACTGATAATAAATTAATGGTTGCTGCGGGGACTACTGCTGTCTACCAAGTAGGTAAACGTAAATTTTCTCGAGTAACGGTAAAGTAAGTTACTTACTTATTTAGTTTAACGACTTATCAAAACCAGTTTTTATCGGCTGATTTTTTATGTTCAGTATGAACGGTATGTCACAATCACATGGATGTGAAGGAGTGACGATGTTCAGGATGAACGATATGTCAGGATGACATGGCTGCTCTCAGGCATCTATGCATGTCGATGGCAGGAGCGACGATTATAAAGTGTACGGGTTAGATGTTTGATAAGCCTTGAAACTCCAACGCATTCAGTACCAAGGCTAGATCAAATAGTACGTTATAAATTCAGCATTCGCTTTTTCAATCTTGCTAAATCAATCGCGTTTGATCGTACGGTGAGTTTAATATGACTATTTTCATATTCTTCGTTAGTGACACTCATGCTCGAGCGAATTTCACCTATGATGCCATTGGCGGTATAGGGAACAATTATTTCGTCTTCAATCATTTCGTGCTCTGCAATACCAACGATATATTTATGCAGTTTGGCGATATCAAGCGGGTTACGCGTTGATGTCATCATCGCATCAGGAAACTCTGCCATCAGTGCTTGTTGTTGTTCAGGCTCAAGTTGATCTGACTTGTTCAGGACCAGTAATTTTTTACTGTCCTCAACACCAACTTCCTCCAGTACATCGTGTACTACATCGAGCTGTGAACGAAAAGAAGGATCTGATGCATCGACCACATATAACAATAATGAAGCGTCATGTGCTTCTGCTAACGTTGAGTGGAATGAGGCAACTAAATCATGGGGTAATTTCTTAATAAAACCTACCGTATCAGACACTAATATTCGAGGTTGGGTAGCTGGGTGCAATGCACGAACCGTAGTATCAAGCGTTGCAAAAAGCTTATTTTCACCAGCTACATCGCTACCGGTAATGGCGCGCATCATTGATGACTTGCCAGCGTTGGTATAACCGACTAAAGCGACACAAAAAAACTCAGAACGTTGTGTACGTCGGCCTTTCATTTCATGTTGAACACTCACCAATTCGCGCTTAAGTTCTGCTAATTGGTCGCGTACTTTACGGCGGTTTAGCTCTAATGTCGTTTCGCCAGCGCCTTTACCCATTTGACGTTCTTTATCACCACATGACGTCTCACGAAGTCGTGGCGCTACATAATTAAGACGCGCAATTTCAACTTGTAATTTCGCTGTTTTGGTACGGGCATGACGACTAAATATTTCAATAATAATACCGGTACGGTCAAAGACTTCTACGCCTAATTGATTCTCAACATTACGTAGCTGAGATGGACTTAAGTCACAATCAAATACCACCACGTCGGCACAAGCAAACGCGAGGTTGTCTGATGGTATCTCTAAAGGTACGCCTGCAGAGTTTACGCTAAGTTCAGTTTCGTCTGCTAAGTCGTCATCTTCTTCTAAGCCTTCTACTACACCCTTATTACCGGTGAGTTGGGCTATTTCAGCCAGTTTTCCTAAGCCGAGTACATTAACTTTTTTGGTTGAACTCTGTTTTTGCGACTGCGTACCGACCACTTTAAAGCCTAAGGTAGTCACTAAACGGGCAAGTTCTGCAAGTGATTCTGTTGCTTCTTCACCTTTAAACTGAGGTGTACAAATAGAAATAAGTAAAGCGTTAGTAAGTGATGCTTTTGCTGTTGGTTGCATAATTTTTTTGTTAGTGCACCTGAGTGCAAACCTAAGTTTTTATCTAAAGTAGTTTGATCCTACGCTGTTATAGACAAGCTTTATAGAGCAAGAGGGCACTAATACTCAATCTATTAAGTAATTTCCCATTCATTGGGGCTTAAATAAAAAATTATATAGCCATCAAACCGTCGAATGAAAGGAAATCTTTGTCTATGGCTTTTTTCTGATTTGATTGGCACATTCGGCTAAGACAATCGCGCCAGCGGTTGAAACATTTAAGGAGTTACCCATACCAAACATCGGAATATGTATTTTTTGATGACTCAATTTTAATGCAGCTTCACTCACGCCTTTACGCTCATTACCTAATACTAATACAGACTTAGCCGGATAAGTAACACCAGTGTAATTAACTGAGTCATGGCATAGTTCAACACTATAAACGCAATACCCTTCATCTAATAAGGTTTGTAAACTTGAGGTTGTGCTCTCACTATATTCAACGCAAACCCATTTAGCCTCATTTCGAGAGGCTTTTTTCATTTTTTTATCTGAAATGGTTAGCGCGCCACAAACAATGACTTTTTCGATAGCAAAAGCATCAGCCAAGCGAATAAAAGCACCAATGTTATAACTATTCGTGACATTGTCTAATACCACAACTAAAGGAATTTTAGGTTTAGTCAGGTACTCATCACGGGTTGGCTTATCTTTTCTAAGTTCTTCTTTACTAAGTTGTATTTTTGAATGCATTATTTAAGTCCTCATTACCAGGTGTAATATATGCATTAATCTTTGATATGCAAGGTATTATACAGTGTTACTCTGCCTTATATTTTACACCTTTTGCATAGTTAAACTGTTTTTACGGCTTAATTGATGTCAATCATCTTGAAAATTTAAGATTAAATCAGTCTTATTGTTATATTCTATACGACAGATCTATTATTTTTTAACAGAAATGTGATTAATGCCCTTAGTAAGATATTGGCTAAAAATAAATTAACCAAATTAAACAAATTCTATAATTTACACTAAGATAAAGCATATGAAATTAAGAATTGTATTTTATCGACTATTAACGGTGGTATGTTTTTGCAGTATGTAATGGATGGCTATGAAGCGACTAAAAGCATTCGTCTACCACAATCAAATGTGCTTAACCGTGAAATACCTATAGTCGCCATGACTGCAAATTCAATGCAAGGAGACCGAGAAAAGTGTCTAGCAGCAGGTATGGACGACTTCATCTCTAAACCCGTAAACCCTACTAAATTGCAAGAAGCATTAAAGCGCTGGTTACCCAAGTCTGAAGCTAACATTAGTTCACCAGTGAAGGCCGAACCGTGAGATTAGCTTTCTTAACGAGCCTTTAGAATTTCTCTGTGAGATAAGTTCACAATATTGATGTAGGTGTTTTATTCGAAGGTTTAGGGCAAATAATGCTGACTATGGTGTTTACTGCGTAGTAATTGCTCACATTCCCTTTAATCCTATTCTTAGCGTTTAAACGTCGATAAATAGACCACTATTCATAAACGTTTTTTCTTGATAATGGCATAAAATGAAACATTGAGAGAGTACATAGCGACTTCAAGCTTGTTATCATTTTTGTTTAACTATATAAATGATTGGTTTTACTTCAACATCAAGTACTCATTATCAAGAGTTCAGGTTATGTAAATATATTCACGGTCACAGTGAATGTCTTTAGGTGGCAGCGATTGATGATAATGACTGGTAGTGCTGGTGTGATTTATCATTTGATCGAATCCTGAGAGGATTTAGGTAATATTTATACTTATTTGGCTGGTGAAATACTCTTTTAAAAAATTAAGCAATAACCTAAGTTTTTTAGAGTTGGCGGTGCCAGGAGGAAAAACACCATAAACATTGATGTCGTTAAGCGTGTAATCATCGAGCACTGTTTCTAAGGTGCCAGCCTTTATTTTTGGCCAAGCATCATAAGTGGGGATACGTGCTAAGCCATGTCCTGCTTCAACAAATGCAGTACGTGCAGCCGCATTATTAGTACTAATTGTGCCTTTGGTTGCAATACTAAATGAGCGACTCCCTTTTTTTAAGGTTAATACGCCTGAGGTTAGTTTGTAGATCACCCATTGATGATCACCTAAATCCGCAGGTTTAGTGGGACGACCATACTGAAGGAAATATTGAGGTGCACCGCAAAGACAGGTTGTTAAGGTGGCAAGTTTACTTGCTTGCAAACCTGAGTCAGGCAATGGCGCACCGCGAATGGCTAAATCGATACCTTCTTTCATGATATTAACGACTTCATCCGTGAGCATCACATCAAGCTCAATTTTAGGGTGAATTTTCTTAAACTCATTGAGTGCGGGCACAACAGTCTGCAAGCCAACATTTACTGGACAGGTAATCTTAAGTAATCCTGCAGGTTCATTTTTATAGTTTTCAATTTGCTGATTAGCTGCACTGGCTTGCTCGGCAATGACGCGACAACGTTCGTAATAGGCTTGTCCTGCTTCAGTGAGGTTAATAGAACGCGTTGAGCGGTTAAGAAGTTTTACCTCAAGCTGTGCTTCAAGTTTTTTTAAGTGATAACTGACCACCGCTCGCGATAGCCCTAAATGTTTCGCTGCGGCGCTTAAACTGCCTTGTTCAATGACTTGAGCAAAAACAACCATACTCTTGAGTCGTTCAAATGAAACATTCATAAGTTATACCTAGTAATTAAAAAACATAATGAATTTTTATTATAAGTATTGTATCAATTATTAATACAATGTTGTCAGTTTTATCTGCATTGTTCATCTTGATTCTTGGGCATATACTAGCTCTATTGAAAACGAATACGCACTCAAATGCACGAATACTCACTTACTTAAACAGATAAATGGATGAATGATAATGACTAAAAAAATATTGATGGTACTTACTTCACACGATGAACTTGGTAACACCGGGCAAAAAACTGGTTTTTGGGTTGAAGAATTTGCGGCACCTTATTATGCATTCATTGATGCTGGTGTTGAGGTTACATTGGCTACACCAAAGGGCGGGCAAGCACCGATCGACCCAACAAGCACATTGGCAGACTTCCAAACATCAGCCACAGAACGTTTTGACAATGATGCACAAGCTCAAGCTAAAGTGGCTAGTACAGTACAATTATCATCTCTTAGTGAAGGTGACTTTGATGGCGTATTTTATCCAGGCGGTCATGGTCCATTATGGGATCTTACTGATAATACAGACTCAATCGCTTTGATTGAAAGCTTCCTTAACGCAGGTAAAGCCGTTGCTGCAGTTTGTCATGCCAGCGCTGCTTTATTAAATGTAAAACAACTGTCTGGTGAATTTGCTATTAAAGGCAAAGCAGTAACAGGTTTTACTAACAGCGAAGAAGAAGCCGTGCAATTAACTGAAGTTGTGCCTTTTTTACTTGAAGATGAATTAATTAAGCGTGGTGGCGACTACCAAAAAGCAGAAGATTGGCATGCCTTTGCAATACAAGACGGTCTTATTATTACCGGACAAAACCCAGCAAGTTCAGCATTAGCGGCTGAAAAATTACTGGCTCACCTTTCCGCTTAAGTTAAGTGGATAAGTTAATCAGCTTAGGTTATTCGTTTAGTTAACTCGTTTAGCTAAGCTGATTTGCTCATTTGTTAGAGATTATATAGGACTCAGCATGTTAAATTTTAATTTTAAAAATCCAACGCATATTCATTTTGGCGAAGGACAAATTGCAGCACTTTCAAAAGAAATTCCACTAAACGCACGAGTTTTACTGGTTTATGGCGGTGGTTCAATTAAAAGTAATGGCGTGTATCAACAAGTGATTGATGCTCTTACGGAACATACTTGGTTTGAATTTTCAGGTATCGAACCAAATCCAACGTATGACACTTTGATGAAAGCGCAAAAAATCATTAAAGCAGAAAATATTGATTACTTACTTGCTGTTGGTGGTGGCTCTGTTGTTGATGGCGCTAAATTTATTGCCGCAGCTGCACTTTACGAAGGTAATGATGAAGGCAATGATCCTTGGGATATTCTCGCTAAACAGCAAGCGTTCATCAAAGCGTTACCTATTGGCGCGGTATTAACCTTACCTGCGACAGGATCTGAAAGTAATGGCAACTCAGTGGTAACACGCAATGGTAATAAACTACCTTTTTCTAGTCCTTTAGTTCGTCCACTATTTGCTGTGTTAGACCCAACGGTGACCTTGTCATTATCGGATCGTCAAATCAGTAATGGCGTGGTCGATGCCTTTATTCATACCATCGAACAGTATTTAACTTACAGCGTCAATGGCAAAGTACAAGACCGTTTCAGTGAAGGTTTATTGCAAACCTTGATTGAAGAAGGTCCAAAAGCCTTATTACCCGCGACTAAAGATGACTTAGAAGTTCGAGCCAATATCATGTGGTCGGCAACGATGGCGTTAAATGGTCTTATCGGCGCTGGTGTACCACAAGATTGGTCTACCCATATGATAGGTCATGAATTAACGGGCGCTTTTGGTATTGATCACGCACGTACTTTATCTATTGTATTACCTGCAGTCATGAAAGTTCGTAAAGAGCAAAAACGTGAGAAATTACTACAATATGCAACGCGCGTTTGGCAGATAACCGAAGGTGATGATGACGCACGTATTGATCAAGCGATCCGTCTAACTGAAGCGTTTTTTGAAACAATGCAAGTACCTACACGTTTATCTCACGTAGATCTTGGTAGCAAAGATATCGATTTATTGGTTGAACGATTAGAGCAACACGGTATGACGGCATTGGGCGAAAATAGCGATATTACCTTAGCAATAAGCCGCGAAATTTTAACTCAAGCCTTGTAATTATAAGACAAGAATAAGTGGCGTGTAGCATTACTTTAAGCGGTGCACACGCCGACTTTTTCTTAATAGCTCTTTCTCGATAGGAACAAACATGACTCAAACAACGGATATAAATCGCCAAATGGTTTTGGCTTCACGTCCTTTTGGCGCACCAACCGCTGAAAACTTTAATCTGGTAAATGGCGAAAAACCAACACCTAAAGCTGGAGAAGTATTACTTCGTACTGTTTTTCTCTCACTTGACCCTTATATGCGCGGGCGCATGAATGATGCTAAATCTTATGCTGACCCGGTTGCTTTAAATGAAGTAATGGTCGGTGGCAGTGTTGGTCGAGTAGAAGAGTCAAACCACAGCGATTATAACAAAGGTGATTGGGTTGTTGCTTTTGGTGGCTGGCAAGATTACAGCGTTATCAATGGCAGTGAATTACTTAAACTTGATAGCCACATGGCTAACCCATCACATGCGTTAGGTGTATTAGGTATGCCAGGATTAACGGCGTATATGGGCTTACTTGATATTGGTCAGCCGCAAGCAGGCGAAACAGTCGTTGTTGCCGCTGCAACCGGTGCTGTAGGAAGTTTAGTCGGCCAAATAGCCAAATTAAAAGGTTGCAAAGTGATCGGTATTGCCGGTGGCGAGACCAAATGTAACTATGCGGTTGAAACGTTAGGTTTTGATTATTGCCTTGATCATAAAAGTGATGATTTAGCTCAGCAATTAGCGGCAGTTTGCACATCAGGTATTGATGTGTACTTTGAAAATGTTGGCGGTAAAGTGTTTGACGCGGTTATGCCATTACTCAATAGCTGTGCGCGCATTCCTTTGTGTGGTCTAATTTCGCAGTACAATGCCACAGAATTACCGAGTGGTCCTGACAGGTTGTCTTTATTAATGGGCACACTATTAGTTAAGCGCATCAAAATGCAGGGCTTTATTGTCTTTGATGATTATGGTCATCGTTATAACGAGTTTAGCGAGCAAATGGTGAAATGGTTAATGGCCGGCGAGATAAAGTATAAAGAGCACCTTGTTGAAGGGCTTGAAAATACGGTAAATGCATTTATCGGCTTATTGAAAGGCGAAAATTTCGGTAAGTTAGTGGTGCGTGTTGGACCAGACAATCTGACGTAAATAGAACGCGAATAGCCCATAAATAGCGCTAAGTCTTAACACTAAATTAATAATAAACGTGGTGTTACCTTGGTATTAACGGGGTATAAAATTCAATAAACCTTGCCGCATCGACAAATATAGTGATAATCGGGCAAGGTTTATTCTTGTTGAGTTAGGTTGAGTTGATAAAGTGCAATTATTAGAGATAGCATGTTTAGGTAAAACATTACGATTAGAAGGTTCAATGGCAGGGTGGCAACAGTTATTTTGGGATGATCAATGTGTTTCACAAATTGATGCCAATGCCGACCATGACGATTCACCGTACAAAAATTTTTCACATCAATTTACCCTGCAAAGTGAGCAAGGTGAAGTACCCATTGAACTTAGCGGTGCATTGCAATGGCAGCCTTTTGATCTCCAATTTAAACTTTTAGTTAACAATGAACTGTTGCATGAAAGTACCCTCAATGAAAAAGATATAGAGCAACGTCAGGTCATACAAGGTGAAAAGCAACCGATGAAATTCAGTTTCATTGGTATGGCAGGCCTTGGCTTAAAGTTATTGAAAAGTGCCAAAGTGATTAAAGTCTTGTTTGCTGCGGGTAGTTTGGCGGCTTATAGCTGGTTATTTTCTATTGAGTTTGCCATAGCGCTTATTCTTTGTCTGGTTTTCCATGAGTATGGTCATATTAAAGCGATGAAATACTTTGGTTTGAAAACGAAAGGAATTTATCTCATACCCTTTGTGGGTGGTTTAGCGCTGAGCGATGACAAAATTAATACCCGTTGGCAGGATATTGTCATTTCAATAATGGGCCCCTTCTTCGGTTTGATACTATCTCTCGCCTGTTTAGTGGGCTACTGGCTTACGGATCTAGAAATGCTCGCCGGTTTAGCGGTATTTAATGCGCTGCTCAATTTGTTTAATTTGTTACCAATATTACCGTTAGACGGTGGACATGTGCTGAAAAGTATCGCTTTCTCGATTAACTCTAAAGTGGGTTTAGTCGTTTGTGTATTAGGTGCTGTATTAGGTATTTATATCAGTTATCACTTTGGTTTAGCGCTATTAGGCTTTTTACTTGCCATTGGCAGTATTGAAATATTTTTTGAATATAAGCGTCGACATTTAAGTCAATTACTACCGCTTAATCGATATGCTCAAATCGTATCGACTTTGTGGTATGTGATCACCGTAGGGGGTTTAAGTGCTATTATTTGGCTTGTTGGTCAAACGGGAAATGGTGCCTTGTCATTACCACTTAAAATACTGGGCAGCTAATGCTGGGGCTGTTATTTGAGTTTTCTACTGCGTTGATTGTCAGTTGATTGCCGGATCGAGATAATAGTTGTAAAAACTCATCACCTGGTATCGGCTTTGAGAAGTAATATCCTTGTCCATAATCACAGCCTGAATCAAGGAGTAACTCCATTTGTTCTGCTGTTTCGATACCTTCAGCGATGACTTTCAAGCCTAACTTCTGAGCCATTGTGATAATGGCTTCTGACAAAATCATATCCTCTGAACCTGGTGCTAGATTTTTCGTAAATGACTGATCTATCTTGAGGTAATCAAGTTCAAACTTTTTTAAGTACGATAGTGACGAATACCCCGTGCCAAAATCATCCATAGACAATTCAATATCAGCAGCTCTGAACTGTGAAAGTCGTTCCATTGTGCTGGTATTATTATTCATCAACAGACCTTCGGTTATTTCAATAACAATGTTTTTACCTGATAATTTATTGTTCGTAAGATAGACGAGCCAATCTAAATGCTCTGTTGTGTCTCTAAATTGTACCGGTGATTTATTGACACTGATTTGTATATCTAAACCAAGCTGTTCTTGACATCTTTTAATGTGTTGAACGGTTTGTTTAAATACCCAATCACCTATTTCTACGATTAATCCAGATTCTTCTGCGAGTGGAATAAATTCTGCGGGACTGACCATGCCTCTCACAGGATGATACCAGCGTAAAAGAGCTTCTGCTTTACGAATAATACCTGTCTGTAATTCAACTATGGGTTGATAAAACACCGCGAGTTGATTCAAGCTAATTGCTTTACGTAAGTCATTCATTAATGCCAAGTGATTTTGAGCTTGCTGCTGCATTGATGCGGTAAAGTAACAAAATCGATTCCGCCCAAGATCCTTAGCAAGATACATAGCTTGATCAGCATTTTTGAGTAACTCCAAAGTGGTGCTGGCATCATTTGGATAGAGTGTGATCCCTAAACTAGCGGATATATAGGTAGGCATTTCAGAAATATAAAAAGGTTTGCTTAAGCTGAGTAATATTTTCTGGCAAATAGCTTCAACATTATATAGGTCCGATAAGTCAGACAAAATAATGGTAAATTCATCACCACCTATTCGCGCAACAGTATCTGCTTCTCGAACACAATGAGTAATTCGTTTGCCAGCATCGACAAGTAGTGCATCGCCATAATCATGACCTTTGCTGTCATTGATTATTTTAAAGTTATCTAGGTCTAGAAAAATTAAAGCGAACGTTTTTTTGTTACGGTGAGCTACCTTGATCTCATGCTCTAAGCGTTCATTGAACATTCTTCGATTCGGTAAGTTCGTAAGGCTGTCATAGCTAGCTTGTCTTAATATGAGTTCATCAGATTTTTTCTTTTCTGTAATATCTGAAAATAATGCAATTCGTCTGAAAACGTTGCCATGGTCATCATAAATGGTATTAATTGAAAGCCATTCTGGATAGTCAGTACCATTTTTTCTCGTATTGTAAATTTCACCTCGCCATATTCCGGTGAGTTTTATTTTTTCCCACATCGATTGGTAGAATTGTTGGCTTTGTCTACCTGAACTAAAAATCTTAGGATCCTTGCCAATTAATTCGCTTTTACTATAACCAGTAATAGCAGATAAAGCGGGGTTGATCGCAATAATGTCATTCTTATCATTGGTGACCATCATCCCTTGAGAACTATTTTTATACACCATATCAGCAAGCTTTAAGTCATCTTCTTGTTGACGATTATTGGTTATATCGTTGCTGATGCCGATTAAACCAACAAGTTCCCCTTCGGCATTTTTCAATTTTACTTTTGTGATTTCAATAAGGTATGGTTTTGCATTTAAACGCGGTATCGTTTCATAGGAAACATGAGGTGAATCTTGCCCTAAAGCCACAGCATCAGAGTCTAGGTAATTTTGTGCAATATCTTTCCCTAATAACTCGGCTAAACTAGAGGGATGAGTATTAATCATCGCTTCTTCATCTATTCCTACTAGGTTACAAAATGTTTTGTTAACAAAATGATAACGACCATCGATTCCTGTAAACCAAATTCCTATGGGGGAGTTATCAATAATTGCGCGCAGTCTTGTGCTAACTTCTTCTTTCTCAATTACTAAACTTTGAAAGGATGCCGCCATTTCGTTAAATCCAAGCGCTATACTATTCAGCTCATCATGAGTACCAAGCGTAACGCGAGCATCGAGATTTCCACCGTAAAACTTACCAGTAACTTGAGTTAAGGAATTGATACTTCTAATGGTTGAGAAATACAGGCCTATGATAAAATACAGTACAATAAGGAATAGCATTGAAGAAAAACCGAGACTCACTATTAAATGGTAATTTGCTTGTTCAACTCGGTTATGAATCAAACTACTGAGTGTAAAAGAAAGTGAGTTATCTAAAAATTGATATCCCTCATCAATAACTAAAGTAGATAGTCTATAAAACTCGAGGGAACTTAAAGAACTCGTTTCAGAGATGATCCCACCTAATATTAATTTGATGTGCTGCTCAATTATTTTAATTAGCTCCTGAGCTGAAATATTATCTCTATCTGACATCAATCCCCTGTTGATTTTTTGCACGTTTTCTTTAAAAACACTCAAGGGTATAGTGACATTTGATAAGAGCGTTGCTATGTTTTTTTTATTTTTATTTTTATTTTTATTAATGAGATATGAAACCCCAAGACCACGTGCTTGTCCGAGTAGTTCTAAGGTGATAGGTATTGTGAATAAAAAGCTATTTGTTAAATAATATGAATCAAGATCGTCCATTACTAGTAAGTAGTAGTAGTCGGCCATTTTGAGCTGAAAAGAATTTATATTGTGAATTAGTTTTGTGTGTAAATTAAAGTTATTTTCTAGTTCTAAAGTAACTTCTTTAGTATTTAAGTATTTCCACTGAGCAATGATAGAAGACCATTTTACTGTTTTCTTTAACGCTGAAGGTAATGAATTGCTGACTTTTAATAGGTTATCCTCTACTTTTAAATTAACGGATACTTGCTTGTTAATACTATCATCAACACCAGCAATAACAGCTGCAGAAATTCCTCTATGTTGTTGTAGTGATTGGATCAACCTTGACGTTTTTTGTGTCTGAGTTAATCCATCTAACTGCCGATTAGCCATACTGATCGACCCTGATAAATAATTGATCAAATAAATTGAAACGATCAATAGCGCAAGCACTGAAAGTCCACCAAGTACTATAAACTTGCGAGGGTAGCTCAGATTGTTCATTAAACTTATAGCGGGATTAAATAATTTCTTCACAAACAATGCCTTGAAATAAATAAGTGAATAAAGTCGTGTATAACCTAGTTGTAAACAACTGAGGTTTCAATAATATGCGTGATAGGCATTAGGCTATTACGCCAAAAGTCTATTATTATACCCAAGCTATACAGCTCCAACATCTTGAAGAACAATGGGTATATCAGTTTTTTTGGTAACTATTGATATGTAGTTAACTTTCATATTATTTATCATTAATTGTATTTAGGATGTTTTGAATGTCGTCGCGATATCTTGTAATGTTAGCGCTAGCATAGCTTGTTCTTTTGCTGTCGCTGTTATTTGAGTTGAACCGGTAGTCGATTGTATTGACTTATGTTCAATATTTACAACATTTTCAGCGACATCTTGAGTGACCATTGCTTGCTCTTCTACAGCAACAGCAACCTGTTCGGTCATTGCAAAAATATTACTGACTGAATATGTAATAGCAGCTAAGGTTTTTTCAACATTCTTTGAGTTTTCTACAGTATTCATTGCCATCTTTTGACTTTTTTCTATAACACTATAGGCCGAGTTTGCATCTGATTGCAGGGTCGAAATAAAGTTTTCAATCTCACTAGTCGATTCTTTGGTTCTTTGAGCTAAGCTTCTCACTTCATCTGCAACAACAGCAAATCCACGTCCTTGTTCTCCGGCTCTTGCTGCTTCAATAGCAGCATTTAAGGCAAGTAAATTAGTCTGTTCTGCTACTGATTTAATAACATCAACCACACTGGTGATATTGTTACTACTTCCGTGAAGACTTGTTATTTTTTGAGCCAGGTTATCTATTTCTTGGGCAAGCTCTTCAATTGAGTGGTAAGAATCTTGTACAACACCAGTGGCATTTTTAGCTTGTTCATCTGCTTCTTTTGCTGAATCTGCAGCTAATTGAGTATTTCCTGCTACTTCTTTAACTGTTGCTGATAACTCTTCTATCGCGGTAGCAATAAGCGCAATATCGTCTTGTTGCTCAAGCAAAGATTGCGAGTTGTGTTCACATGTTTGTGATGTTTCTTCTGCCGCAGCTACTAGTGTTGTACTTGACCTTGAAATTTCATTAATGGCAGCTGAGAATTTTTCGAGGGTTAAGTTTAAAGCCGTAGATATTTGTCCTAGTTCACTCTTGCCGGTAAATTTTGCTCTGGCTGTTAAGTCATTTTTATCACTAACTTTTGACATAACAGAGGTAAGATCTTTTACTTGGTTATGCAGCTCTTTAATAATAACTAAACTAATAAAGGCAACTAATAATAGAATAAAAAGTGAAGATATTACGAGATACATTAATGTGCTGAAGGATTTCTCTTGGATTTCTTTGGTAAGTGTCGATAACGATTTATTTAACTTATCTTCAATATTTTTTAATACCCCAATTCTTTTAGTTGATTGGTCAAACCAATAAGTAGCGTCGACATCAAACTGTCCTGAGGTTGTATTATCTATAGCTATTTTTCTTAATCTTATGACTTCTTTGATCGAGGGATTATCTTGCTCTTGAATGAAATGGTTTTTATTTTCATCGCTCGCGAAGGCATTAAAACTATAAAAATAGGTATTTTGCTCTGAAAGAAATTGAATGAACTTTTGATACATTCCCTGAGTAAATTTACCTGAAGAAAAGGTACTTGTTAATATAGCCCGCTCAATACCTGCTCTTTCCTTTCCTTGAAGAAAGTCATAATAAGCAACCGTTTCTCTTGTTATTTCAGCATTAGTAGAAATTTTCGTAATAATGGTTGATACACTCAGTAATAATTCATTCGTTTTTGTATAGAAGGCGAGTGCTTCTCCTAAAGGGATCGATAATGTATCAACACGACGTCTAATTTGCGCCAGCATATTTATTTGTTGATTAACATCATCATTTAATCGTTGGATTTTCTTGTTATCAAATTGATTTTTATACCAGTAATCTGATTTTTTATCGACTTTATTGGAAGTTGCCTTTCTTTGGTTAGGTAATTCATTGGTAAATTTGTCCCCTGCTGAGCCCAGGAAACCTGCGGTCATTCCTCGCTCTTTTTGTAACTCATGAACGAGTTCACTATACACCGAAGATATTTTTGTATATGCGCTTAGTTTTTCCATTTCATTGTTGGTCGAGATTGAAGATATAATAGCGTTTATTCCTACGCCTAAAAATCCCAAAAGAGGGAAAAGTAATAAAATAAATATTTTATTATTAAACGATATGTCTACAAGTCGCATCAGTGCTTTCCATAAAACATTTAACTAATTTATGGCGGGAGTCTACGGAATAGAATCACAAAATCAACGAAATTCGCAAAATACACAAGAAACATCAAAGTCGTTTGATCTGGATCATTACTAGCTCAATAATTAATAAAAAACATTTAGAAGTTCAAGGGCTTCTTATATGTTAGTGAATAATATTTTGCGCTTCAATCAACAATTATGAGAGCTAATATCATTGAAAAAATCAATTAAAAGCTATTTAATTCCTAAAGAGGCTGCTGAATTACTTATGGTCTCTACTGCTACTGTTCGTTTGTGGGCAGAGAAAGGGTACTTAAAAGCAAGAGTAACTGCTGGGGGCCATCGTCGCTTTAAACTTG
The DNA here is from genome assembly GCA_047621305.1 of Alteromonadaceae bacterium. Classification (GTDB taxonomy): domain Bacteria; phylum Pseudomonadota; class Gammaproteobacteria; order Enterobacterales; family Alteromonadaceae; genus Colwellia_A. The sequence continues at coordinate 958 of JBLHNB010000004.1, read as the reverse complement.
ATGATATAAAAGAGTTTGCCTTCAAAAAAAACATTTCCCTCAATACAAGTGTAAGTGAAAACCCTAAAATTCTGATTGTTGATGATGATCTTTATTTTGCGGAGTTTCTAAAAACACTGCTCGAGGTAGAGATTGAAAATGTTGAAGTGGAGATAAGTTTAAATGGTTTTGATGCGGCGAATAAGCTCCATGACTTCATCCCGAGTATATTATTGTTAGATCTAAAAATGCCTGGTCTTGATGGCTTTCAAGTATGCCAACGCGTAAAGGACAATCCGCTTCAACATCATATTCGCGTGATTGCTATTTCTGGATATGTTACCCAAAATGATATTGAGAAACTTAAACATATAGGGGCAGAAACATGTTTAGAGAAACCTATCAATATTCCTATTTTACTAAAAAAATTGGGCTTAAATTGAATTGGTTTAATCGCCTAGGATACTTTAGCAAAAGTAATAGCAATTGAAATAAGTAATCAATCATTTTAAAGCGGTCTAAATATTCAATACCTACGTTGCTCACACTGATGTGAGTACTTAAGTTTTGTCTGGAACTAAAACTTGTGCTTTCAACACAAGCCAGCTATTGTCCGACAATATGCTCCTGCATGGTTCTACTTACCTCTATGTAAGGATCAATCAAGCGCCTTTTTTGAACATTTATCCTCGTCTATAATTGATCAATTCATTAATTCAATTGGTATAATATATATCCACTCTACTTCAAAATGCGGGGTCAGCAAGTCGAAAAATGGTTAGCCACAAGACATTGATTGAAATAATAGTTATTCTCGATAATTATTCCTACATTACCTGAATTCGGGATAATAATTTCATTAAAATCAAAAAATGTTACAGTCTAAGTGTAATCAATTGGTGTTATTAACTTAAACTTTAGGAAAAATAAATTAGAAAGGAACTAAATGCCTGCTCCACGATCTGATCTTTCGACTAAA
>JBLHNB010000003.1:0-133035 GCA_047621305.1 Alteromonadaceae bacterium | reverse complement strand
AGCGCTATTTACCCTATAGAGTAGAGCCCGGGCTTGTCCAACACCCGAATAAGGTGTCGGCTACGCGACACCTATTCTTATTTGTTATGTGCTAATTTGCCACATATCTTGTTCATTTTGATGTATGAAACCTAATTTTTTTAGATGATTAAGTTTTGCTAAAGCCGTATTTCTATTTATTACTAATGCTTCTGCCACATGAGTTGTAGTAAGCTGGTTTTGTTCCAATTCTTGAAGAATAAATACAGCATCTGATGGCAATGATTCTTTATCAATTGTTGTTGAAACTGTTGTTTTAACTTTATCAATCTCTTCTCGGGTAAGGCTGATACCTTTACTGTTAAATTGATCAAATATTTTCTCTATTTCTGAATTTACTTTTTCTTTTAAATTATTTGCTTCAAGGTAATCTTTTTGATCTTCAAAATCACTTGGTGCATATAAAACTGTATTTTTAAAATAGAGTACAAAAAAGAATAAGAGTACGATACCCGCAGGGAATGCCATAACAAAATAAACAAATATGGATTGAATTTCTAGTGGTAACTGTACTAAAGCAACAGTGGCTAACGTCTCAGCAATTCCCGAAAATATTGCAATAATTGTTAATGGGTTACTAACTTTCATATTGTGACGAAACTCCTTTTAGCACATAACGCCTAATTAACAGGCAAAAAATAGTTGGCTAAAATAAGCGACGAAGGAGCAAAAGCCAACTGTTTTTTGTCCTTGTTGAATTTATTGTTATGTATTTAATTTGCCAAGCTATTTATTCTATATTTAATGAAAAATATTTCGCTTCGAAAACCATGCCTTTATTTAAATAAAATCTATGCGCCTCCTCTCTTGAAGCACCCGATACAAGCCTCACTTGTTTACATTTATTTTCTTTAGCATAACAACATATCCAATCAAACAAAGTCCCACCGTAACCTTTAGAACGCGATCTTTCATCAGTTATTAGCTCTTCAATTTCAAGGTAGCATCCTGAATGTAACCACTCGGAAATTCGAATTCCCGCTACAGCTTTAATGCCACAATCATTTAAGTAGACTAACTCATAACCTGTAAACTCTGACATTTTTTTAACTTTATGGATAAAGTCAGCTAATGTTAAATGCCGCCGTAATTCGGAAATAAGATTAAAGCAGTCAGATATTTCTTTTTCTGTTTTAGCCAAACTAATTATCACTCTAACCTACCGTTTTATTGAAGTTAGAATAAAATTTAAACTCAATTATATTTCCACATGGATCTTTGACGATAAACTTGCCAGATTCGTCCTCTTTTCCTTTGTCTTTTACAGTGGGTGATAAAATGATTTCAATATTATTATTTTCACATTTTTGTATTACATCTAACCATTCTTCCTTATTTAAAATAGGTCCAAAATGATTGATTTTAAATGCCGGCATTTTTTCAGAAGCTTGATGAATAGTTAACTGATGACCAAAAAAAATTATATCAAACCAAGTTTCATTGTCTCGTCCTAATGAACAATCCAAAACCCCAATATAAAATGATCGAGCTACTTCCTTATTTGGCACAACAAAAGATAAATGAAAAGGGTGAAGCATAGATATTACTCCTAGGTTGGGAAATACATAACAGCTTAATAGAGAGAATAATTCCGTGTTTAAACACGGAATTATTCCGTCTATCATGATTTTTATTTTACATTAAAATACTCTCTTTCATATTAAATATCAAAGACTTTAGCAACTTTTTGGCTATTTCACGATTGCGTGCATTACGGAATTATTCCGTCTATCAAAGACACATTTATATTTTCGACTGCACTGTATGTAAAACCAGTTATTAATGATGTGATTTTACTATGCATAAATCTTTATTTTTAAATTTGCATGACACTCACTTGAAAATTTACATGGCACTCGCTCTACATTGATTTATTGCTTCCTTGGCGTTGCCATAATTCATCCTCAATAACATCGTTTGGTTATTTTATCCTACTGTAAAGCTTGGCAATTTCGAGTACGTGTGTCTGCTTAAATTTGTCCGCACGTGTCCAACACCTGAATAATATATCGGCTACGCGAGATCTATTCTTATTTGTTCCATTAATTAATCTGCTGATTTATTCTGCTAATTTAATCGACAAAGTAAACGGCTATCACAGATCAGTCGTGAGCTAATACTTGATTAAAACGAGCGAAACCTGCGGCTAAGTCATCAATTAAATCATCAACATCTTCCAAGCCGACATGTAACCGGATCAAGGGAAATTCATATTTCCATTCGGTAACAGTGCGCATTGCATTGACGTTAGATATGCCTAAAATTAAACTTTCAAAACCTCCCCATGAATAACCCATTTTAAAATGGCTCATACCATCAAGTAATGCAGTTAATGCGGCTTGATTACCTTTATTTAATACAAATGAAAATAAGCCATTTGAGCCGTTAAAATCACGCTTAAAAAATGCATGTCCAGGACATGATTCAAATGCTGGGTGTAAAACAGTTTCAACTTCAGGTCGCTGTGCTAACCATGTGGCTATTTTAATAGCGCTCTCTTGATGCTGTTTAAGTCGTATACCTAAGGTGCGAATGCCACGTAAGGCTAAATACAAATCATCAGGAGAAGTACATTGGCCCATAATGTAACTACTTTCACGTAACTGTGGCCAATATTTTTCGGTAGCCGTTGCTGTACCTAACATAACATCGGAATGACCCACTATGTATTTAGTAGCGGCTTGCACTGAAATATCGACACCGTAATCAAACGGCTGAAAATTAACCGCAGCACCCCAAGTATTATCGAGCATAACGATACAGTTGTGTTGATGAGCAATTTTAGCAATAGCAGGAACATCTTGAACCTCCATGGTAATAGAACCTGGAGACTCTAAAAATATAATAGCCGTATTTTCTTGGATAAGCGCTTCAATACCTACGCCGATCAGGGGATCATAATACGTGGTTTCAACCCCTATTTTTTTTAATATTTTATCGCAAAAATCACGCGTTGGTTCATAGGCATTATCAACCATTAAAAGATGGTCGCCTGATTTAACAAATGACAATATGGCATTGGTAATTGCCGCAGTTCCAGAGGGATATAATGCACACCCGGCTCCGCCTTCGAGCTCAACCATAGCATCACTAAAAGCAAAAGATGTTGATGTACCTCTGCGGCCATAAAATAAAACCTGATTGGTTTTATTAGCCGCTGCATGCTTCATTTCTTTTACTGTGTCAAAAACTACAGTAGATGCTCGCTCTACTGGTGGATTTACAACATTACCTGTCCACTTTTTTGCCCGACCTGCGTTAATTATTTTGGTGTAATTTTTCATTTGCGCATTAAACCTTAAATTATATTTTGGCTGTCTAGCCATCCAAATAACATCGTGAATACTTTATAACCTGAATCATCATATAGTGCACGTTATTTATGAAACTTATAAAAGGTTTTTAGGTTTTACAACGAATAAAAAGTTGTGGATACGGGTATTACTTACTTGTTTACTCATTTCAAATTTTTTATCTTTGTCATTGTCATTGTCATTGTCAATAATTACATTTTCAGCGACCCACCATGACAATTTATTACCACCTTGTATTATTTGGCAGATTCAAGTTTTAAAAAATGACTGATTTTTTCAATAACTTCTTTCGACTTAAGAATTTTTCTATGACCTAACCCGTTGGTAACATATAACTCGGCGTTGCTAAATTTAGGTAGCAAACGTTTTGATTCACTAATAGGAACTTCAAGATCATGATAATCGTGAATGATCAACGTTGAAACATCGATATCATTTGTTGAATTTATTGCATCCATTTCTGCAGGGTTCTTTCCAACCATTTCACCCGCATGGTCTACAAATTTATCTGTTGCATGTTTATTCAAACCCACAAATTTAGAAAAACTTCGCAATACATTTTCGATAGAAGACGGACCAGAGATCAAGACTAATTTTTTGGTCGTCAGACCACGAGAAAGCGCCAAACTTGATGCTCCAGCTCCCATTGAATGGCCAATAACCGCATCAAATACACCGAGTTTTTCTTGGGCTAATAATACCGTTTGTACAAAGGCTTCAGCATGTGAGATATCTCCTGTTGAGTGCCCATGGGCTGGCATATCAACACCAACAACCTGATAACCCAAGGCAAGTAGCTTAGGTACTAAGCCATACATTTGCGTTGCCCTACTTTCCCAGCCATGTACCAATAATAAGGTTTTAGGCGCAACAGCGCTGTCAACAGCTTGTGGTAACCAACGAATAGCGCTTATTTCATCACTCATCGCAAAACGTATACCCAATGTTTCAGCATTATGTTCCCAATTTTTAGGTTGAGAGCGCTGTGGACGAATAAACTTATTTAAGGCACGTTTTGCCGTTCTTGACGGCGTTATACGGCTCATAACTTTATTTTTAAAACGATAACCTGCAAATAATAAATTCACTGTTAATTCCTTTGATACCCATTTGATTAATAACCACAATCACCACCAACAAACCTGACGTAAGGTAGGTTTGTTAAGTAAAATTTTTTACAAAAAAAACACCTTAAACACGATATAAAAACCGTTTAATGGCTTGTACCGAAAAATCAAAATGCATTTGATTTTCTTCGACTCGACTCGTTAAAATGGAACCCTGTAATGACGAAATAATCCATGACGCAACTTGTTGAATTTCTTGTCCATGATGGTTAAATTCACCGCTTTCATTGCCATAGATTAAAATGTCTCGAATACCATTAATTTGAACGTTCAATACTTTTTTAACACTTTCTTTTACCGGTTTTGATATTTTTTGCCACTCACTAGCAAAACATCCTCCCGGACACATACGTTGTCCTGGGCCAATAAATTTTTCATAAATCATCAAAAAGTAATCTAACTGTTGCACCGCTGTTTTGTGTTTACCACGGGAAAAACTTGTTTTTAGATCTGTGCAAGCACGTTCAAGAATCGCAATAGCCAACTCATCTTTGCTTTTAAAATGGTAATACATACTGCCTTTTTTAATACCGATACGATCGGCTAATGACTGAAAACTAACACCGCTAATTGATTGGCGCTGCAACATATCTTGCGCTACATCGATGATCATGGTGCGAGTATCGTTTGGATTATCAATAGTCATTGTGGTGTTGCCCTTAATGGCATGCAATTATGGCATGCAACCAACCTACCTTACGTCAGGCAGCCTAAATATACAAGCTAAACAAAAATACAATGCGAATATTTTAACTAAAGAGATCCATTTGAGCGTCGATAATGGCCGCAAAATTTGTTCCTATAAATGGAAGAATAGCGTCTGCCACAACACAAAGTTGTCGATCAATATACAGTTGATAATCAAGTGGTGCACTGAAATGTTCTTTCGCCTGCGGCCCGTTAAGTGTCATATAATATTCAATCCAGCCTTTGTTCTGGTATCTAAGTGCTTTATTTTGCTCATTGTTAAGCATATCTGCCAACCGTGCAGCTTTTACATGAGGTGGTACATTTTTAACATATTCATTTAACTTTCTACGAATACGTTTTCTGTAAAGTAATTTATGATCAAATTCCCCTGCCAACGTACAAGTAACCATATCTTTTATATATTGTTCTACGGGTTGATTGTTAAATACTTTTTTGTATAGTGTTTGCTGAAATTCTTTAGCAAGTTCAGTCCAGTCAGTTCTCACTGTTTCTAAACCCTTATAAACCATGTGCTGCTCTGTAATACCTTGCTCATTTTTATTTAAAATCATACCTGCATAACGTTTTTTAGTACCAATATCTTGGCCTCGTATGGTGGGCATTAAAAACTTACTAAAATGTGTTTCAAATTCAATTTCTAATTCACTGACAATATTAAAATCATCTGCTAGCATTTTATCCATTTTGGTATTGATTAAATCTTGTAGCTGGTGACCTAATGCCCTACTTTGCTCTAACGTTTTATCTATGCCGACATGTACAAAAATAGAATCAGTATCACCGTATATCACTTGATAACCTTGGGCTTCTATCCATGTTTTGGTGGTTTTTAATAAGGCATGACTACGTTTAGTGATAGAGCCGGCTAAACGAGGATCAAAAAATCGGCATCCGGTTGAGCCTAGAATACCGTAAAATGAATTCATGATTATTTTAATTGCTTGTGACAAAGCTGCATTTTTATCTTGTTTCGCAATATCACGTTCATGCCATAATGATTTGATGATATCTGGTAGAAAATGTTTATCTCTTGAAAAATAGGCACCATCATAACCTTGAATAGGTTCGCCTTGTGCTTGCTCAACATCACGTAAACCTTCAATTAAACCCATGGGGTCAATCTTAAAAGTACGGATGATACTTGGGTATAGGCTTTTAAAATCAAGCACTAAAACGTTGTCGTATAACCCGGGAATTGAGTCCATTACATACCCGCCAGGAGAGATCAGGTCTGAATCACCATCCCCCATATTAGGCGCGATATAACCACTGCGATGCAACTTTGGTAAATACAAATTAGTAAATGCGGCGACAGAGCCGCCAACACGGTTAATTTCAAGCCCCGTTAATTGCGAACGTAACATCGCAAATTGTAGTAATTCTGTTTTTTCAAAAATAAGCCAAACTAATCGACAATCTTCGAGATTATAGGCCGCTAATGCCGGTTTATCATGAAGAAAGTTATCCGTGATTTCTTGTAGGCGGTTATCAACATCATCAACTTTTTTACCTATACCTAATAACGTATTGGCAACGTTATCTAATGAAAAACTTGGGAAGTTGTAGGTCGCACTTTTAAGCAGGTCAATACCATCGAGTACCACTCTACCGGCTATTTCAATATATTTTTGTTCACTATTTCTGTTTTTACGCCAATAAGGACTACTGCCATCACGCCCTATTGCAAATTTTATTTTGTGTAGATCATAGCGTTTTTGCAGTAAATCAAAATCAAAGTTAATCACATTCCAACCAATGATGAGATCAGGGTCTGTTTTTTTAATCCAATTGAGTAAGGCGATTAGTAGCTCTTTTTCATCTTTGACCCACACAATATAATCAATCTCTTGATCTCTTAAGTGTGTATTGGGCTGTGCTGAACCAATCATAAAAACGCATCGACATGTATCGCTGTATAAACCAATAGAATACAAGTCGCCAGCCATTGAACACTCAATATCTAATGAAACCATAGCGAGCTTAACCTGACTTTGCGCTTTATCTAGCGGTTTACATTTTACCTGTTGATATTGTGTATAGGTACTGCGCTTAGCAGGCGTCCCCATAAACGCTAAGTCGGCGGTAATGTAACGCTCCATTAAATAGCGTTCGTCAGGTCGAAAGTCGTCCTCGTAACACTTGATGTTGTGTTGTTTTACACAATCCCTTGCGCTATAAAAATCACGGAGGCTATTAAAATAAATGCCACTTACGGGAGCTTCATTAAAGGTTTTCAGTAATAAAGGCTTAATATCGGTAACAGTAATACGCGCTTTATCTAATAATAAAGCCACCGTGCTTGCGTATTCTTGTTCAACAAAAAATATTGCTTGTTGGTTACTAATTTCGAGCTTTACTGGCCCATCAATCGTTTTTAGCCACAGGGTAATGCAAATTTTTCCCTCTCGATCAAGTGACTGACGTGTCAGTAAAAAACCACGGTTTAACCTTGCTGGTTGATAATTTTGCATTTATACTCGAAAAACCATGAAAAAAACTGTTAATATATACAGCAGTGTAATTGATACTACTGTACTTGGAAACCTTCCCAGCATGTTAAGTGATAAAATTAAGCAAGTAATACGTACGAGTTATAAAGCAATTGGTGAAAATTTACCTAATTTTAATCCACGTAAGCAGCAAACATTTTTAATTGCTGAGATAGCAAAAACACTTGCGGGTGAATATGATAAAGTCCGAAAAATCATCACCATTGAAGCCGGTACAGGGACGGGTAAATCTCTTGCTTACTCACTTGGCGCGATACCGCTTGCTTTATCTCGTGACAAAAAAGTATGCATTTCAACCGCAACCGTTGCCTTACAAGAACAATTAGTTGATAAAGACCTACCCTTTTTAAAAGAACATTCAGGCTTAGATTTCAAATACACTTTAGTTAAAGGCCGACAACGTTATGTTTGCCGACAAAAATTAAGTCAAGCAATTGCCAATGATGATAGTCCGCAAGTTGGCTTTACTTTTGCGCAAAAACCTAAAGCCAGCGACATAAAATTACTGCATGATATGCATAAAAATCTCACCAATAATAGCTGGCAAGGCGACTTAGACTCTTGGTCTGATAGTGTCCCTTCTTATCTGTGGCAACAAATACAATGTGATAAACATAGCTGTTTAAAGCACCTTTGTGAACATACTCATTGTCCTTTTCACAAAGCTAGAGAAACGATGGATGCGGCCGATGTATTGGTGATAAATCATAGTTTACTGCTTGCTGATTTAGAACTGGGTGGTGGTAAAATATTACCTCCACCAGAGGATGTTTTTTATATAATAGATGAGGCACATCACCTACCAAAGGTAACGCGTGACCACTCTAGCGCCCATATAACGCTAAAAGGAGCGATAGAGTGGCTAACTAAACTCAAAGATACTAGCGGTAAGTTATCAAATCTGATCAAGTCCCAGCGCGCCATATCCCCATCGATAAAACTCGGTGATGACTGTCAGGACTTGATCGCTGAAATGCAAAAAGTATTTACCTTCATTGAAAACAATCAAGCCATTTATTTTCCTCTAGAGAGTAAATCAAAAGACAAACGTTATCGCTTTGAAAATGGCATTATCCCTAGTACGTTAAAAACATGGTCAGAAGATTTAAGTAGTCTCAGTAAAAAGTGTTTAGCCCACACCAACAAGCTTTATAACTTGTTAATGGAGTCCGTTAAAGACGGGGATACGCAGATGTTTCTTGCCGAACCTTTACTTGCTGAATTAGGTTTTATGATCCAACGCTTAGAAAATTTACATGCGCTATGGAAGTTATATGATAAAACCGATAGCGATAAAGGTGCACCTTTAGCTCGATGGTTAGAAGTATCGGACGGTAAACGTCACGACTATGTCCTATCAGCTTCCCCTATTGAAGTCGGTTTTGCCTTAGAGGATATGTTATGGAGTAAATGCGACGGCGCGGTTTTATGTTCAGCAACGATATTAGCGCTTAACTCATTTGATCATTTTCGTTTTCAAGTAGGTTTACAAACAAACGATGGCAGCCAATATTTACAAGTAAACTCGCCATTTGATTATAAAAATAATGCACAATTAATCCTTCCAAAAATGAAACATGAACCCAGTGCTGATCAATTTACTGATGAATTAATTGAGAAACTACCGGGTTTAATTGATAAAGGCTTTTCAACTTTGGTGCTATTTTCGTCTTACTGGCAGATGGAAAAAGTGGCTAATGCCTTACGAGAAAAAAATAAACTCTCACTACTTGTTCAAGGCGAACAGTCACGCCAATACATCATCGACAAACATAAAAAGCGTTGTGATGACGACAAGCAAAGTATTATTTTTGGTACACAAAGTTTTTCAGAAGGACTAGATTTACCCGGGAATTATCTCAATAATTTGATCATTACTAAACTGCCCTTTTCTGTCCCAACCTCACCAGTAGAAGAAGCACAGGCTGAATATATTACCGCTAAAGGGGGTAACCCATTTATGACATTATCTGTGCCAGATACATCTAAAAAATTAATACAAGCGACAGGTCGTCTACTGCGTAATGAAAAAGATGAAGGTACAATAACCATACTAGATCGACGCTTAGTGAGTAAGCGCTATGGTAAAGCGCTACTTGACTCTCTGCCACCTTATCAACGTATTATTGAATAATGTAAAAATGACGTATCGAACGTAATAAATTTTCATACCGAGTGAACACCATTCATACTAACATTACCCAGAAGGCCAAAATCATCGGCCTTTTTCATGTTAACTTCACCCTTCGTCATTTATAAATACGTTTTTTCAGCCTTAGTTACCTTCTTCAAATAATGACGAGACTCTGTTTTAGGGTGCTTATTGGTTAGTAAATAATAAACATCTTTAGATGACTTAGTATTGAGTACCTTAAGCGCCGTTTTTCGATTACCATGAAAGGTTTTTAATACATTTCCAGCGCCGCCATTATAAGCGGAAATAATGGAATAATGACGGCTCGTTGAATTGGTAACGCCCTTCAAATAATTGTTATTAAGAATGTACAAATAGGCTGAACCGATATCAATATTATATGCTGGGTCAAATAGTTGTCGCTTGGTTGGTGAGCCCTTTATTTTTTTAATACGTTGAAAAACATCGGCTCCAGCTGTTTTAGGCACAACTTGCATTAAGCCATAGGCATTCGCTGTACTTACTGCAAACGGGTTAAAACTACTTTCGGTTTCAATAATAGCGTATATCAGCTGTGGTGATATTTGATAACGTTTAGCCGCCGCAAGTACATAGCTACTGTATTTTTCCTCGCGTAAATGTTGATGTTTTTCAACCATTTTAATGCTAACCGCATAAATTTGTTTTTGGTTTTTATTGTATTTCTGTAATTTGAATTCTGTTAAATACTGGGAGAATCGATTAGCACGCCACGGGTATTGAATAGGCTTGTTGTCGCGATCAACCACCTGTTGGTACAAATAAGGTTTGCCTGATAGTTGTGGTGCATCGCTTGAAAATATATCCGTTTTTCGAGGATCTGATGTGGATAATAAAGTAGTGACTATGGCATGTTGTAAATTGTTCAGCGTTTTAGCTTGAGAGCTATCAGCTAAAGTTTCAATTAAAATGGTGCCTTTTTCAAAGTCAACAATCGCACGCGCTTTATAGTTGTTGGTATATTTAACCAGCTTTTTATTGTTAGGTACTTGAGGCTTGCTTTCACCCCAGACTTCGCCAATATGCTCACGTAATTCATCAAGTAACGATTTGATATTATTGATATCGTGTTGAATAAGCTCACTAGTTTTAACGGCCTGTTCAGCAATGGTGAACAGATCAGTATCGTCAGAATTTATTTGCTTAATTAGCTTTTTTGCACTACGAAGTGAGGCAAGATCAGATGTACTCTTACAACCGACTAAACTAATAACGATAAGTAACAACAACAATTTTTTAAACATTAAACAGCGACCTTAATTTGTTTATTACCTATACAAGTTTCATTAATTAGGTGATCTACTTTATACGGAGGGAAAATGGCCAAATACAAGGTATTTATTTTAATAACGAGTTGTTCTAATTATTAAATAAATAACGAAGTCGTTGGTTATTTTAACGAGTAGAAATGATCACATCGTTAGTGAGATTGACATTATACTGCATTGTATAGATTCATCTGTTAAAAATACAACTAGGATAACCAATATAACATTCCAATGTGACCGGCGACTAACCACAACTAGCGCATGCTAATCCCTGATTCGGTTTTTATTTTTCGGGTTACTATTTTGTACCTCAAAGATAAAGCCCATAACGCTTGATTTTTTATCCTGCGATATAATTATCAACGTTCTCGTTTTGTTGTTAAATAAGATTGTAAACCCCTAATTTATAGTGGGAAAATATATTTATTTGTTATTTAACCTGAGCTTTGGATAAGCAGTACTTGCTCAACATTCCCTTTTATCCCATTCTCAGCGTTAAAACGTCGATAAATAGCTCGCTATTCATAAACGTTTTGCCTTGATAAAGGCATAAAATGAAACATTGAGAGAGCATATCGTTACTTCAAGCGTGTTGTCGTTTTTGTTTAACTATATAAGTGATTGATTTTACTTAAACATCAAGTACTCATTATCCAGAGTTCAGGTTATTTAATAGGGTGCAACAAATTCTAGTTTAACATCGTTATTTTTTTGTTTTTAGTAATACGTTATATTACCACTAAAAAAAACAGATAATTGTTAAATAAAATCAACGAGTAATAGTATCTACTTGAGCTTTTAATTATAAAGGGCAAAAAAGTTTATACTAAATGCTCGATAATAAGCGTTAGCTAACTATAGAATCCAACACGGAGTCATTATGAAGAAAATTTTATTAGTAGTATCTATTTTGATTACGCGGTTTATCATGGTGATGTAAGATCATTCTGGGGAAAGCAAAGTATGCTTTTGGTTAACACTGAAAGTGGCTGGAAAATTAATGCGGCTGTTCACTCTGCTTACTGAGCATCGCCGATAAACGTTAGCATACAAGTCATTTTCTAGCAGGATATTACCTCAGATTTCACGTGGCAACGCGTTTTCAGGTACAATTTTTGAGGCTGTTCTTTCTAAAAGAGAAATTCTACAGGCTCGTTAGCAGTATTAAGGCGTTTGGATGAATTTTCTGAAAATGTCGGAAAAAGAAATATTAGATATAGCTACTCCAATTATGGATAACTTGATGCAAGCATCTACTGATATTGATCATTTTAGGCATGTCCAAGATTTTACAGATAGAGCAAAAGCGATCGTTACCAAAGAACATTTGGAATGGGTTTGCAAAAAGTACCAATCTGAGAAAGGCATTTGGGGTAAAAGGGAACCCATTGCGGTACTCAAACGCCCTGATTCAGCGGTAATTATCTGGAAACAAACTTGCTCTAAAGTTGAAGGCGACTACGTTGCTGAAATAGTTTTAACACATATAAATGGTAGGTTCTTAGTAGACCATGCAATGGTATTCTAATACAGCTACAAATAAAAATAGGTGTCGGGGTATTAGAAAAGCCTAGGCGCTACTCTATAGTGTAAATATCAATTTCTTTTGTGAAGGAATTGATATCAATAACCTCATCGTACGAAGTTAACGGGAAAATTTTTTCGCTGGTATAGTATTTCGTATATTATTTTATCTCCTCATTTTTTGATTGTTAAAATAAAATAATCCCGCTAGAGTATTTTGATTAAAAAATTTATAAACGAGTTAGCTCTACAGGCTCGTTTGGTGTTTATCAATTAAGGTGTCATCAAAATGTCTCACTCAGAAACAAACTGCCTTTGTGGTGCTGTAAAAATTATTGCCGAAGAAATTAATCCTAAATTTACTGTGTGCCATTGCCAATCGTGTAGAACTTGGGGAGGTGCTCCATTCTTTGCGGTGAAGTGCGGTACTAAAGTAAAAATTGAAGGTGATGACAAAGTTAAAATGTACGAATCATCATCTTGGGCATCTCGTGGTTTTTGCACTGAATGTGGAACTCATCTGTTTTATAAATTTAAAGCAACAGGTGAATATAATATGCCAGTAGGTATGTTTCCAAACTTGCAAGGGTTGGAAATGGATATGCAGTATTTTAGCGACATGCGACCAAGTTATTATTGCTTTTCCAATGAGACTAAAGAAATGACTACCGCTGAAATCATGGCTTTTTTTGCTGCGAAAGTGTAACTAAACATAAAGCCAAGGTAGACGGGAGTCACCTTGGCTTTATCTTTCATGATACAGCTTTGAAATTACTATTATTTATTGAGCACCTCCTTATTTAATACTATTTATTTAATAGTAAATTAGTAATTTTTTGCAACTTGTCCTTCATCCTTACGAAGTTTAATCACCACACGACGGTCGTAAAAGCTCGCTTCTTTTTGATTATTAGCAATCACGGGGGATTGCTCACCATAGGCATATAGTTTAATGCGTTCGCTTTTTACACCATGATTAACCAGCGCATGTTTTACTGAGTTTACGCGCGCTATTGAAAGTTTATGATTAAGTGATTCATCTCCTTGTAAATCAGTGTAACCAGAAAGATCAACCGATAAATCAGGCGCTTGGGTTAACATTTGCGCTAAAGCTTGTATTTGTCCTTGATAATGGGATTTAACTTCGCTGGAACCTGTCGTAAATTGTAAGCTCATTAATAAATTTTCAGCCTGTAATTGGCTGGTATTATGCTGACTTTGTTGTAATGCTAATAATTCACTTTGATATTCTTGATCTGCTGTTTTTAGCTTATCTTGGTAATTTTGCAAAGCGAGTTGATGGCTGTTTTTTTCCTCTGTTAATGCGATGGTTAAACTATCCCGTTCATCAGTAACATTGACATGTTTGGCAATTAAGCTACCCGCAATACCACTAAGCACCGCGCCAAATGGTCCGGCAATGACGGCCCCTAGCAGTGCGCCAGCACCAAAACCTATGCCTTCTTTTTTCTTAGCTTGCTGCTTTTGACTGTTTTTTTCTGGTGATAGCTGCAGTTCATTACTCGCCAGAACAGGCGTTGCAATAAGTGAACTGATGATGATGCACGCTAATGTAGATTTTTTGAATGATGATTTATTTAATGATGACGTTGTCATGTTAATGCCCTTTTGAGTAAATATTAATGTAAAAGTTATTTTTTGTTGATGCGTTAATTAAAACAATAAAAAGAGTCGTCTAAACGACCTAATAAGGGCAAAGCACTGAATAATTGTGGCAACAATATGGCAATTGTAATAATGACGCGCTTTTAGAAATAAACTGCTATATAGTGCGAGCTAGTGACAAATGACGTGGAAAAGTAAATTGAAACATATCGCTATTGTTGAAGATGAAGCGGCAATTAGAGAAAACTATGCCGACGTATTACGTCGACAAGGCTACCAAGTACAAACCTATGCTAATAGAGCAGATGCAACCAAAGCGTTTTCAATACGTTTACCGCATCTGGCAATTTTAGATATTGGTTTGGAGCAAGAGTATGATGGGGGTTTTACTTTGTGTCAGTGGTTACGTTCAATGTCGACAACCTTGCCGATAATATTTCTGACTGCACGAGATAACGATGTTGATACCGTATCAGGTTTACGTATTGGTGCTGATGATTACCTAACCAAAGATATAAGCTTACCCCATTTAACCGCGCGCATAGCGGCTTTGTTTAGACGACAAGATGCTTTAAAAGAACCCACTAAAGAAGAGCATTTATTAACATTGGGGGCTGTTGCTATTGATAATCAAAGAATGACAGTAAGTTGGCAAAACAGTGTAGTTGACTTAACCATTACTGAGTTTTGGATGGTATACGCATTAGCCAAGCACCCCGGTCATGTCAAAAATCGTCAACAACTGATGCAAGACTCAAATATCTTTGTTGATGACAGCACTATTACTTCACATATAAAACGTATTCGTAAAAAGTTTGCCGCAATAGATAAAGCGTTTGATTGCATTGAAACTGTCTATGGTATGGGTTATCGCTGGAATCAAGAAGCGCCGTCAGTAAAAGTCTAAACCGATAAAATTATGATATTGAAACTCATTTAATGAATTTAAGATCATGATGCTAACTCAACGAAACTCATTTAATGAAACGAACGCAATGAAACTAAGATTTGGTTTACGCAGTAAGTTATTATTGCTTTCAGGTTTTTTATTCACTATTCCATGGTTTGGTTATCAATATGTTTGGGAGATGGAGAAGTACCTTCGTTTTGGACAAGAGCAAACCATTATTGGCACAGCAAGAGCTTTGGCAACAGCTTTGCATGAACGGGCCAATTTATTTAATAATCAAGCCAGCTTTTTACCCAGTGTAGAAAAAGGTAAAGACTTATACGGATACCAACTCAAACAAGCCATAAAACTCGATGGTTTATCAACGGACTGGCCTAACTACAGTAATAAATCTCATTATTATGGTTTTGGTAATCAAATATTTAATCACATCACTGCTGAAAAATTAACCCTTAATTTTACCGCTGCGGTTGGCAAGTACGATAAATTTTTGTATTTTTTCCTACGTATTGTTGATGATCAAGTAATTTATCGTGATAAAAATGCGCGCAGTATTAAACATAACGATCATATTGAATTAGCTTTTACTGAACCCGATGGTAGCTTTAACCGGTACTTACTCAGTAATAAAACACCTGGTTGGTTAGACGCCTATAAAACAACGGCAATTGAAAATAATATTCCAAAACCTGTCAGCTTTATTCAAGGTCATTGGCAACAAACCACTGAAGGCTATAATTTAGAATTTCGTATCCCTCTCACAAAAATTAGCGATAATATTGCCTTTACCGTAAATGATGTAGACGTGAATCTGGGTGAAATTGTTAGCACTATAGGCAGTGCCGATCCTACCAGCATAGCAACGTTAGGTACAATATTGGTGCCATCACCTGAAATTGAACGCATTGTTAAAGGGATGAGTTATACCAACTCCAGTATTTGGGTGGTGGATCAACACCGCCGTGTACTTGCCAAAGCAGGTGATATCAATAAAGCGAATGGTTTATGGCAAAAAAACAATTCGAGCCTAAATAAAGACAATGCCGTTTTAACCTATATTAATAATTGGCTTAAGCCTTTATATGACAAAATTTTCAACAAACCACACCGTGATTTTATTGATCAGCGCTATGATACTCAAACACTCACAGGTACACATATTGAAAGTGCTTTACAAGGGGTTGAAAAATCACAATGGCGATTAACAACGGATCAAAAAGCCGTTATTTTATCTGCCGCCTACCCTATTTTTATCGGTAATAAAGTCAATGGCGCGGTGATCGTAGAAGAAACCACCAATGGTATCTTAACCGTTAGAAACCAAGCCTTAGAAAAGCTTTTTAGTTCTATATTGGCCATCATGTTATTGGGCGCTCTCGCTTTTTTCTTTTTTGCTAGTAGGATTTCAACTCGCATTCGTTTGTTGCGCAATGAGGCTGAGTCTTCAATCGATGAACATGGTCGTATTAAAAGTACACTGGTTCCTTCAACAACAAATGACGAAATAGGTGATCTTTCTCGCAGTTTTTCAACCGCGGTTAATCGTTTGAGTCAATATAACCATTACCTTGAAAATATGTCGTCACGACTGTCTCACGAATTACGTACACCCATAGCGGTCGTAAGAACATCACTAGAAAACCTTGCAATGCAAGAGATCCCAAGTGCAGCTGAACCTTATATCGAAAGAGCACAAATAGGTATTCAGCGCCTTAATTTGATTTTAACCAATATGAGTGAAGCCACACGTATTGAACAAATGGTACATAGCACAGAGAAAATTAACTTTAATCTCGAACAAGTACTTAGTGGTTGCATACAAGGATATCGACAAATATATCCAGACGTGATTTTTAATCTAGCGATAGAAGATGCTGAGGTTAACTCCACTGTTAATGGTTCCCCTGAACATATTGCGCAACTATTAGATAAAGTCATCGCCAATGCAGTTGAGTTTAGTAATGATAATCATATTAATATTGTATTAGAAACAAATTCCCATGAGGTAATGCTACATATCAGCAACAACGGCGCGTTATTACCAGAACAAATGAAAGAGCGTTTGTTTGATTCTATGGTATCAATGCGCCCTGCTGATAAACAGTCTCAGCCTCATCTGGGTTTAGGTTTATATATTGCGCGCTTGATTGTTGAATTTCATCGAGGGAAAATAACAGCTGATGATCATCACAATCCAAAAGGAGTGACTATTAGTGTGCAACTCCCGATCAGTAAATCCTCTCACTAATCCTCTAATGCTCACTAATAATCCTTAACAATAGAGTACTTATTCAATACCTAAGTACTTATGCACTTGTACTGATAAACGCCAATTATTTTCGATGCAGGTTTTGATGGCGAGATCTGTAGCACGCTTTTTTTGACTGATCGGTTGTAAATATACTTGTGTATTCACTATCTGATGCTCTTTTAAAAGCGCTTTTAAATCATCAACATGTTGTTCGGTAGCTATAGGGTGCTTAATTTCATTGGCTCTGTGCATTGCAGAAGATAATATTTTATAACCTCCTTTCATGTTGACCTTGGGTGAAACCGTGACCCAACATTTTTCTGAGGTTTTAATTTCAAAGGTACCAGAGGTTTCAATTTGACAACTATAGCCTTTTGTCTCCAATCCATCACATAAAGGCGTTAAATCAACCATTGCGGGTTCACCGCCGGTGATAACAATATGTTTTGCCTGGTAATTTTGTTGTAATATCACCTGCAAAATATCATCAACACTAAGCGCTGACCAATGGTCAGACTCTCGCGTTTTATTTAACATATTATTAGTTGGGATTTGATCTTCGATATTTATTGCCCAAGTATGCTTAGTATCACACCATGAGCAAGCAACGGGGCAGCCCTGCAATCTAATAAAAATAGAAGGTTGACCAGTAAATGAACCTTCGCCTTGAATGGTTTCAAATAGTTCGTTAATTTTATAGCGTGTTATTTTCAATTTTAACCTTTTGCCTGTCCGTTTTTTCAAGTAAAATGCGCGCGCTAACTATTATACATGAAGAGACATTACAAATGACCAACAAAGTTGTTGTTATTTATTCTGGCGGTATGGACTCATTTACCGTACTTAACAGAGCACTTAAAGATGGTAAAGAAATTTATGCGTTATCTTTTGATTATGGTCAACGCCATGTTAAAGAACTTGAATGTGCAAGCATCGTTTGTGATCAATTGAATGTTCACCATAAAGTAATCGATATATCCGCAATTAATCAATTACTTGCCGGTTCGTCGTTAACTGATGATATTGAAATTCCAGAAGGTCATTACGAAGCTGAAAATATGAAATCGACGATTGTACCAAATCGTAATATGATTTTATTATCCCTTGCTGTCGGTTATGCCGTTTCAGTAAAAGCTGAGCAAGTCTATTATGGTGCTCATGCGGGAGATCACGCCATTTATCCAGATTGTCGTCCAGAATTTGTCAAGAAAATGAATGATGTTTGCCAAATTGCCAATTATGATGCCGTTGAAATATTCAGCCCATATTTGAATGTGAGTAAAACAGCTATTTTAGCTGATGGTATTAAAATGAATTTAGATTATAGCAATACATGGACTTGTTATAACGGTCGTGATAAAGCCTGTGGAAAATGTGGCGCTTGCCAAGAACGTATCGAAGCGTTTGTTGAAAATAAGGTCGTTGACCCTATTGAATACGAAGATTAGATCCTTTCTATTATTATTGATACCACGGATTAACGATGTCTATTAAAAATATATAAACATCGTTAATTTTTATTTTTAAAGCTACAATGCATTCACTATTTCTTTTACTAAACCCGGTCCTTGATAGATAAACCCAGTATAGACTTGTACAAGTTTAGCACCTGCGGCTATTTTTTCTTGTGCGTCTGCACCGCTAGCAATACCACCAACACCAATAATAGGCAGTTTATTGTCTAACGCTTTTGCTAAAAGCTTGATCACTAAAGTGCTTTTATCTTTAACTGGCGCACCACTCAAACCGCCCTGCTCATCGCCATGTTCAAGTCCTTCAACACCTTCTCTAGATAAGGTTGTATTGGTTGCAATAACACCATCAATCTCATTACTAATTAAGCATGCAGCAATAGAGTCAATTTCTGACTCAATTAAATCAGGTGCTATTTTTACGGCTATGGGTACATATTTACCATATTGTTCAGCAAGTTTTTTCTGCTCTACTTTTAAGGCA
Organism: Alteromonadaceae bacterium; assembly: GCA_047621305.1. Taxonomy (GTDB): domain Bacteria; phylum Pseudomonadota; class Gammaproteobacteria; order Enterobacterales; family Alteromonadaceae; genus Colwellia_A. The sequence goes on along the minus strand of JBLHNB010000003.1, from coordinate 113,626 downwards.
GACAATAAATCATTTAACGCATCACCATATTGTAATGAACGTAACCCTGGCGTATTAGGTGATGAAATATTAATGGTGATATATGTCGCAAAGTTATAGACCTTGCGCATACAATGAATATAATCATCTTTAGCCTTGTCATCTGGGGTATCTTTATTTTTACCAATGTTGATACCTAAGACGCCAATAAAGTTTGCCTGACGTACTTGGTCTACCAAATAATCAACACCTTTATTATTAAAACCCATACGATTGATCACCGCATTAGCTTCTGGAATTCTAAAAATCCTTGGTTTTTCGTTACCAGGTTGCGGTCGTGGTGTCACGGTACCTACTTCAATAAAACCAAATCCCATTGCCGCAAAAGCATTAATACATTCACCATTTTTATCTAAACCAGCCGCCAAACCAACCGAATTAGGAAAAGTAATTCCCATTGTTTCAACCGGTTTACTTGCGATTTTTTGTTTATAAAATAAATTTAATGGTGTAGCTCCCGTTGCCTTAAAGCCTTTTATAGTGAGCTCATGGATAGTTTCAGGATCAATCTTAAATAAAATATTACGAATTGCAGAATAGAACATAATGCCTCTTAAAAAATTTGTACTAGGGTAATTGTAGTAACTATTTTAAAGCGACAACATCTTTAAAACAGTCATAGTAAGTAGGTTAATAGGATACTTTCAATACAAAAATCCCCGCTTAGTAGCAGGGATTTTATCAGTTAAAACATTCTCGTTAAAGTGTGTTTATTTAGTATTAATACTTTACAGAGTCACAATTTAAACTTAATAACATTAATTCACGTAATGCCACAGAGAACTTAGCAAATTCATGTGTTTGACCAATTCTAAAGTCAGCCAAAATATGATGCCAACGCCCAAGGGGTTGTTTGTTGGTTTCAATCCATGTATTTAACATAGTTTCAATATCATGTTTTTGCGTTTCACAGTTACCACGTAAAACCACTTGTGTTAACGAGCGTTGTTGCCAGTCTAGTTCTTCTCTAAATGAAGCTCGCGCTAAGGCTTGCCAATGATTAGATACAGGTTGTCCTGTTATTTGATCTAAGAACCAATGTAAATCTAAACGTACACCTAGATTAAAGTACAAACTAGCAACAATCTCAATCGAGCGGCCATCCGCTGAAGAAATATCAGCAATATCCATCACTGGAAACAGCGAACTTAATTGCGAAATACGTGAAGCAATATTCTTTGGCACACCGTTGCGCATTAAATCACTTTCAACTCGTTTTAACTGTTCAACTTCATCTTCAACAAGTAAGGTATCTAAATCTTTAGCGAGTATATTAAATGTCGGACGATAAAACGCGATAGTTTCGGCAATACCTAACGACTTATTACGATGACGTAAGAACCAACGTGTCGCTCGTCTGACGGTACGGCGTAATTGAAACAACATTTCCGTTTGAATGGCTGTTGTTATCTTATTATCTAGTGCAGTGATCTCTTTCCAGATATCAGATAACTCAAACACTTCACTGGCTATTACATAACAATTAGCAATTTCCGCTACCGTTGCGCCTGTTTCTTCATACATACGGTTAACAAAATTAAAGCCCATGTCATTACCAATATTATTAGCAAGTTTAGTTGCAATAATTTCGGCACGTAGTGGGTGATCTTGCATTTGTTCTTGGTAGCTTTCCTGCAGTTTTGGAGGAAAAGCTTCTAGTAATAAACGATTATGGAATGGATTGTCTGTAATATCAGGACAAACTAAGTCTTCTTTTAATACCATTTTACTATAAGCAAGTAACACCGAAAGCTCAGGTCTAGTTAGCCCTTTACCTTTGGCTAAACGCTCAGAAATTTCATCATCATTTGGAATGAACTCTAATGCTCTATCAAGCTTGCCGGTACGTTCAAGTTCATGAATAAATCGTACTTGTTCCTTTAACTGATTGACCCCACGCATTGCCGTGATCGACAAAGAATGCGTTTGACGGTAACAATCTTCAATAACAATATTACCAACATCATCGGTCATATCGTAAAGTAACTTGTTACGTTGTTTAACTGTTAGATCGCCATTTTGTACTAAGTTATTCAGTAATATCTTAATGTTTACTTCATTATCAGAACAATCAACACCACCGGCATTATCGACTGCATCAGTATTAATTCGACCACCATGAGTAGCAAACTCAATTCGACCCAGCTGAGTAAAGCCTAAATTACCGCCTTCACCAACAACTTTGGCTTTTAATTCACGACCATTAATACGCAAGGCATCATTTGCTCTATCGCCCACCTCAACATGTGATTCTTTGGAACTCTTCACATACGTACCAATACCGCCATTCCACAATAAATCAACTTTCATTTTTAAAATGGTTTGCATCAAATCTAATGGCGACATACTTTGTTTTTGTGTACCCAGCATTTTTTTGATTTGTGGCGTTAATTTAATTGACTTAACATGACGACTAAAAATAGCACCACCTTCAGAAATAAGCTCTTTATTGTAATCTTCCCATGTACAACCTGGCATATTAAATAAACGTTCACGTTCTTTGTAAGAACTTGCCGCATCAGGCGTTGGGTCAATAAAGATATGCATGTGATTAAATGCAGCTTGTAAACGAATATGTTTTGATAACAACATACCATTACCAAATACATCTCCTGCCATATCACCTATAGCAATACAGGTAAAATCAGTTGATTGACAGTCAATATCCATTTCACGGAAATGACGTTTTACTGACTCCCATGCACCTTTTGCAGTAATCCCCATCGCTTTATGGTCATAACCAACACTACCACCCGATGCAAATGCATCACCCATCCAGAAATTGTATTCATCAGAAATAGCATTAGCAGTATCTGAGAAAGTCGCTGTACCTTTGTCAGCAGCAACAACTAAATAAGCGTCATCTTCATCTAAACGAACAACATTTAATGGCGGCACAACTTTTCCGTCAACAATATTATCGGTAATATCCAATAAGCCACGGATAAACGTGCGGTAACATTCTTTACCGGCTTCGAAAATTTCTTGTCGGGTGCCATCGCTAGGAAGTTGTTTACATACAAACCCCCCTTTAGCTCCCACAGGTACAATGACTGTATTTTTTACTTGTTGTGCTTTAACTAAACCTAAAATTTCAGTACGGAAATCTTCGCGTCTGTCAGACCAACGTAATCCGCCACGAGCGACTTTACCACCACGTAGATGCACACCTTCAAGTTGTGGTGAATAAACAAAAATTTCAAATTGAGGTACGGGTAAAGGAACATCACTGATTTGATGAGGTAATATCTTGAATGATATATACGTTTTTTCACCCGTTATAGGGTGTGGCTGAAAATAATTGGTCCGTATAGTCGCAGCAATCATTTCGCCAAAACGGCGGATAATGCGGTCATCATCAAGGTTAGCAACGTTATCTAATGAGCTTTCAATATCCTCTATGACTTTAATTACCGCTTTAGTTGTCACTTTATTATTAGGATTAAAGCGCAACTTAAAGTATTTGATTAACAGTTTAGCGATATTTGGGTAACGTGCAAAGGTATCTTCAGTATAGTTTTGACTGAAAGTACCGCCAATTTGACGTTCATATTTAGCAAAGGCTCTTAAAATCGAAACTTCACGACCGCCGAGCTCTGCACCTAAGATCAGGCGATTAAAGCCGTCATCTTCTAGACCTCCGGCCCAAACTCGAGCAAAAGCGTCCTGAAACAAACTTTGCACAACTTCTAAATTAAACTTGCCTTTACCCGTCAATAACATCGAAAAGTCAAGGATCCAATATATTTGACCATCAACGCCTTTAACAGCGTATGGACTTTCACCAATAACACGTAAGCCAAAGTTTTCCAACATAGGTAAAACATCAGATAGATGTAAAGGCTCGCCAGAATGAAATAGTTTAAGTTTGACTAATCGACTTGATGCAGACTCTTCTTGAGGTTGATAAAACAACATCTCTAAATGATTATCAGCGGTTAACTTTTCAAATTTTTCGATATCAACAATTGCTGAACCAGGTAAAACTTCATCTTTATACGCTTGCGGAAAATGAACATATTTACGGCTAAGTGCTTTACCAAGGGCTTCACCTTTATGCGTATTTAGTGCATTGGCAAGTTTATCATCCCAACTACTTGCTGCTTCATTTAGATTTTTTTCTATTTCTTTCACGTTAATGTCTGCTTTAGTTGAGTTAACACGGACAATATAATGCGTACGAGCTTGTGCAGACTCTGAAAAATACGTTGTGAATTCGACATCTTGTTCACTACCAAACGCTTCTTTAAGTAGCTCTTGAGTTTGTATACGTAATTTTGTGTTATAACGCTCACGAGGAACATAAACCATACACGAATAAAAACGGTCAAACGCATCTCTGCGAACAAATAGTCCACTATAGTCACGCTCTTGCATTTGAAAAACACCTAAGACATTTTTAAGTAAGTCAGCTGTTTTTGTCTGTAATATCTCATCACGTGGATATGTTTCTAGAATATTGATCAAGGTTTTATAAGCATGTGTGCCTATAGCAAAGCCCGATTCTTCGCATACTGATTTAACTTTTGCACGGATCAAGGGTAAGTCTAGTGCACTATTCGTGTAATAAGCAGACCCAAATAGACCAACAAATCGCTCCTCACCAATAACTTTACCTTTGTCATCAAAGCGTTTAATGCCAATGTAATCTAAATGAGCAGGTCGATGAACGCGAGATTTTGAATTAGTTTTCGTCAAAATCAATAAATTATCGCCTAGCGCAAGTTCTCGAGCCGATGCACTTAATTTTGAAATTAAGCGCTGCTCTGTGCCTTTTGATTGTTTCATTAAGCCAAGACTTGAATCAATATTTGCTGCTAGCGCAATATCACCTTCAAGGGATTTGACATCATATGAACGATAACCCATTAAGGTAAAGTTATTATCTAAAAGCCATTGTAAAAAAGCCAAGGTTTCTACATGTTCTTCTTTAGAGCAAGGGTTATTTGCCTTTTTAACAACAGCGATGATTTCTTTCAACTTCTTTTTCATCGGTTGCCAATCAGTCACTGTTAAGGAAATATCACTGAGTACTGAGCGTAATTCCTTAGCAATATTATTAAGTACTTTTTGCTCAGTTTGACGGTCTATTTCAATAAAAAAGACTGTTTCATCGGAAGTCGATTTAATAGACTTATCAGAGGCTGTCGATAATTGGCTAATATGATTATTTTTATCACGGATAATCTTGATTGGGCAATTAAGCATTAAATGCGGAGAAAGTGACATCCTGCTTAATGCGATTCTTAAGGAATCGACCAAAAATGGCATATCAGCGATGATAACTTCAATAATAGTATGGCTCGACTTCCAACCATGTTTAGATACTTCTGGATTGAATACTTTTATTACTGGAGTTTTATCTTGATGGTCATTAAGAGCGTTCCATAAACTTAACGTTGCCCCGTACATATCACTGTCATTGCGGTGGGCTAAATCAAGAGTTGAAATATTACCATAGAGCAATTCAGCAAATTGCTCTACAAGTGGAGCTATTTTTGATGGTACTTTTTTTTGTATTAATTGTGCTACGTTATTCAGTATAACTGAAGGTAAACCGTCTACTAACGCCATGCCTTTTTCCTTTTGGATAAAACGCTTGAAAAATATTTTAAGTGATTATTGTATTATTCGTGATCTTTTTCGTAAACTTTTATATTAACTTTCATAATGTGACCTAAGGCCAATCATAAATATTATTTTATTTATCTATTATCATAGACTGTTTAAAAGATTTTATTAGTAATTTTAATGTATTGCGAGTGTTTTTTTACTGATAGGAGCAGAGAGTTGATCAAATGTACGAAATATATAGTTGTTTATTCACTTGCTATAAATAGAAAATGACCTATCGGCCATTTTCTTGTTTATTTATGCAATTAATTTAATCTAATAAATACTAAGTTAATTTACCTTTACCGTTTTATTGGGCCACAAAAATGCAGCGAGTGCAGGTAAGACGATAACTGCCGCCAACATATTAACCAAAAACATAAATGTTAGTAGTATTCCCATATCGACTTGAAATTTTAAGTCAGAGAAAAACCACGTTGAAACACCAATTGCTAAGGTTACACCCGTAATTAAAACGGCACTGCCACGCTCTTGCAATGCTTTTAGATAAGCTTCACCTACCGTGTCGCCATTTCTGAGCTTTTCACTCATGGTAGATAATATATAAATACCATAATCTACGCCAATACCAACCCCTAATGCAATGACAGGTAATGTTGATACTGTTAAGCCGATATCAAGTACTGTCATCAGCCATTGCGCTAGCGTTGAGACCACAAACAAAGGTAAAACCACCGCTATCGTTGCACGTAAACTTTTAAAGCTTATTAAACATAATAAGATCACCGCACTATAAACATATAGCATCATAGGTAATTGTGCTTGTGCAACCGCTTCATTCGTTGCTGCCATAACACCAACAGGACCAGAGGCTAATTTAAATTCGAGATCATCAAGCTTTAAGTCTTTTGACGCTAATTTAACTTCTTTAAGCACCGCGTTAATCGTTTCCGCTTTATGATCAACCAAAAATAAAATAATGGGCATAACACTACAATTATTATTCAATAAGCCACTGGTCGATGGGATGCGAGCAATGGATTGAACTAAGGTTTGTTGATTACGAGATAATACCCGCCATTTAGCATTCCCTTCGTTATACCCCGCGTTAACGACTTTAGATACGGAAGCTAAACTGATTGTCGATTGAACACCTTTCACATTTTCCATACGCCATTGAAATTGGTCAATGACATTCATAATATTATGATTAGTACATGCATCAGGTGTGGACTCTACGATGATCGACATATAATCAACACTGATCGCGTATTTGTCAGTAATTAGAAAGGTATCCTGATTATATCTTGATGACTCATGCAACGCTGGAGCACCCGCATGTAACTCACCTATTTTCAGGTCTTGAGAATGGTATAAGCCCATTAAAAATAGGATCAACGTAAAGGCTAGAATAATACTTGCTGGTCCTTTTTTAGCAAATTTAGCCATAATATGCCAAACATGACTGTCTTTTTGCTTAAGTTCATCATTATTTATTCTTTTTTGACCAAAATTCTTAGATATATGGACATAAGATACCAATAAAGGTAATAAGATTAGATTTGTCAAAATAATCATGGCAACACCCAATGATGCAGTGATTGCGAGCTCTTTGATGATACCTATATCAATCGAAAGTAATGTTAAAAAACCAACCGTATCAGAAAGTAAGGCAATACCACCAGGTATCAACAACGCTCTAAAACTTAGCTGTGCCGCTTGCAAGCTTGTTTTACCACTGACAACCAGTTTGCCAACGGAGTTGATCATTTGCACACCATGGCTGACCCCAATAGCAAAAACAAGAAAAGGAATTAATATCGACATCGGATCTAAGCCAAAACCCAGTGTTGATAACAGTCCCATTTGCCAAATAACCGCGACAAGAGAACAGGCTATGGGTAATATAGTAAGCCGAATAGAATGGCAAAAGAAAAACACCATAACAGCTGTTATTGCGATGGCAATACCAAAAAAAGTAACAACACTTTTTGCGCCATTTGCAACATCGCCCACCATTTTAGCGAAACCAATGATGTGAACCGAAATACCATCTTTTTCAAATTCATTGCGTACTTCTTTTTCAAGTTGCTCTGAAAATAATATAGTATTAAGTTTTTCACCTGTACTGGGATCCGTTTCCATTAAAGAAGCTTTTACCATGGCACAGCTGTAATCATCTGAAACGATACTGCCTACAATACCTGACTTTTCAATATTAGACTTTACAATAGCAAGCCCTTGCGCATCTGACTTGAAATTAGCAGGAATAACAGGGCCTCCTGCAAAACCATCCTCAACTATTTCGACAAATCGCGTGCTTGGTGAGAAGAGTGATTTGACTTGAATTCGGTCAACGCCTGGAATAAAGAATAACTTGTCATGTACGCCTTTTAATACGTCAAAAAACTTGGTATTAAAAATGTCATCATCTTCATTACAAACGGAGATAAGAATATTATTTGCGCCACCAAAGTTCTCCCTATGTTTTAAATAGGTTTTCATATACTCATGATTCAGGGGAATATTTTTTGTAAATGATGCATCAAGTTTAATTTGTGTAGCCTGAAACAAAAGAAATATACTTGTGGCAACAAACAGTAAAAGTACTAAGAATCGTTGTCGAAATAATCCTACTTCAAGACGATTAGTTATGGAATTTATAATCATTTTTAATTAAACCCTGACGTATTTAGCGTGATTGTTTTAATGCCAACATCTGAAACCGCTATAATCTTGCTATTAAACCAAACACCAGCAATTAAAGGTTTACCATCTTCTTGAATATGTTGAGTATAGGTTTTACCGTCATCTGAACTTTCAAGAACGACACCATTATTGCCCAAGACAAAAACTCTATTGTCATCAGATAATACAATTGAATTGAGTAGTGCGGTTGTTTTCGTTTCACTGTGCTGCCAAGGTGCACCATTTTTTAAGCTTCTAAAAGCATTGCCGCGCAAACCAACAACAAGTAAATTTCCTCTTTGTGTACGCGTTAAATCAAAAAATGAGCCTTGGTATATTGCTGCAAGTTTTTGCCAATGCTTACCAAAATCATTACTTTTAGCGATAATACCTATTTCACCAACTAGATATAAGGTTCGACCATCAAGGACAACGCGATTGAAGTGTGGAAGAATACTTCTTCTTTCATCGAGGTATGCTTCTTCGTCATCTTTTTTGAGTTCTTCTAAATATTCTATATCTTCAGGGAGCAAGAACTCATCATGAAATTCACTTTGCCAAGTACTACCGCCATCTTCTGTTCTAAAAAATTGACCATAAGCCCCAACAGTAATGCCTTCCATGTCATTTTTAAAAACAACATCTAATAAAGGTTTTTCTAATTGTGGTAAAAATTGTTGAATATGCCATGTTTTACCACCATCAAGGGTATTAATTATAGTGGCATCATGACCAACAGCCCATCCTTTCATTGCATTAGCAAAATAAACACCTGTTAGTGTTGCTTGAACTGGTACCGGCATCTGTTGCCAATGAACAGCGTCTGAGGAAAGTAATATATGGCCTCGTTCACCTACAGCAACTAACTTTTGTTGTTCAACATTGACGATATCCAGCAGTAAGGACTTTTTTGCCAATGGGGCATTCACTGAAGGTAGCGGACTAATACCAGCGATTACCGAGTAACAAACAAAGCTAGTAAGAAAAAAAGCGATAAAACGTTTCATCAAATGAATAAACTCCTAATTTTGTTATAATAATTAACATTATCTTTTTCGAAACAAAAACGGCTGACCACAGTCAGCCGTTCAACTAGCATAAATTAATAATAAACTTAACGACGACCCCCACGCTTAAGCGCTGATTGGGTAAACTCTACATCTTTTAATTTTGCAGAAAAATCATACATTTTTTCTTGATTATCTAAACCCATCGCAATATAACGACGTGATTGGAAATCATGGAATACTTCAAGCGTAGTCCATTGTGTTGGGACTTCATAGTAATTAATTCCATGAGCCACACCAACACGATACAATTCATTACGATTATCGTAAATATCAGTTACTGCTATTTGCCAGCTATCTTCATCAATAAAGAAAACGCGCTTTTTATATATATGACGTGTATCACTTTTTAAGTCTGCCTCAACGACCCATACCCGATGTTTTTCATAACGAACATGTTCAGGGTTTATATGCCCTGGATGCAGTATTTGATCATAGTCAAGAGTATCACTATGTAAACGATAATCATTATAAGGGATCAGTAGTTCCTGTTTCCCTTTTAATGTCCAGTTATATCTATTTGGAGCACCGTTAAACATATCAAGATCATCATTGGTACGTAAACCATCTGAAGCAGTACCTGGTGCATCGTATGCTACATTTGGCGCACGACGAACACGACGTTGACCGGTATTGTAGGTCCAAGCCTGCCGTGGAGTTTTAATTTGATCCATGGTTTCGTGAACTAATAATGCTGTTCCTGCTAAACGAGCAGGTTCTGTAACCTGTTGTTTAAATTTAAATAAAATATTACTTTCTTGTAATACCTCTGGTTTTGCACCATTAACAGCATATGGAATAAGTAAGTCTTCATTAAAACCAATATAGGTATAATCACCTGATGCTGTCGGCGCAGCCTGTCCGCCATGACGGGTGAGTGATTCACTGCGATAGCGTAATATATGATTCCAAATAGCTTCTAAACCGTTGGCTGGTACCGCAAATGGAATACCCACTGCAGCTTGTTTAATGCCGTTACCATTTTCAACCAATTCAGCGCGTGTTGCATTATCAATACTTGCCTGATAAACGTGCTGAGGATATGAGGCTGAGCGTCTAGTTTGGTAAACATTCATTTTATAAGTATCTGGGTAAGTTTCAAATAACTTAACTTGCCCTGGCGTAAGTACATTTTTATATTCGGCTAGGTTTTTCGCTGTAACAGTAAATAATGCTTTATCTTCAGCAAAAGGATCTTGATGATGATCACCTACTTTATATCCAGCAGGAGCAGAAGTAATACCACCCTCCCATTTTGGAATAGAGCCATCCTTATTAGCAGAGCGCTCCGCCCCCACAGGTGTTAAATCTTTACTTAGTCGAGCCGCTTGTTCAGCACTTATCTTAGCGATAGCACTCGTTCCTACTAAGGATAGTGAAACAGCTATTGACAATAATGCCGTTTTTTTAATTGTTTTTTTCATAGTAGCAGTTCCTATATTGAGTATTTGATACTGAAAGACACATAATCACGGTCTGCCATCTGATTGGTTGTACCGACACCATCAAAGAATTGATTGTAGCTAATATCAGCTGACCAGCGACTTTGATAATCGAACGTTGTACCAAAAGATATTGATTTACGCTCTTCAACAAACATAAATAGTGGATCCGGTGTGATCCCCTCAACATCATGTGAAAAAATGATGCGAGGTGAAATATTGATACCCGCGAAAACATTATTAAAAGCAAGTTTGCCGACTAAGCGATATCCCCAAGAAAATTCATCAGGAAATGGATTTTGTTCAACACCATCTTGTAATGCCGCTTCTAAACCTTCTTTGCCTGCTATACCGCCGTTTCTAGCCGTACCTGGGCCATTTAAACGCAGTACATCTTTATCCGGCATGTCTTGAATATTAATACCACCAACTTCTAACAACGTGGTAAATTGACCCGCACCTAAAGTAGGCCCCCACAAATGTGTTAACGTAAATTGTGCTTGTAAAGTATCAGATAAAACAAAACCATTGGCGCGTTCACCGCCTTGAAAAGTCGGCATTTGAGAAACACCATCTAATTCAGTGCGACCGAGATCATTGGCTAATTGTTGTGGCATAGCAGCAAAAAGTAACTCAACATCATCTATTTGCAATGGTTCATTTTGGCGGTAGGTTACTTCACCCGCAACCGATGTAGTACCGATAACCGTGTTAAAACTCATCGCATAAAGCTCGATATCTTCAATGTAATCGAGTTCAACACTTGAAAATGCTTTTAAGTTCGAGTAATTATCATAAGTGATACCTTCTGATAATAATAAGCCCACATCGTGTGCTAAAGCTTGACCACTAAAGTCTGACGTAATGCCAGAAAAAACCGGACGACGACTATGGTAGTTCATATAATACAAGCTTAACTCAGTATCGTTAAGTTCAGGTAAATACCATGATAAACGCATACCGTATTGGCCACCGTTTTCAGGTTCATTGACCGCGTCTTCTTTTCTAAGCGTAATTTTAGTGGGAAAAGCAGTAACATATGCACCACCTGCGTCTGCCATCGCAACCTTGCCATTGAGCACTTGTGCTCTTAAAGCATTTAATCCAGAAATTAAAAAGTCTAGATCCATATCAGGGTTACTAGCAAAGTTTAGTTGTACATTATTAAACTGACCACCATCTCCTGCAAAATCATTGGTAGAAAAGTAGCTCCCCGGTGCAGGCAAAATTGTTTTCTCCCAGCTGTATTGATAAAACATTTCAACGTTAAAAGTTTCTGTTACCCCAAGTGATGCCCATACAGCACCAAATGGAATGAATGCTTCTTTTAACTCAGAACCCGGTGCTTTTAATCGCGCAATATCGACAGGGTTTAATTCACTAATACCATGTGAAATTAACGTACTCTCGCCCCAGCTGATCACTTGTTGACCCACTCTAACCGATAAGGGCATTTCACCTAATTCAAAATTACCATAAACAAACGCGTCTAATAGTCTAATATCACGACAAAGTTGTTCTTTTGCGTTATCGTCACGACAAGGATCATGAATAACCCCTGAACTTGGATTTGTCCATGCGCGATCATTATCCATCATTTCAAAATCATAGAAATACATACCACGAACAAATAATCCTACATTGTCATAACGTATATCTAATTCATGAGAACCTTTAACTATTTGAGAAAAACTATCACCAGAGTCATAATTTAAATTACCATTATCACCATTCGTTGAATACCCGCCTGCACCGTTCCACACAGTTGCGGCATCAGGATTGGCATTTAATACTGGATGGTATTGTCTAAAGTCGAAACCATTTTTGAGATTATTTGATTTTCCAACATTATCAGTCCAGTTTCTGTCTTCTACTCGCCAACTGGAGCCAACGGAAAAAGTTGAATCAAAACTGATATCAAACTTACCGACTTCAAAATTTTTAGCATATGCACTTGTAACTGTTAATGACAATAGTGCCGCTGTAATACTGATAGCTATTGGCTTTTTATAAAACCTACCGCGAAGGCTATGTTTCATTTATTTCTCTCCCAAGACTCGAACCATTTATTTTTTATATTTATTCTCTGCCACTTTTAATTTTTCTATTTTACTATAGTGGATAAAACAATAATTGCATCATTTCATCTTACAGGCAAGGGCAAAAAACATTTATTAAGACGCTGTATTTTATGGACTTGCATAAGAGAAAAGCACGAATACGATACAATGTTTAAAACGCTTGTTTAAAACCTAGGTTATTTAAACAAGCAGGTTACAACTAAGTTAATGAAATAGCACTTGTTTACGGGGTATATAGGAAAAGTATTAGTCGTCGGATGGTCTGACCACTGTTTAAAGCATAAACTCTAATTAGGTTATTTTATCCAATGATAAAAATTTGTTATTTTCGGTATTCATACAAAAATAGCCCCTTATCCCTAAGCGAGTTAGATATTTTTTAATATGCATTGCTGGAAATTGCACTCTTTGTCCTTGCGTCGTTACAACCGATACAGTAGATGCCGTTCCTTGATAATAAGGGAGAAAATCCTCATAGGACATGTTAATAGTGAAATAGTACTTCATAATGCTCACAGTGAATATCAGCAGTTGTCGTGAAGTTAACAACTGCTGTAATGGGTTAAATTATTAAGCTAACGCGGCATCCAGTTTTTCTTTAAGATCTTTTGACAATGTAGGTAATAACGCTAATTGTTCAAGTTCATTTTTTATTAACTGCTGACGTGCTTTATCAAAACTTTTAAATTGGATCAAAGGTGTAATAAGACGAGAAGCCACTTGTGGATTTATTTCATTGAGTAAGGTGATTTGTTTGGCTAAAAATTTATAGCCACGACCACTACTGCAATGAAAATATTTAGGATTACTTACCGCAAAAGCACCGATAAGAGAACGCGCCCTATTGGGATTTTTCAAACTAAATAAAGGATGTTTGAGTAACTGATTAAGACGTTGGTAGATATCATCATTAGATAACGAAGCACTAATTGAAAACCACTTGTCCATCACTAAACTTGTGGTTTGCCATTTCTGTTCAAATATTTGCATTTGTTGATCGTAACAAACAAGATTATTTTTTGCACTTGAAGACAAAGCCGCCAAGGTATCTGTCATATTATCTGAATTATCATAATGCTGTTTAACCAGTTCGCCGCTATGTTCAAGCATTGATAAGTAAGAAAGGCACACATTTTTTAATGCTCGCTGTCCTATCGCTACTTTATCATTAGCAAAGTTAGCTGTTACACATTGATGGTACGTATCGGTAAAATCTGCTTTAAGACCGATTGCTAAAAAACGTTTTAACTGCTCTATTGCGTCAACTAACTTTACGGGATCAACTTCAGTAACTGTTGCCGCAATCTCATCAAAAGTAGGTAATGTTAATTGTTCCGCTTTTAAATTGTTGTCAATATCACTCGTTAAAACATGTGAAAATATTGACAGTATCTTCTCTGACAAGATTAAATCAGGCTCTATTAATAGACGCTTAATATAAGTAACCAATAATTTTTGTCCTGCATCCCAGCGACAAAATTCATCGATAGCATAAAGTATAATAGCTTCAAGCTCTTCATCACTTTGCTTGTAGTCCACATTAACAGGCGCAGTAAATCCGGCGAGAAAGGCAACCACAGGTTTTTCTTTAAAGCCTTCAAATGTCCACGTTTGTTGTTTTTCTTTTAACTCAAGTAATTGTTGATGTTGTGAACCTTCTTTATCGACAATGAGTTCAATATTAATGGGAATATGTAATGGTTTTTTAAGTGGCTGACTTTTTGTTGCTTCATGGTGTTGTTCAATCGTTAAAGTCAGTTGTCCTGTTGACTTATTAAAGGTTTCTTTGACTTTCAATAAAGGCGTGCCTGCTTGACTATACCAACGTTTAAAATGATCAAGGTTGATATTTGAAGCATCTGCCATCGCCTCGATAAAGTCATCACAAGTCACCGCCATACCATCAAAACGTTTAAAATAAAGATCCATGCCTTTTCTAAAATTTTCCTTACCAAGTAAGGTGTGTAACATACGAATAACTTCAGCTCCCTTTTCATAGACAGTTAAGGTATAAAAGTTATTCATTTCCATGACTTTTTCTGGACGAATAGCGTGTGCCATTGGCCCGGCATCTTCAGCAAATTGTAACGAGCGTAAAACTCTAACGTTTTGAATTCTGCCGACAACAGCAGAATTCATATCTGCACTGAACTGTTGATCGCGAAATACCGTTAGCCCTTCTTTTAAGCTCAGTTGAAACCAATCTCGACAAGTAACACGGTTACCTGTCCAGTTATGGAAATATTCATGAGCGATAACAGCTTCAATATTAAAATAATCCGTATCGGTTGCGGTGGTTTCATCTGCTAATACATATTTACTGTTAAAAACATTCAACCCTTTATTTTCCATTGCCCCCATGTTGAAAAAATCGACGGCGACTATCATATAAATATCAAGGTCATATTCAAGGCCAAATGTATCTTCGTCCCAAGTCATTGAATGCTTAAGTGATGCCATCGCATGGCTAGCTTTTGATAAATTACCTTTATCTACGAAAATTTCTAAAGCGACTTCCCGATCTGATGATGTGATGAATGTATCTTGCAACAGGTCGAAATCCCCTGCAACCAAGGCAAATAAATAACAAGGTTTTGGAAAAGGGTCTTGCCACTCAACAAAATGTCGCCCTTCTGGTAAATCACCTTCCGCTACTTTATTACCATTTGATAATAAATAAGGGTAAGCCTTTTTATCAGCAATAACTTTAGTGCTAAATTTTGCCATAACATCAGGTCGGTCAAGATAATAACTTATTCGCCTAAATCCCTCCGCTTCACATTGTGTGCAAAACGCATTACCTGATTTAAAGAGCCCCTCTAAGGATGTATTTTCCAAAGGATTAATTTCAGTCACGATCGTTAGCGTAAAAGAAGACAATGATGTTGTTAACAACAAGCCATCATTTTCTAACTGGTATTGAGTTTCATCGAGCTCAGTTTCATTTAAAGATATCGACAACAGCTTTAAATGTTCGCCATTTAAATGCAGTATTGCACTACCATTTACTGTTTTTGTTATTTTCATAACATTAGTAACTACTGTTGACTTATCTGCAAGGTCGAAAGTTAAGTCTGTCGTTAAAATATTAAATTGGCTTTTGGTATAATCAGCTAATACACGCGCAACAAAATCGGCCATATTAAAAATCCTTAGTGTCGTTAATGAGTCGTATGGTTAAATCAACATTGAAATCAACATTGAATATTAATAGAAATAGAAATAGAAATAGAATTTAAAAAGCCTGTTATCTACAGGCTTTTTAATTGAATATTTATTAACTTTAATAAAAAATAATTAATTGTCTTTTATATATCTTATTTTATAACCGACGTAACCATAAATAATAGCTAAAATAGGATTAATTAAATTAAAGAAGCAATAAAAAATATATTCGTACGATGTCAGTGCTAAGGCACCAAACATAAAAGCGCCACAGGTATTCCATGGAATGAGAGGAGACGTAATAGTACCTGAGTCTTCTAGCGTTCTACTTAATACTACCGGGTCAAGACCTCTGCGTTTATATTCTTCTTTATACATACGTCCAGGCATGACAATGGCCATATATTGATCAGCAGTAATAAGGTTAGTACCAATACATGTTGCAACCGTACTTGCTATTAAGCTGCCAGTAGATTTAGCCGCTTTTAAAATGGATGTGACAAACTTTTTTAACATTCCTAAATGCTCTAAAACAGCGCCAAAGCTCAATGCACACATCACCAACCATATGGTATTTAACATACTCGACATGCCACCACGACTGAGTAGTTTATCAATCTCATTGTTACCGGTGTTTACGACTACACCATCAAAAAATGCCGTCCAAATGACAGTGACAATAGCGTGCGTATGACTAACTCCTTCCTCAGCCATAGTAAAAATCAGTTCTTGTTGAAAAATTGCCGCCCATATAGCGCCAATAATAGCGCCAATAGCAACAGCAGGAAATGCCGGCATTTTCTTTACCGCTAAAAAAAGTAAAACAACCAAAGGAATAAGGTTTAAAATCGTAATATTATAGGTTGATTCTAATGTATTTGTTAATGTCTCGATTGCTTGTGTACTACCGAGATTTTCAGAGGAATGATTAAAACCAATAATTAAAAATAAAATGAGCGCGATTGAAATTGAGGGAATAGTTGTCCATAACATATAACGAATATGATCAAAGAGTTCACTGCCAGCAACTGCTGGTGCTAAATTGGTTGTTTCTGATAGAGGGGAAAGTTTATCACCAAAGTAAGCGCCAGAAATGACGGCTCCAGCGGTCACCGCCGTAGACATTTCAAAGCCCGTCGCAATACCTATAAATGCCACACCAACCGTTGCAGCAGTTGTCCATGAGCTACCGATACTCATTGCGACAACACCACATACTAAACACGCTGCGGCATAAAACCAGCTAGGGTCAATGATTTGTAATCCGTAATATACCATCGTAGGTACGGTACCTGAGAGCAACCAAGTACCAATTAAGGCACCAACCGTTAATAAAATTAAAATGGCTCCCAATGAAATTGAAATGCCATTAGTTATAGCTTTTTCGATAGAGCCCCATGTATAGCCATTTTTAAGTCCAATTATACAAGCAATTCCCATCGCTAATAATAAGGCTATTTGATTAGGTCCAAATGAGGAGTTGTCTGCAAAAAATGAAACGGATGCGGCCAACATAGCAATAAGTGCAATCAAGGGAATGATAGCGTCTAGGAAGCTAGGTTCTTTTGTTGTTATTGGATCTGACATAAATGCGCTTTACCTTTGTAATGTAATTATTATTATATGTTTATATGTTTGTTTGTTTGTTTGTTTGTTTGTAAGCTGATTAACATGCCTTGAGTCTTCGCTGGTTGCAAGCAATTTATTACAATCACACAGCCCAAGTTCATTCTCATTTATATAAATATGCAACAATATCGTTTTTCTATAAAAAAACCGCCATGAAAGGCGGTTTTTTTATACTGTATTCTATTACTTACTTCTTCGCCACGCGACCAAGTGAGACTAAATCAAATGTAATACGAGCTGTTTCATCTAAGAAAGGGTCAAGTTCATCTAATTCATCAGGTAAGTCATCTAAAGAGCTGACCTTTTCTTTGCCTAAAGTAGCTAAGCGCTGATTTGCTCGAATTAATTGTTTCGCTTTTCTCGTTTCTCGTTTTTCTTTACGTTGCGTAATATTAAGTGAAATAGTTTTGTCGTCTTTTTCTGCTTTATAAATACTAATGTCTTCTAGTAAATAATTAAACTCTTTATTCTCTTTAATACGCTCAATATACATTGAGTTTAAATAAGAAAGATCAGCATTTATATCATTTAATTTGTTATAACTCGCTTTCGGTATTTGATCCCAAGGTAGTGCGTTCTTTTCTCTACTCTCGCCCCACTCTTCTGGGTCTATAGCGGAAGGAAACTCTATGTCAGGTAAAACACCACGGTGTTGTGTACTGCCTCCATCGATACGGTAAAATTTTGCAATAGTAAATTGAATACTACCGAAAGGGTTTTCGTATAAATCATATACGCGACCTAAACCACGATGCTGTTGTACGGTTCCTTTACCAAAAGTATGTTCACCCACAATCACGCCACGTCCGTAATCTTGTATTGCCGCAGAAAAAATCTCGGAAGCTGAAGCACTAAAGCGGTCAACCATGACAGTTAATGGTCCATCATAATAACTAATACCGTCATTATCACTATTCACTTGAATACGA
This sequence comes from Alteromonadaceae bacterium, assembly GCA_047621305.1. GTDB lineage: Bacteria > Pseudomonadota > Gammaproteobacteria > Enterobacterales > Alteromonadaceae > Colwellia_A. The sequence goes on along the minus strand of JBLHNB010000003.1, from coordinate 95,012 downwards.
TTGGCACCATCACGAATTTGTACAACAGGTCCTTTATCTATAAATAGACCGGTCAATCGTGTTGCTTCTGTTAATGATCCACCGCCATTACCCCGAAGATCAACAATAAGACCTTCCACACCCGCCGTTTTTAGTTTTTCAATTTCTGCTTTTACATCTCTTGAAAGGTTATTATAAAAACTGGGTATGTTAATAACACCTAATTTCTTGCTATTTTCATCGCCTTCTTTTTCAAAATAAACTTCAGATTTGGCTGCGCGGTCTTCCAGTTTAATTTTGTCTCTGACAATAGAAACAATTTTGGTATTAGAAGCATCGTCAGATTCGCCCGGTAGTACTTGTAGACGAACTCTACTGCCTTTAGGCCCTTTGATAAGTTCAACTACATCATCTAAACGCCAGCCAATAACGTCAACAAAATCTTGTTTATCTTGTGAGACACCAATAATTCTATCTTTTGGTTTTAGTTCATTGGATTTATCTGCCGGTCCCCCTGAGACGACACTTTGGATAACGGTGTAATCTTCTTCTGCACGTAATACAGCACCGATACCTTCTAACGATAAATTCATTTCCATTTGGAAGCGTTCAGCATTACGAGGGGATAAATAAGACGTATGAGGTTCAACAACTCGAGCAAAACTGTTCATCACGATTTGAAAAACATCTTCACTTTCACTTTGTTTTAAGCGCTTGATCGCTGAACGATAACGCTTGCCCAAAATTTCTTTAATTTTAGGCCATTCTTTACCTGTGAGTGCAAGATTTAGAGCATCAAATTTTGTTTTTAAGCGCCAAAGTTCATTAATTTCTGCTTCACTGGTAGGCCAGTTAGCTTCTTCACGATCAAAATAATAATTTTCATCTAGGGTAAAATCAAACGGTTTTTCAAGGAGGTTAAGTGCATGTTCATAACGCTCAAGGCGACGCTTTAAATTAAAATTATAAATTTCATAAGCGACATCTAAACGACCTCGAGATATAACACTATCAAAATCGAGGCGGTGTTTTTCAAAGCCTTCAACATCGGAGGCTAAAAATATATTACGAGAATAGTCTAATTGTTTGATGTATCTGTCAAAAATTTTCTCTGACAGTACATCATCCATTTTAACTTGTTTGTAATGTGCACGCGTAAATTGTGCCGTTATTCGCTTACTGGACGTCGTATGTTGACTCTCAGGAGTCAATATGGGAAGCGTCTCAACGTTATTTTTATTGTCGTCAGCAAAAGTATGAATACTCATTAACGACAAAGAAACAGCAATAGCGATACGACAGAATTTTTGCATGCGTTTACTCCAATTTATTCAGTAAATATATTTTTAACTTGAGTCTTAACAACCATGCCAGAATTCAATTGCACGCTAACATCGTTACCTGCTACTTCAGTGATTATAGCATCCATAGGAGAATTTCCTAATTTGACTTTCACATGTTTACCAATGGCAACAGTGTCTGATGTAACGGCTTTAAGTTTAACTTCAACTTTAGGCTGTGATGGGCGATTAGTTGATTTGACCGCTTTAAATTTAGCTTTGTTTTTAACGTCGTTGTTTTTAACGTCGTTAGAAACTTTTGACTCAGGCTTTGTACCTTTATAAGGTTTTTTAGCCACTTTGTCTTTTGGTTTTTTGTTACCAAATTTTTCTTGGCTCTCTTTCAACGTTTTTGCAGCATAATCTGCTTGGTCTTGATCAATTTCTGCAGCATCATTACCGTCAATATCAACACGAAAACAGCCAAGTTTAACTGACTTAAGATAACGCCAACTACTCGTATAATGTCTAAGAGCTTGACGTAAACGTGTTTTACTGACGACTTCATCGTCAGCTAATTTTTCAGCTAACTCTTGAAAAATCCCGACTTTTAATGGCTTAGCAGGACCGTCAACTGAAAAACAAGCTGGGAACTTTGCGACTAAATATGTAATGATTTCTTTTGTACTAGTGCGTTTAGTTTCAACTTTAGCTGCAACGGTTTCAACTTGTGCTTCTACTGCTTCAACTTGCGCTTCAACGGTTTCAACTTTCGCTTCTACTGTTTCAACGGCGATACTAACTTCACTTTCTGTTTTAGTTTCCATAAATACAACTTTTAAAATAAATTTTTAATTTTCGAGATACTGTTCTCGGTTTTCCAACAAGTGCCGGCACCAATCATGAATATCATCACTGTCTAACTCAGGTAGAGCGTCTTGCCCTATCCATGTATCCCACACCAATGCTAAAAGCTTTTCTAACTCTTCTGATGCAATATCTTCTTCAGCCAAGTCGTACACCATATGATAAATCTCATTGATACGCTCAGCAACAAGCTCTTCATCACCATCCCAATCTCCAACGACTGCTTCAGAGACAAGATAATCATGAATAACTATAAATTCTTTCATTAGTTTACCACGCCATGTTTGATCATGATATTTTCAAATAAAGTTATTATCGCTTCCAAGCCACTTTGATCTTGTTTATCGAAGCGCTCGAATTGCGTACTATCTATATCTAGCACGCCAATAATACGTCCATCGACCTTAACGGGAATAACAATTTCAGCATTACTTGTCGCATCACAAGCAATGTGGCCGATAAAATGATGAACATCGCCAATACGTTGCGTTGTTCCTTCACTAACGGCTGTACCACAAACGCCTTTACCTACGGGTATTCTGATACAAGCAATTTTCCCTTGAAATGGACCTAATACTAACTCATTAGCTACCACTCTATAAAAACCAACCCAATTAACGTTTGGTAATTTTTCAAACAGTAACGCACTTATATTTGCCATATTAGCGATAACATCTGATTCATCACTAATAAGTGCTGATGTTTGCGTTAATAACTCTTGATAAAGTGTGCTTTTATTCATACTGCTCATCTAAGATTATCTAAAAATGCATAACATACCCTGATAGTGCAATAAATTAAAGGGCTATAGGACATATATCTACGGTTGTAATGAAAAAATAGCAATAACTTGGGCAGAAATAGCTTTCTGACCTGCTGAAGATGTAAAACTGCTCGGTAAAGCTTCACTTGCAAATGAATAACGATTATGACCACCATAAGACGTTTCTTTCAAGTATTTTAGCGAACCTAATTTTACTCCTGCTTGATTTGCTATACGTTGAGCTTTTTCTTTCGCATCTATTATCGCATTATCTAAAGCCTGCATATAGAGTGCTTCGCTACCCTTTATTGACATTTGTACTGGTGATATTTCAGTTACACCTATTTTTACAACTTTATCGAGTAAGCGATCATAAATAGATAAGTCGTTTATTGGTACTATAATCTTTCGGCTAACATCTATACTTGAATGGTTATTATGCTTATTTTTAATATTTGTTGTTATTTTAGCTTTCAAGTCATCATTAAATGCAGTTTTAACGTCAACCGCTTGGAAATTAATAGAGGATTTATCATAATTAACACGAATACTCAGTTGTGTAGACTGGATCAATTTTTTATCAATACCAAATGATGAGGCTGCATCAACAATCATTTGACTATTTCGATCGACCAAAGCTTTAGTTTTACTGGCACTGAAACCACGTTCTTTTACCGTTAACGTAACAAGAAACTGATCAGGTATTGCGCTCACATTCCCTTTCCCCACAACTTCTATACCCGTCATCACATCATCTGCATTGGCTATGAACGATTGAGATAAACTTATATTAAGTAACAAAATAATAATTAGATGTTTAATGTGAACCTCTGCTGTAAATTTATCGTTATTTTCTTGTGGTTTTAATGTAAACAAAATAAAGCTTAGTTGATTATAACCTTGAGCGTTTTTAAAAAGATACTTTTCGTATTATTTATCATTATCTAATCAATTATTATCTAATCAATTATTATCTAATCAATTATTATCTAATCAATTATTATCTAATCAATTACGACATAAATGACTTTGAAGAATATAACGTAGTTATTAAGCGAAAGGAATATTATCCATAGATGATAACCTACTTGTAATATTCCCGTTCACTTATTTTAACCAAATTAAAATGAATCACTAGGTATACGTATCCAACCTTCCATTAATACCCGAGCACTACGGCTCATAACCACTTTATCAACAATCCAAGCATCATTGACATCACGTGCTTGAGCACCAACTTTTAGCGTACCTGATGGATGACCAAAAGTAACAGAACGTCGACTTTTTACAGGCGCTGATGGCTCTCCGCCACCTGCAGCTAGATTAACTAAGGTACCAGGAATAGCCGCTGCAGTGCCAATGGCGACTGCCGCAGTGCCCATCATAGCATGGTGTAATTTACCCATAGATAATGCACGAACATGTAAGTCAATATCTATTGCTAAAACGGCTTTACCACTTGAGGTAACATAATCTTTTGCGGGTGCCACAAAAGCAATTTTTGGGGTATGTTGGCGAGCTTGTGCTTCTGAAAGTTCAGTTATCAAGCCCATTTTAATCGCGCCGTAAGCACGAATAGTTTCAAAACGTTCTAGTACCTCAGGGTCGCCATTAATCGCTTCTTGTAGCTCAGTGCCGGTATAACCAAGCTCTTCTGCATTTAAAAAGATGGTGGGAATACCTGCAGAGATCATCGTCGCTTTAAAGACACCAACACCTGGCACCTTTAGTTCATCAACAATATTTCCAGTAGGAAACATCGCTTCACGAGGATCAACTGGCGCGATAAATTCAACAGGTATTTCTGCCGCAGGGAAAGTAACACCGTCAAGTTCAAAGCCTCCTGTTTCTTGAACTTCACCACGAGTAATAGGTACTTGAGCAATAATCGTTTTCGAGATGTTTTTTTGCCAAATGCGTACAGTACACATTCCGTTTTCAGGAATACGTTTTGTATCAACAAGGCCAGCATTAATGGCAAATGAACCAACCGCTGCCGTTAAATTACCGCAGTTACCGCTCCAATCAACAAACGCTTTATCAATAGCCACTTGGCCAAATAAATAATCAACATCGTGATCAGCTTGAGTTGATTTTGCTAAGATAACTATTTTACTGGTACTTGAGGTTGCACCGCCCATACCATCGGTGTGTTTACCGTAAGGGTCTGGGCTACCAATAACACGTAGTAACATGTTATCGCGTGCTTCGCCTGCAACCTGACAGCGTTCAGGTAAATCCGTTAAATTAAAAAATACGCCTTTTGACGTGCCACCACGCATATAGGTTGCGGGAACTTTTATTTGAGGCTTATGCACTTGAAATTTAGGTATTTGAGGAACATGAGACATCAGTCTCTCCTTTTTATTTTGTCTTATAAAAATGGCACATTTTCTTTAAGTAGAATAATGTGCCATTGATAAATGAAACGAATAAGCAGTATGCTATCGATTAGACTCTAGGAAGTCATTTGCAAACTTCTGTAATACGCCACCAGCGTTGTAAACGGAAACTTCTTCAGCGGTATCTAAACGACATTTAACAGGAATAGTTAATGATTCCCCATTTTTACGTGTCATCAATATTTTCATCTCGGAACCCGGCGAAATATCGCCATTACCTTCTACATCAAACGTTTCTGTGCCATCAATACAATAGGTATGGCGTGTTTCGTTGTTAACAAATTGTAAGGGTAAAACACCCATACCAACTAAGTTAGTACGATGAATACGCTCAAACCCTTCGGCAACGATCACTTCAACGCCGGCTAAACGAACACCTTTAGCTGCCCAATCACGTGAAGAACCTTGGCCATAGTCAGCGCCAGCAACAATAATTAATGGTTGCTTACGTTCCATATAAGTTTCAATTGCTTCCCACATGCGTGACTCAGTACCTTCAGGCTCAATACGAGCAAGTGAACCTTGCTTAATCTCCCCTTTGTCATCACGACACATTTCATTCAACAATTTAGGGTTTGCAAATGTTGCACGTTGCGCCGTTAAGTGATCGCCACGATGTGTTGCATAAGAGTTAAAGTCAACTTCTGGCAAACCCATTTTATCTAGGTAAGCACCTGCAGCGCTATCAAGTTGAATAGCATTTGACGGTGATAAATGGTCTGTGGTGATGTTGTCACCTAAAACCGCTAACGCACGCATAGCTTTCATGGTACGTTCGCCCGCTAAGGCGCCTTCCCAATAAGGTGGACGACGAATATAGGTACTCATTTCACGCCAATCGTATAGTGGCGATTCAGCAGGTTCAAAAGCGCCTAAGTCAAACATTGGTGTATAGATTTTTTTGAATTGCTCAGGCTTAACGCATGTTGCTACAATTGCATCTATTTCTTCATCACTTGGCCAAATATCTTTTAAGGTAATGTTATTACCTTGTTGATCTTGCCCTAAAATATCTTTTTCAATATCAAAACGTATTGTGCCTGCAATGGCATAAGCAACAACTAATGGCGGTGAAGCCAAAAATGCTTGTTTAGCATGAGGGTGAATACGACCATCAAAGTTACGATTACCTGACAATACCGCTGTAGAATACAAATCACGTTCTATAATTTCTTGCTGTATTTTAGGATCTAAAGCACCTGACATACCGTTACACGTAGTACATGCATAACCGACAATACCAAAACCCAAGGTTTCCATTTCAGATAATAAACCGGCTTCTTCCAAATAAAGTTTTGCCACTTTAGAGCCCGGAGCAAAAGACGACTTAACCCAAGGTTTGCGCTTTAGGCCGAGTTCATTAGCACGTTTAGCCACTAAGCCTGCCGCTACTACGTTACGAGGATTTGACGTATTAGTACAACTGGTTATTGCCGCAATAATAACCGCGCCATCAGGCATTTCACCGGCATTTTCTTGTGCTTTACAAGCATCAAGATCTTTAGCAATTCCTTTTGAAGCCAATTCGCTCGTCGGTAAACGACGATGCGGATTAGACGGACCTGCCAAATTGCGACCAACTGTTGATAAATCAAACTCGATTACACGTTCATATTCAACTTCAGCTAAATCATCAGCCCATAAACCGGTATGCTTAGCATACGTTTCTACTAGCTCAACTTGCTGTGGTTCGCGACCAGTAAGCTTTAAATAATCGATGGTTTGTTGATCAATATAAAACATACCCGCAGATGCACCATATTCTGGCGTCATATTCGAAATAGTTGCCCGGTCACCAATAGTTAAACCCGAAGTACCTTCGCCGAAAAACTCTAAGTAGCTTGATACGACTTTTTGATTACGTAAAAACTCAGTAATCGCTAAAACCATATCTGTAGCGGTAATGCCCGGTTGACGTTTACCTGTTAGCTTCACGCCAATAATATCAGGCAAGCGCATCATTGACGGACGACCCAACATCACAGTTTCAGCTTCTAACCCCCCTACGCCAATAGCAATAACACCCAAACAATCGATATGTGGGGTATGGCTATCGGTGCCAACACAGGTATCAGGAAAAGCAACACCGTCACGTAATTGAATAACGGGTGACATTTTCTCTAAATTAATTTGATGCATAATGCCGTTGCCAGCAGGAATTACATCAACATTTTTAAAGGCTGTTTTTGTCCATTCAATGAAATGAAAACGGTCTTCATTGCGGCGATCTTCAATAGCACGGTTTTTCTCAAACGCATCCTTTTCAAAACCTGCATGTTCAACAGCAACTGAATGATCAACAATCAACTGCGTTGGTACAACAGGGTTTACTTTTGAAGGATCACCACCTTGCTCTGCAATCGCATCACGAAGGCCCGCTAAATCAACTAATGCGGTTTGTCCTAGAATATCATGACAAACTACGCGCGCCGGATACCAAGGAAAATCTAGATCCTGTTTACGCTCAATTAACTGCTTTAACGAATCAGTTAACGCTTCCGGTGAGCAACGACGTACCAGCTGCTCAGCTAATACACGAGAAGTATAAGGTAATTTTGCATAACTACCTGCGCTAATAGCTTCTACAGCGCTGCGCGTGTCAAAATAATCTATATTTACGCCACCAATTTTATAACCTGGCAGCGGTTTGCGATGCTCATAATTCATAGCAATTACCTTTCGCTAATAGGAGGAACCGTTCTTGGCTTAGCACCAATGTAGTCAGCACTTGGGCGAATAATACGGTTGTTTGAGCGTTGTTCCATGATGTGAGCGGCCCAACCTGTAACACGTGAGCAAACAAAAATAGGTGTGAATAATTTAGTTGGTATTCCCATGTAACTGTAAGTTGATGCATGGAAAAAATCAGCGTTACAGAATAATTTTTTCGTGTCCCACATAAACTCTTCACAGGCAACTGAAATATCGTATAGTGATGTATCACCATTTTCAGCGGCTAACTTTTCAGACCAAGCTTTGATAATGACATTACGTGGGTCTGAAGTACGATAAATAGCGTGACCAAAGCCCATGATTTTTTCTTTACGTTCAAGCATACCTGCCATTTTTTCTTTCGCATCGCTTGGTGATGTGAAGGATTCAATCATATCCATTGCTGCTTCGTTAGCACCACCATGAAGAGGACCACGTAATGTACCAATAGCACCTGTAACACATGAAAACATATCAGATAGTGTTGATGCACAAACACGTGCTGTAAAGGTAGACGCATTAAATTCATGCTCAGCATATAAAATTAATGATACATCCATAACACGTTGATGTTGCGCAGACGGGCTTTCACCATTTAATAAACGTAAAAAGTGTCCCCCTAAAGAGTCTTCGTCTGAAGTACAATCAATTTCTACACCCTCATGTGAGAATTTATACCAGTAACACATGATTGCAGGGAATGCCGCTAACAAGCGATTTGCTGCTTTGTTTTGTTCAGAAAAATCATTTTCTGGTTCTAAGTTACCTAAAAATGAACAACCCGTGCGCATAACATCCATAGGATGTGTTTCTTTTGGGATAAGCTTAAGTACTGCTTTTAATGCTTGCGGTAAGTCGCGCATAGCAAATAAATCAGTTTTATAAGTCGCCAGTTCTGCTGCATTTGGAAGTTCACTATTAAAAAGTAAATAAGCGACTTCTTCAAAGGTGCTATTTTCTGCTAAGTCTGCAATATCATAACCACAATACGTTAACCCTGAACCAGATTCACCCACAGTACAAAGAGCAGTTTCACCCGCACTTTGACCACGTAAACCTGCACCACCAATTTTTTTATCTGCTACTTTTATATCTGACATACTATTTTCCTTATATTTTTCGTGTTGCCGAGTAACTATTCTCTAGTACCGACCGACACTTTTTATTATAAATTTATTATTTATTTTTGCCTTCAGAAAATAACCCATCAAGCTTTTGCTCATAATCGTGATAACCAAGATAGTCATATAAGTCCATGCGAGTTTGCATATTGTCTATTTCAGCTTTTTGATCGCCGTCAGCAAGTAAGGTTTTATACACAGATTCCGCCGCTTTATTCATCGCACGAAATGCTGATAAGGGATAAAGCACCATGGCACAGCCCCATTCACCTAACTGTTCTTTATTCCATAATTGCGTTTGACCAAACTCAGTAATATTGGCAAGTACTGGCACATCTAAGCTTGAAGTAAATGCACGATAATGTTCTTCTGTTTTAACGGCTTCAGCGAAAATACCATCAGCACCTGCCGCAACGTAGGCTTTTGCACGTTCAAGAGCAGCGTCTAAGCCTTCTTGAGCAAAAGCATCAGTACGTGCCATAATGAAAAAGTCTTTATCGGTACGTGCGTCAACCGCTGCTTTGATGCGGTCAACCATTTCTTCGGTTGACACAATTTCTTTATTAGGACGATGTCCACAACGTTTTTGCGCCACTTGGTCTTCAAGGTGAACTGCAGCTGCACCTGCTTTTTCCATATCACGTATCGTTTTAGCAATATTGAAAGCGCCTCCCCAACCGGTATCTATATCAACGAGTAAAGGTAGGCTTGAGGCTGAAGTTATACGCTGTACGTCAGCAATAACATCATTTAAAGAGGTCATTCCTAAATCAGGTAAACCGTAAGAAGCGTTGGCTACTCCACCACCGGACAGATAAATAGCTTGATGACCTAATTGTTCGGCCATAATCGCGCAATAGGCGTTGATCGTACCGACGACTTGTAACGGTTTATTTTTTGCTAATGCTTGGCGAAATTTTGCACCAGGTGAAAGTTGGATAGACATAGTTTCTCCTCTTGTTGTTATTTAAATTTTTTTATATATGTTTGTTGAAATAGTTTGCACAATGCTTATGTTTAACTAATTTTTTAGTTTTGCTCTTCTTTATTTTGTTGGGCTATTTTATTTTCGATATTTTTTCTTGAAGCAGCAATATGTCGCCTCATTAATATTTCAGCAAGTTCACCATCTCGGTCACAAATCGCTTGAATAATACTTGAATGCTCTTGAAAGGCACGAGAAACACGGGGGCTGTGCATACCGAACTGAATACGATACATACGCACTAAATGATACAATTGACCGCAAAGAATATTAATTAATTGTTGATTGTGGCTACCGAGAATAATTTTATAGTGAAAGTCTAAATCACCTTCTTCTTGATAATAAGAAATACCGTCCTTTAACGCTTGAGAGTTAGCATGCTGAGCCAGCATCGCTTGCATTTCTGCAATTTCATCATCACTCATATTAATCGCAGCTTGTCGACATGCCATACCTTCAAGTGCTTCTCGTACGACGTAGATTTCTAATAAACCTTCAATAGTACAATCAACAACTCTTGAACCTACATTGGCTTTACGCTCAATTAAGTGACATTTTTCTAAACGATTAAGCGCTTCTCTTAGTGTTGAGCGGCTTATTTCATATTGTTTTGCAAGCTCAGGTTCGCTGATTTTACTACCTGCCGCTATTTTCCCATCGACAATAGCGTGTAATATTGAGTCAAAAACTTTGTCAGCGGTAGTCACTGCTTTTTGTAAGGTAGGGTTATCTAGCGCCATAATTGTCGACATTTAAAGAGTTTGGAACGAATTTTAGCTTGTTTTTATAAATAGTCAAGTAGACTAAAGTTTAATTGTCGACAATTAAACTTTTTAAATGGTGTTTTTTTATATTAACCAAAGAACCAGTAGCAGACACCTATTGCAGCACTAATTCCCGCTAAGTCAGCAATTAAGCCACAAGCAATGGCATGTCGGCTATAACGAATACCTACTGAACCGAAATAGACAGCCAATACATAGAACGTTGTTTCTGTAGAGCCTTGAAAAATTGACGCTAAGCGACCCGCAAATGAATCCGCCCCGTGAGTTTTCATTGTTTCGATCATCATAGCTCTTGCACCTGAACCACTCAGGGGCTGCATTAGAGCCGTCGGTATAGCGTCAACAAAACGGCTGTCGAAGCCTAAAAACAGCACTAAATGCCTAAGACTGTCGACAATTAAGGCTAACGCACCACTTGCTCGAAACACGCCAATAGCTACTAGCATTGCCAGTAAATAAGGAATGAGCCTGATACTAGTGTCAAAACCTTCTTTAGCACCTTCAATGAAGCTGTCATAAACATCCACTTTTTTACGTACTGCCGCTACAATAAAAAGTACCAAGGTCGCGAATATTAAAAAATTACCTAACAATGAAGATTGTTCAGCTAGGGCTTGTGAAGCTAAAGTAGAAAAATAAACCACTAGAGCGCCAACTAAAGCAAAAGCCCCAGATAAATAAAACAAGACCACCTGATGATAAAGCTTTATTTTTTGCACCATAGCAACGGCGACTAAACCCGCAAATGTTGAAGCAAACGTTGCGAGTATGATCGGTACAAAGACATCGGTGGGATTCAACGCACCTTGTTGTGCGCGATAAACAAAGACAGCAACAGGGAAGAGCGTCACTGATGATGTATTTAATACTAAAAATAATATCTGCGCATTAGTTGCCGTATCTTTTTGAGGATTCAATTGCTGGAGATCTTGCATGGCTTTTAAGCCAAGTGGCGTAGCTGCATTATCTAAACCTAAAAAATTTGCCGACAAATTCATCGTCATAGAACTAATCGCAGGATGTCCTTTCGGTACTCCCGGCATTAAGCGAGTAAATAATGGTGAAATAGCACGAGCGAGCTTCGCCATGAGACCAGCGTTTTCAGCTATCTTCATCATACCGAGCCAAAAACTTAAAATACCGATTAAGCCGATGGCAATATCAACGGTGACTTTAGACATAGTGAAAATAGAATTGACTAGCTGCTCAAATACCATGGCATTGTCAAGAAACAGCCACTGATAAAGCCCTGAGCCAAAAGCAATAAGAAAAAAACTGACCCACAATCGGTTTAGCACAATATAAATAAGTCTTTCATTAATAAGTCTTTCATTAATAAGTTAAAAATATCATGACACAATTACAAGCAAACACCTAACGCAGCCCTCTTTAACAAAGTGTGCATAACAGGTGGATATCCAGTGCAAGAAAAACAAACAACAAAAGATTTATTCCGTAAAAAAAATAAAGATAAAACGTTTTAAAACAAAAACTTAAAAATAAAAACAAATAAATTAGCAATACAAATATATTACACTACACTTAACTTTATCAAGTTACTTAAATAAAGATTGCTCGCTGCATTTATATTATAGAAATTTGTTCATTAGCGCAGGCTCAACTTCTTTTTTGAGCCAACCCCCTAAGCCCGAACTAGCGATAGTTTCGGGTTTTTTTTTATCGTTTACTATTTATTATTTATTATTTATTATTATTGATTAAATAAACGATTGAAATTTTCTGAAGATAACCTTGCTATTTCTTCAACAGATTGCCCTCGAATACTCGCTAAGTGTTTTGCGACTTCAATGACATAAGCGGGTTGATTTTGTTTTCCGCGATGTGGAACAGGAGCAAGATATGGTGCATCCGTTTCAATGAGAAAACGATCATCTGGAATTTTTTTGGCTACATCTCGCAATGCACTAGCATTTTTAAAAGTTACAATACCAGAAAATGAAATGTAAAACCCCATCGCAATAGCTTGTTCTGCCATCTCCCAACTTTCGGTAAAGCAGTGTAAAATACCACCTACTTTTTCAGCATGCTCTTCGCGCATAATAGCCAAGGTATCTTGCTGTGCATCCCGAGTATGAATAATTAAAGGTTTGTTTAGCTCTCTTGCCACCCTAATGTGTTTTCGAAATGAATCTCGTTGCAGTTCTTTTGTTTCAGGCGCATAGAAGTAATCTAGCCCCGTTTCTCCCACGGCAATTACACGTTGATGCTGTGCAAGTTGCTTTAACTCTCCTTCATCAACCTTATCGTCTTGATTTAAAGGATGGGCGCCACATGAAAGCCAAACATTTGCATAGTTTTGTGTTTTCTTGACCATGGCAGGAAAATCTTTTAGTGTCACGCTGACACATAATACTTTAGTTACTTTTTCTGCTTCCGCAGCTTTCATAACGTTATCAAGGTTATTATCAAACTCATTGAGATCAAGGCGATCCAAATGACAATGTGAATCAATAAACAAAAATATTCTCCAAATAATATTAAGACTTATACTTATTGCAATGCACTTATGTCATGCACTTATACTATGCGTATAATACTACATAGTTAATGTCGGGTCGGAAGAGTTTAGAAAACGACCAATAGCCTTTTCAATTTGACTTTTAACGTTATCAGGGTCTTCTATGAAGCTAATACCTATACCTGCCGGGGTACCATTTTGTGCACCAATAGGAGTCAACCAGCAAACTTTCCCTTTAACTTCTGAGCTTTCTAGCGAGTCAGGTAAAGAAATATCAAGGACTATATCATCACCCAACTCATGTTGGTCCGTTGTTTTATAGAAGAGTCCACCGTCTTTTAAAAATGGCATAAACGATTGATATAATTGTCTTTCTGAATTAAATTCTAAATATAGAGTTTCCAATTAAGTCCCCTTTTTCCAACTATTTTGTAAAATATGGTCAATATCAGCAATAAATTTTTCAATCATAAACTGGCGGTTTACCTGAGATAACATATTAACTTGTTTAGTCATTATTTGTAATTTTAAATATATCTGCCACAAAAAATTTTTATCAAATTCAATTTTTTTATCAACATTGCCATTATTAGCTGATAGCCAACCGTTTTCTGCTCTCATTAGGTTTGTTAGTATTTTTTCTAGCCATCTCAATGCATCAGGGGAGTCATCAAGTACTTTTAACCAGTGCTTTTTTTCACCATTACCTTGTAACTGTGTGATAAATAAACGTTCAAATTCAATATATTGCTGTTGAATATTTTGATCAAATAATTCTGGCCTGTGGCTTAAATTACTATAGTTATTACCCCTTACTGGACCTAACTGGCCAAGTAAGGCCTCACCTACTGGTGGTCTTATTTCTATAAGTCGACACCGACTGATAATCGTGGGCAGTAAGGTATCTCGTGAAGAAGATAATAAGATAATAAAACTATTCGCTGTTGGTTCTTCTAATGTTTTCAACAGCGCATTGGCAGCAGCTATTGTCATGGACTCAGCTGCTGATATTAAAACTGTTTTAGCAAGACCTAATTGCGCTGTTTTTTCGAAAAAACGGCTCGCATTTCGAATACTATCAACGCCAATAGTTGCTTTGTCAGCTTCGATAAATAAATGGTCAGGGTAAGTATTACTTTTATATAAGCGACATGTTTTACACTGTCCACAAGCTAATGTTGGTGTACTGCTGGTTTGTAATACTGGGGTTTGGCACAACAAAACACTAATTAACCAATTACCCAGTTCATATTTGCCACTGCCCTTAACACCGTTAATCAATAGCGCATGGGGTAATTTACCACTCGTTATTTGTTGAGATAATAGATGTTTTTCTTGTAGTAACCAATCTTTCATTTATTTTAACCTTGAGAGGCGGCTATATCCATTGAAGTCAGAAAACGCTTGATAGCCTCTCTGATATCGTCATGTACCGCTTTCATGTCCTGACTGGCATCAATAGTGATAATATTTTTGTCTTGCTGCGCTATTTGACAATATTTATCGCGAACACGATGGAAAAAATCAATTTTTTCAAGTTCAATGCGATCAAGTTCGCCACGAGCTTTTGCACGAGATAATCCAAGTTCAGGCGCAATATCCAAATAAAGCGTTAAATCTGGACGAAAACCTTTTAAAGTTATATCTGCAATAGCATTTATGACTTTATCGTCAAAGTTTCGCCCACCGCCTTGATAGGCTCGTGATGACATGTCATGACGATCACCGATCACCCACTGTCCTTCTTGTAGTGCCGGTAATATTCGATTAGCAAGTAGTTGACTACGACTTGCATACATAAGTAACAATTCAGTTTCTTGAGTTAATTCTTCCTCATGCGTGGCTGATTTTACGATATCTCTTAATGATTCAGCTAATGGTGTACCGCCCGGCTCTCTTGTGTTTATATATGAAATTTCATGTTGGTTTAACATGTTTTCTATAACAGCTATCGCAGAAGATTTCCCTGCACCTTCAATACCTTCAACGACAATAAATTTCCCATTAACCATAGTGCTATTACCTAATTTTATATTATTTTTCATTGTTTGATTTTTCATTTTTTAAGCGGGTTCTCATTTCTTTTAAATAAATAGCGACCGCTTGGTTATGTTCAGCCAAGGTTGTTGAAAATACATGTTGTCCTTTACCATCACTAACAAAATAATAATAATCGGTTAATGCAGGATTCAAAGCAGCTTTAATCGCTAATGTCCCTGGCATTGCAATGGGTGTAGGAGGTAAACCATTAATTCGATACGTATTATACGCTGTTTTCTCGCGTAAATGACTACGTTTAATGTCACCTTGATAGCGCTCGCCTAAACCATAAATAACGGTGGGGTCTGTTTGCAAACGCATTTTCTTATTTAATCGATTAATAAATACCGATGATATGATCTCTTGTTCAGCTACATAACCACTTTCTTTTTCAATAATAGAGGCCATAATTAATGCTTGATATACAGAGTCATAGGGTAAATCTAACGCTCTATTTTGCCACTGCTCGTTAAGCTCTTTTTCCATTTTATGGTAAGCTCGTTGAAGAATTTCTATATCCGTTGTACCAAAGGTAAAAGCATAAGTGTCTGGAAAAAAAAGGCCTTCTGGGTGAACAAAGTCAAGTTCCAATTTTACAGGAATATCTGTGAATTTATCTGTATTTAAGTGATGAGAAACCTGTGGATGAAGTGATAATACTTGTAGCCAGTCCTTAAATGTAGAACCCTCTATAAAGGTAATGCTAAATTGATGTTCTTTGCCCTCAACAATTTGCTCTAGCAGTTCAATCACACTTGTACCAGGTTCAACTAAATAAGTGCCTACTTTGATCGCTGATAAATTTACATTTAATTTTGCAACTATTTTTAACCAAACGTTAGTATCGATCCAGCCTTTGGTGACTAATGTTTGGCTAAAACTATTAAGTGATGTGCCCTTTTTTATTGTTAATAACTGTTCTGAGTTTAGATTTAGTGGTTGTTTTAGGTGAGCATTGATTAAGTAATAACAACTTATAAGGGACACAAGAAGAATAAAACCCAAAAACATGCTTAATTTCTTTAACATTACATGTAACCTGCTAATTTATCTTTAAGATTAAAAATCTTATTTATATCTAAATTACGGTTGTGGTATCGGCGCACCGGCACTATCCCCATAACAGAA
Source organism: Alteromonadaceae bacterium (assembly GCA_047621305.1). Taxonomy (GTDB): domain Bacteria; phylum Pseudomonadota; class Gammaproteobacteria; order Enterobacterales; family Alteromonadaceae; genus Colwellia_A. The sequence continues at coordinate 78,471 of JBLHNB010000003.1, read as the reverse complement.
TTACAAATAAACATTGCCTCCGCATTGTTTAACGCATCGAGTCCTACGTTAATAATATTAGTATTGGGTAAGTTTTCTAAAATAGTATTTCTTATTATCCCAACCACACCACTCTCAGATAAATCCGGTGTATATAATTTTCCTCCTGCTAACCAGAATATATTGGCGCAGCTAGTTTCAATAACATGACCGTTTATGTTAGTTACAAGCACATCATCTGTTTCTTTTTGATCTAATTCAGCACGGATCAAAACCTGTTCTAAGCGGTTTAAGTGTTTTAATCCCGCTAAGGAAGGATTTAAACCCAATTGAAAATGACTTACCCCTAAATCAATACCTGCTCGTTGCCAAACGTTATAATGTTCAGGGAAAGGATGAAAGCTAATAATAACCGTACTCGCAGAACAACCTTCTCGTGAATAACCTCGTCCGCCTTGACCTGATGTGATCATTATTTTTACCACGCTGTGTTCATAACGTTGTGCTATATGCGTTAATTCAGAAACGATTTCATTTATATTTGGCAATATTATCTTCAGGATTTGACAACTACAAACTAATCGTTCCATATGCGCGGACAACAACGAAATGTTGCCATGATGAACTCTTGCGGTTGTAAAAACACCATCACCATAGGCTAAACCACGATCGGTTATTGACAGATGCTGTTTTTGTTTGCCATTGATACTTTGGTAATACATATTTAATTTAGGTGTCATCAAATACCCATAGGTAAAATTGACTACCTTTTTACCCTTTTAAAATAAAAAGCCTGAATACATAACGCTAGTATTCAGGCTTAAACAATTAACTTCAAGATCTTGTTAACATTTTTGTCTTTAAGTAGGTTAAACCTTTTTAAAGATCAATGAACCATTCGTGCCACCAAAACCAAATGAGTTACATAACACATAGTCTAACTGAACATCACGAGCAGTATGTGCAATATAATCCAGATCACAACCTTCATCAGGATTATCTAAATTAATAGTAGGTGGTACCATATTATTCATCAATGCCTGTATACTAAAAATAGCCTCAACAGCTCCAGCAGCACCTAATAGATGCCCTGTCATCGATTTAGTAGACCCCATCAATACATTATAGGCTTGTGCACCAAATACAGATTTAACGGCATTAGTTTCAGCAATATCACCAGCAGGTGTTGAAGTACCATGTGCATTGATATAACCGATTTTATTAATATCAACTTTCGCATCATTAATCGCATTTTGCATTGCATGTGCTGCGCCAGCACCATCTGGTGGAGGTGATGTCATATGATAGGCATCGCCACTCATGCCAAAGCCCACAAGCTCTGCATATATTTTTGCACCACGAGCTTTTGCATGTTCATATTCTTCAACAACGATAACACCGGCGCCATCACCTAAAACAAAACCATCTCGGTCTTTATCCCAGGGACGTGAAGCACTTTGTGGGTCATCATTACGTGTTGAAAGTGCTCGTGCAGCGCCAAAGCCACCCATGCCCATTTTTGTAGAGCCTTTCTCAGCGCCCCCAGCTAACATAGCATCAGCGTCACCGTACGCTATCATACGAGCCGCATGACCAATATTGTGTACACCACTGGTACATGCTGTAACAATAGAAATATTGGGGCCTTTTAAACCATGCATGATAGAAAGATGACCTGCTATCATATTGATAATGGTTGAAGGTACAAAAAATGGTGATAACTTTCGAGGACTCGTTTTGAGCATTTTTTCGAAATTTTCTTCAATAAGGCCTAGGCCACCAATACCCGCACCAACAGCAACACCAACGCGATGTGCATTGATTTCGTTAATTTCTAAACCTGAATCTTTAAAGGCCTGCACACCAGCAGCTACACCATATTGAATAAACAGATCCATTTTTTTGGCTTCTTTTCGAGCCATATAGTCTTGAGCATCAAAGTCTTTAATTAAACCAGCAAAACGTGTTGGATATTCTGACGTATCAAAATGTTCAATATCACTAATACCACTTTTACCAAGCAGTAAATTTTGCCACGTTGATTCAGGGCTGTTCCCTAGTGGACTCAGCATACCAAGACCGGTAACTACAACACGCCTCATAGGTGAGTTGCCTCCGATAGAAATGATTGTTTGGATGGACGTATCCGTATGACTAAATGTTGTTCTCTACGAATATTTATCTTGAATAAAATGACAGACGGCCATTTAATGACCATCTGTATATTCAATAATTATTGCTTATTGATTTGCAGTAACGTAATCAATAGCTGCTTGTACAGTTGTGATTTTTTCTGCTTCTTCATCAGGTATTTCAGTGTCAAATTCTTCTTCTAATGCCATAACTAATTCAACAGTATCTAAAGAGTCAGCACCTAGGTCATCAACAAAAGAAGAGCTAATTTTAACTTCTTCTTCACTTACACCTAATTGCTCGATAGTGATTTTTTTTACGCGTTCTTCAATAGTACTCATTTTTTTTCCTTTACTAAAATATGCAATTTTTCAAATTGCGTGTAGTGTATTCGCCAACAGCTTTTCTTGCAAGTATCTAATTTTACTTTTTCTACTGGTCAAACCTGTCAACGTTATTTAAATTGTAAATGTTTGCTTAAAATAATCAAACATTTATATCATATACATGCCGCCATTCACATGCAGTGTTTCACCGGTGATATAAGCAGCACCATCTGAAGCTAAAAAAAGCACAGCATTAGCGATCTCTTCAGGCTTGCCTAAACGGTTAGCAGGAACTTGAGAAAATATACCTTCTTTTTGTTCATCTGTAAGCGTTTGTGTCATGTCTGTATCTATAAAACCAGGAGCAACAGTATTAACGGTAATTCCGCGAGATGCAACTTCACGCGCTAAAGATTTTGTAAAACCAAGTAACCCTGCTTTAGCCGTAGCATAATTAACCTGCCCTGCATTACCCATACTACCAACAACTGAGCCAATATTTATGATACGACCATGACGTTTTTTCATCATCCCACGAATGACTGCTTTACTTAATTTAAATACAGATGATAAATTGGTATCAATAATATCTTGCCACTCATTATCTTTCATACGCATAAATAAGTTGTCTTTAGTAATGCCGGCATTATTAACTAAAATGTCAATACCATTGTGCTCAGTTTTAATATATTCAAATAATGCCGTAATAGATTCATCACTTGTTACATTCAGTATTTGGCCATTATTATCACCTAAATATTCACTTATTTTATTTGCTCCTGATGCTGACGTTGCAGTACCAATAACAGTAGCACCAGCCTCTTTAAGCTGGCTTGCTATCGCTTTACCAATACCGCGACTCGCGCCAGTGACTAAAACAACTTTTCCTTCAAATGAAAACATATACTCACCCTATTTTATTAATTCTAACGCTTTGTCTAACGATGCTTTATCGTTAATAGGGACACACGTTATTGATTTATCGATTCTTTTTATAAGCCCTTGCAATACTTTACCTGGCCCTGCTTCTACAACTAAAGAAATTCCTTGTTTTGATAAACTTTCTACAGTTTCAGTCCATCGAACGGGGCTGTATAATTGCTTAACAAGCGCGTTTTTAATATTTTCCGCAGACCTTTCCATTGCAACATCAACATTATTAACAACATTGATAGTGGGTTCATTAAACGTAAGTTTATCTAATTCGATAGATAACTTCTCTGCTGCACCTTTCATTAATGCACAATGAGATGGTACGCTTACAGGTAAGGGTAAAACACGTTTGGCGCCCGCGCTTTTACAAAGTTCACCTGCTCTTGCAACAGCAGCTTTATGACCTGCTATAACGACCTGCCCCGGTGAATTAAAATTAACAGCTGCAACAACATCGTTTTCCTGGGCTTGTGCACAAGCGGCAATGGTTGATTGATCGTCCAAACCTATAATTGCCGCCATTGCCCCAATACCTTCTGGAACAGATGTCTGCATAAATTCACCACGTTTTTCAACAAGTTGAACTGCATCAGCTAGAGATAAAACGTCAGCACATACAAGTGCAGAGTATTCACCTAAACTATGTCCCGCTAAAAGCGTTGGTTTGATATCTGACTGAGACTGCCATAAACGCCATAATGCAACACTTGCTGTTAAAAGAGCAGGCTGAGTATAACTAGTTTGATTTAATTTTTCTGCAGGGCCTGCAAAAACTAATTGCCAGAGGTCATATCCTAAAGCAGTTGATGCTTCAGAAAATGTGTTTTGAACAACATCATTTCCAACAAAGTCGGCAAGCATAGATACGGCTTGAGAACCTTGTCCTGGGAAAATAAACGCTAAGTTTTTTTGCATTGTATTACCTAATTGTTATGAATGCGCAATGGCTATAACCGTGTTTTCATAAAACACAATGTTACAAAGGTATTGTTAAACCTTGTAATAATTTATTTTTAATTTTTTCTGGTACCTGACGCTCAACTTCTTTAACCGCTTCCATAATTGCAGCAAGAAATGCCTTTGAACTCGCATTACCATGACTTTTCACGACAATACCTTGTAATCCTATCAGACTCGCACCGTTATACTGGTCGGGGCTCAAAGGTTTAAATATTTTTTTAATGGGTGAAGCAAAAATTTTACCTAAAATTCGAGCAATAAAGTGTTGGGATAATATGAACATTAGCTTGTTATAAACCATATGAGCAACACCTTCGCAGGTTTTTAAAGCGACATTACCCACAAAGCCATCACACACGATAACATCTGCTTTATTTGAAAAAATATCGTTGCCTTCAACAAAACCAATATAATTAATATCCTCATTAGCGGTCAACTTTGCTGCCGCCAATTTAATATGCTCACTCCCTTTAATTTCTTCAGAACCCATATTCAGTAAAGCAATTTTAGGATTTTTTATACCATCGACTTGCTCTGCTAAAACCGAGCCCATAATGGCAAACTGATAAAGAATATTTGAATCACAAAAAACGTTAGCGCCTAAATCAAGCATAAAAACATGTTGTTGTTCATCATGAGTGGGTAAAGCGGAAATAAGTGCAGGCCGTTCAACACCGGGAAGCATTTTTAGTACAAAATGGGCAATTGAAAATAAAGCGCCAGTATTCCCTGCACTAACACATGCTTGTGCTTGCTCTTCTTTTACTAAATCAATCGCTTTGCGCATTGATGAATTTTTTTTAGTACGAATAGCTACAGCAGGTTTCTCATCCATAGCAACAATTTGAGTTGTTGGATATATCGTGAGTTGTTTATTATTTAATTGCTGATATTGACTAAGTTGAGTTGTAATGATGTTTTCATCACCACATAAAATGAGGTGCAAATTAGGCATGTTATCAATGGCCATCATTGCTGCAGGAATAGTTACAAGGGGCCCTTTATCGCCCCCCATAATGTCTAACGCTATGGTTAAACTTTTTTTACCATTCATGTGAGTACTATCATTTTCAATAATATATCGAAGGTGTTCATAACTTTTTATATGGAAAGGCTATAAACACAATACGATCTCCAATCTAACAAAGATAGTTTTTAGATCACGAACAGTTTTCAGTATTAAATAATCGCTTAATTAGCCGATTACTTTTACACCTTTGTAAAAACCATCAGCTGTTACATGGTGACGACGATGTGTTTCGCCAGATACTGGATCTACTGATAAGTTTTCAGGGGTTATTGCGTCATGTGAACGGCGCATGCCACGTCTTGAACGAGACTTCTTGCTCTTTTGAACTGCCATTACCTACTCCTAAAATCGGTTGTTAGCTAATAATTAGCTATTTAAGTTGTTTTAATACACCAAATGGACTTGGTTTCTCAAGCTCTTCAGGCAATTCCCCCCAAATACTGTCAGCAGGTGCTTTACAGTCTTTGATTGGATGCCTAGGAATTAATGGAAGAGCGAGCAATAGCTCATCTTCTACTAATTCAAGCAAGTTTATCTCACCATTTTCATCTAATTCTATTGCGTCATAATATGACGGCAATTCAGCCTCTTCCTCTTCATTTTTTACAGGACTAAAAGTGAACTTCACTTCAAGTAACTGTTCAAACGCTTCAGTACAACGCTGACAAATTAATGAGACTAATACCGATCCCGTACCTGATAAAACTATCAAGCCACGTTCATCCATATTAAAATCAACATTAACTTTAACTTGCTCGCTGCTATTGTTACATACAGCAAGCAATCTGTTCATTCCAGACAACTCAAAACGCCCTTCACACACAAGCCTACGCTGTGCGCTTCTTTTTGGGTCTATCGTTATTGGAAGTTTAAGATTCTGCATAGTGGCGCGCATATTAATGTGCCTTCAAGCCTGTGTCAAAAGAAAATTAGTTAATTTCCTTTAAAAAGTTAATATAAGCCATATATTAACATTTATCTGAAGAATTATTGAGTAAATATTCCAATGTTGAAAAAAAAGTTGATCCTCGCTTCTACATCACCTTTTAGAAAATCTATTTTAGAGAAATTAAATATCCCTTTTCAATGTGTAAAACCTGATGTTGACGAAACATCACTAAAAAATGAATCACCCATTAATTTAGTTGAGCGTTTAGCTATTGAAAAAGCAAAAGCGGTTAAAAAAAATCACCCTGATGCATTAATCATCGGCTCAGATCAAGTCGCCTTGTGTGACGGTGAAATACTAGGTAAACCCCATAATTTTGAAAATGGTGTTGTTCAACTAAATAAGTTTAGCGGTAAAGTAGTGACTTTTTATACGGGGTTATGCGTCTATGATAGTCATAACGATAAAACGTTATCACTTGTTGAACATTTTAACGTTCATTTTAATAGTTTATCTCAACAAGATATTGAAAATTACCTACACGCAGAGCAACCTTACAATTGTGCAGGGAGCTTCAAAAGTGAAGGATTAGGGATTTGTTTATTTAAAAAATTAGCAGGTGATGATCCAAATACACTGATCGGATTACCTCTCATCCAGCTAGTAGCTTTGTTAAAAGAACATCACTTTGATGTATTAGCACAACAGGACGTTTTTATATAAGCTTATTTTATATAGCCTTTGACATCATTCAACGTCAAAGGCTAATAGAGGACGTACATTATTTAATTAAGATATTCTCTAATTGCATTAAAGAATTTACAACGGCTTTAGGTTTATATAGAGAAAGTATAGATGCATCATGTACACCATGCGTCACCCCTATACTGTCAATATTGGCTAATTGAGCCATTTTTAAATCATGGCTGGTGTCACCAATCATCACAGCTTCGTTTGCTGATATTCCTAGCTCATCAAGTAAACTAAATAACATTTGAGGATCAGGCTTTGAAATCGCATCACTAGCGCAACGAGAAGCATGAAAAAAATGTGCTGTTTGTGTTTCACGCATAACCCGCTCTAAGCCATCACGCCCCTTACCTGTGGCAATAGCTAATAACTTGTTTTTCTGGCGCAGTTTACTTAATAATGCTATCGCATTATTAAACATCGGCGTTGGCACATTATTTAATTCTTTATACTGACGTTTGTATTGTTCGATAAGAATCGATTCTTGCGCTTGTGTTCGTTGTGGAAATAATACATCGACAACTTTTGGCATGCTTAAACCAATAATTTGTTTAGCTTGTTCATTTGATGGAATAGGTAATGACGCATTATTTGCGGCGATTTGCATCGAAGATACAATTCTGTCCACAGAGTCCATTAACGTACCATCCCAATCAAAAATAATGAGTTTATAATGGTTCATGGATTTACTTTAGTGAGTTTATTCAAAAGTTTTTCTAAACTAGACTCTAACGGTGCTTCAACTTTTAATCGCTGTTCCGTTAATGGATGCGTGAATTCAATACTTGCTGCATGCAAAAATAATCGTTTCAAACCTAATTTTTTGACTTGTTCATCAAAACCATCATGACCATATTTCGCATCACAGGCAATTGAATGACCCTTTGTTTGGCAATGTACTCTTATTTGATGTGTACGCCCTGTTACGGGAAATGCCCTAACTAACGTTGCATCCGTATAATATTGTAATACTTTAAAACGTGTTTCCGCTTCTTTGCCATTGATATTATCAACCACAACGACTCTTTCTCCTGACTTAAGGTCATTTTTTTTCAAACCTTCAGTCACACGTGTTAATTTTTCAGACCATCGCCCTTTTACCAAAGCGTGGTAAAATTTTTGAACGGTTTTATTACGTAATTGTTCATGTAAGTTACGCAGTGCCGAACGTTTTTTCGCAATAACTAAACATCCTGAAGTATCTCTATCTAAGCGATGAACTAATTCAAGCATCCGTGCATCAGGACGTAATGCGCGCATTGCTTCTATTAAACCAAAACTTAAACCACTACCACCATGGACCGCCATTCCTGATGGTTTATTGATAACAATTAATCGATCATCTTCAAATAAAATTTGTTTCTCTAAATTAGCGACAATATTCAATTGAGGAGATACACCGTCTGTTTTTTCAGCGACACGAATAGGCGCTAGACGTAAGATATCGTCTGCAAGCATTTTGTATTCGGGTTTAATACGTTTTTTATTTACACGAATTTCGCCTTTTCTTAATAAACGGTATATGTGGCTTTTAGGAACCCCTTTGAGTGTTTTTAATAAGAAGTTATCTATACGTTGGCCAGCGTCTTCACTATCAATAGTAATAAACCTAACCTGAGGCTTTTCGCTCTCAATTTCATTTTTTTTAATCATTTTTGCAGTTTAACATATTTTTTTTACGTTTCGCCTAATTAAAATAGCTATTTAATTGCTATAAAGAGCATTATAGTGGGATAATGTTAAGGTTGTACTTATAATATTTTTTGTTAGAAGTTAAGCAACATAACTAAAGGAAGTTCTGAGCGATACGTAAGAGGCAAAATGCGGCCACATTAATATGCAATTTTTGATTAATCATCGAGCGACATATTAAAAGAATGGCCTGTTGTAACATTTGACGTATGTAACATGTCAAAGAGTAAACATAAACAGCTTGTCCCGCGCAATAGAACAATTTGTAATCACACTGAGTAAATGAATTAAAGCGCTTTTAACAAAATTCAAGGCGAACAACGGTAAAAATACCGGTCTACTTTGTTAACATTTGAGCTCATCATTTACTGAGTTATATGCACAGCACACAGGCTGAGCACACAAAATAACTATTCACTGCGATGGTAAATTATCGCAGTAAGATTTAAACAATCAGATTTATAACAGCTTACTACGTAAATGGCGTAGTAAGATTGACAACCGTGAGGCTGACAAACTGCTGTTTACATTGCGACAGATTGCTTTGTGTACTTAGCAACAGTGTGTTGTGACTAAAATATGAGTCACACAAACTATGAAACGTATGTTAATTAATGCTACTCAATCAGAAGAATTGCGTGTAGCACTTGTTGATGGTCAACAACTATATGATTTAGATATAGAAAGTCCTGGTCATGAACAAAAAAAATCCAATATTTATAAAGCTAAAATCACCCGTATAGAACCTTCTTTAGAAGCTGCATTTGTTGATTATGGTGCAGACCGTCACGGTTTTTTACCGATGAAGGAAATCGCGCGGGAGTATTTTCCTAAGGGATATTCCTTCCAAGGTCGACCTAACATAAAAGAAGTGCTTAAAGAAGGCCAAGAAGTCATTGTTCAAATTGATAAAGAAGAACGAGGACAAAAAGGCGCTGCATTAACAACTTTTATTAGTTTAGCTGGTAGTTACTTGGTACTAATGCCCAATAATCCTCGTGCAGGTGGTATTTCACGTCGTATTGAAGGTGATGAACGCACCGATTTAAAAACATCATTAAGCAAGCTTGCATTACCTAAAGGCATGGGTTTGATTGTGCGAACAGCCGGTGTTGGTAAAGCTTATGAAGAACTCGAGTGGGACTTAAGCGTACTATTGCACCACTGGAGTGCTATTGATGATGCCGCTGCAAGTCGTAACGCTCCGTTTTTAATTCACCAAGAAACTAATGTCATATTAAGAGCAATACGTGACTATTTACGTCGTGATATTGGTGAAGTACTTATTGACCGCCCTAAAACATTCGAAAGTGTTAAAAAGCATATTGAAGTAGTTCGTCCTGACTTTATTAATAAAATAAAGCTTTATACCAGTGACGTACCATTATTCACCCATTACCAAATAGAGTCTCAAATAGAATCAGCTTTCCAACGTGAAGTTAGATTACCCTCTGGCGGTTCAATCGTTATTGACCCAACAGAGGCAATGACTTCAATTGATATAAACTCGGCTCGAGCGACCAAAGGTAGTGATATTGAAGAAACAGCTTTTAATACGAATCTAGAAGCCGCAGAAGAAATAGCCAGACAGCTACGCTTAAGAGATTTAGGTGGATTAGTCGTTATAGATTTCATCGATATGACCCCTGTTCGTCATCAACGAGAAGTTGAAAACAGAATGCGCGACGCGGTTCATCCTGACCGTGCTCGTATTCAATTAGGTCGTATATCTCGTTTTGGCTTATTAGAAATGTCTCGTCAAAGACTTCGTCCTTCAATTGGCGAAACGAGTCAAGGTGTTTGTCCTCGTTGTATTGGAACTGGGCATATACGTGGTGTTGAATCACTTGCGCTTTCGATACTACGTCTAATAGAAGAAGAAGCGATCAAGGATCATACATTACACGTACAAGCACAAGTGCCTGTTCCTGTTGCGACTTATCTTCTCAATGAAAAACGTCGCTCGGTAATGCATATTGAAACACATCATAATGTGCACGTATTGATCATCCCTAATCCACATATGGATACACCTCAATACGAAGTATTACGCGTTAGAAAGGATGAAGGCGTAGAAGAAGCAAGTTATGACCTACCAGTTAAACAAGCGGTCATTGAAGAAGCTGTTATGCCTAAATATAACGCTGAAATCAATAAAAAAGATGAACCGGCTTTACAAGGTATGTCTTCTCCAAAGCAAGCACCAACTGTATCGGCAAAACCTGTCGTTGCCGTTACAAAAAATGAATCACCTAAGCAGCCAAGTGTTGGCATCTTTGCATGGTTTAAAAATCTGTTTATACCTGCAGAAAAAGAGCCAGAGAAAGAAGTTGTTACTCCAATAAAAAGAGAAAACAACCGACGCCCACAACGCTCACGTCAACCGCAAAGACGAAACAGCCGTCACGACCAAAATACTGACAACAATGTAGATAAGAAAACGGTTGTAAAAGAGCCTGTAGAGAAGAGTAATACGCGACCACATCCAAAACCTCACGCGGAAAAAGAACAAAAACCCAAAGAGGAGAAAGTGACACAAAGGAGACAACGTAGAAATAATCGTAAAAAGATCCGTGTTGTCGATGAAGCTGCAATTCAAAAAACAAATATAGCTAATGACAATGTTCAGGCTATAGAAGCTGAATCTGCAGTTAAAGTAGTTGTTCAAAATGATAACGGCTTAAACGAAGTAACAAACGAACAGGGAGTTGATAAAAATAGTCGTGACGAACGCCCAAGAAATAGACGTTCACCTAGACATTTACGTTCTCATGGACAACGTCGTCGTCGCGAAAGTTCAGATAATGAAACTGGCAATAGCGCTATAGACGCGACAGCTAATTTAAACGCTGATCCTGTTGAAGCTAGGTATCCACAACCTGAACTCGCTGTTGAGGTATCGATACCAACAACTGAAGTTCAACAAGACCTACCTTTTGATGATGTTGCTGCTGAAGTAACAGAAGCACCTGTAGAAATAGCAGTAGAAGAAGCTAAAGTCGAAGAAGCTAAAGTCGAAGAAGCTAAAGTCGAAGAAGTTAAAGTCGAAGAAGTTAAAGTCGAAGAAGTTAAAGTCGAAGACGTTAAAGTCGAAGATGTTAAAGTCGAAGACGTTAAAGTTGAAGACGTTAAAGTTGAAGACGTTAAAGTTGAAGACGTTAAAGTTGAAGACGTTAAAGTTGAAGACGTTAAAGTTGAAGACGTTAAAGTTGAAGACGTTAAAGTTGAAGAAGCTAAAGTTGAAGAAGCTAAAGTTGAAGAAGCTAAAGTTGAAGACGTAGCGAATACTGCTACGGAAATACCTTTAGAGTCAGCTAAAGATATAGAAACTGAAATCAATAACGAGCAACTTGTTATTGATATGGTGTCTGAATCTCCTGAGCAAGCGATACAAGTAAAACCAAAAAGAGCACCAAAACCTAAAGTGGTTAACGGCAAAGTGACAGTTAAAAAAGTCAATGGCGTAAATCATAAAGGCAAATCGTCTGCTCCTATGGTTAAACCAGAAACAATTAATGTGAATGGTGAAATACCTACGGCTTATGCCAGTCAAGAAGACCGTCCATTGCATAGTAATTCAGGACGTTCTGCTCTTGTAGCTGATTCGATAAGTAGAAGCTCTGCAGGTCCAACAAAACCTCAGTAGACCTTATAAAAAACGTTAGCGCTGTATAATTTACAGCCAATAAAAAGCCAGTCAATTGACTGGCTTTTTTAATGATTAAATTTAAAAAAACTATCTAAATTTTTAAGCGATGTTTGTTTTCTTTCAATACATGCTTACCAATTCCTTTGACTTTTAATAACTCATCAACATGAGTAAAATTTCCATTTTTCTCTCTAAAAGCAATAATAGCTAATGCTTTTTTATGGCCAATACCCTTTAATGTCACTAAAGTCACTTCATCCGCTAAATTAATAGAAACACTTTCATTAACAGGCTCTGTGAGTGAGTTTGGTTCGGTATTAGCGTAGGCAGGTGATAGTGAAAAATAAGATAATAATACGGCTGTTAATACCACTGATAATAATTTATTCATAAGGCACTCCTTTTATTGTAAAATCCATAGCACTACTCATTAAGTAATAAGTAGCTTATATCAATTGATAGCACTAACCATTTAGTTAGTCTTCACTTGATATAATTTAGTTTGGGAGAAGTTTATAATTTTGTCAATTTTTGACAACATAACTTTTGAATATGTCTGAGTTAACGTCAATCTTTTTCCATAAACTCAGGACTCTCTTACAAACCATCATATGCACGTGACCATTCATAGTATAAGCCTAGGCGTAAATAATAACGATTAGGCAAGATATTTAAATTTAGATTAAGTTGTCCTCAAAATTTACGTACTTATACCAATTGAATTAAAGTAGTGATCTATTATAAGCGAGAGTAAATGTTCAAGAGCAAGGTGCTTGAGTGAGTAATAGCGTGCTATTGGGATTGAAAGCAACGCAGATATTGGATATTTAGACCGCCTTAGAATGATCCAATTGGTATTATACCAATTGGGATAAGTGCCCTAATGTCTTATACTCATTGTCTGATATTCATTTTGTAAATTTTTTGGTCAAGTATATTCCACCAATGTATTTAAACACTGCTAAACTTACTTGGGGTAATAGGGCTAAAAAGTAAAATAGACTCTAGCCCAATAATTTATATTGAGCCAAAGTCATTTAAGTATTCAGGAGGAAATAATGGTTAGTTTAAAGATAAATTAATTTTTTCTAATACTGATTGGGGGTTTTCAGATTTAGTGATCGGTCGACCTATCACTAAGTAATCGGCACCAAAGTTAACAGCTTCAATCGGCGTCATAATTCGCTTTTGGTCATCATTTTCAGAGCCACTAGGACGTATGCCAGGGGTTACCAACTTAAACTCACTTCCATGAGTTTCTTTCAACAGTTTAGCTTCCCAAGCAGAACACACAACACCATCTAAGCCGCACTCTTTAGTTAGCTTAGCTAAGGCCATCACTTGTTCTTGTGGTGATTTAGTAATACCTAAACCCAATAAATCTTCTTTGCCCATGCTCGTCAATACGGTAACAGCAATCAACAATGGTGCTTTATCCCCATATTTTTCTAAAGCCTGTTTAGCTTTAGTCATCATTTCACTACCACCACAGGCGTGAACATTCACCATCCATACACCGAGTTCAGCCGCTGCGGTTACCGCTTTAGCCACTGTGTTAGGAATATCATGAAATTTCAAATCCAGAAAAACATCAAAGCCTCTATTTGTAAGTTCTCGAACAAAATCAGGACCAAAATAGGTAAACATCTCTTTACCCACTTTAAGTCGGCAATCACTTGGTCGAATCTTATCAACAAAAGCAAGCGCGTCAGCTTGATTATCAAAGTCTAATGCTACAACTACTTTTGGATCATTCATGTTTAACTCCTTTCAATTTTTAATTATTAAATAGTGTTTGAGTTCAAAGTCCTAAGGCTCAAGAGTAAAGAAAAAGCACGGAGCTGACGCCAGTCAGTGAGTACTTTAGATGCAGCTATTGAATTTTAGGGCAAGGAAATTAAATATTATTCGCCTTCAAGGCCTCGCACTGGTTTGAGTTGTTCCCAATCATGGCATGAAGGACAAGACCAATAATGGGTACCACTATTAAAGCCACATGTTCTACAACTATACCTTGGCTTAACATTGATATACTCAGAGATTAACTGTTTAATAACATCCAAATTCTCTATGGTACTTTCTTGTTCTGAATCCGTCATTTGCATCTTTACAAAATGCTTAAATCCACGAATGGTTGGTCTACGTTTTAATGCAAGCAAGATAAACTCTTTGGCTTTTGCCAAACTATAGGTATTTTCTACATAGTTTAAATAGCTTATTAATGCGCTTGTACTTGCTGTTTCGTCATAAACACGCCGAATAAATTTATAAAAGTCTTCCTCATTGCCAAGTTGACTGTAGCTATGATGCATTTGATCGATAACATCTGGGAAAAAATCTTTATCTTGCTGGTATATATCTTGGTAGCATTTACAGGCTTCCGTATACTGTTGATGATTTTCATAAATTTGCGCCATTAACCAGTTCGCCCGACAAGAATTAGGGTCTTGTAACAAGGCATTTTCTAGTAACTCTAAAACCTCTATAAACTGATCATCTTCAAGTGCTAATGTCGCTAATTCACAATAGAAATTGGCTAAACTATGTAGTAATTTCTTATCCCGTGTTTTAACTATCGCTTTTTTTAACGCGATGCCTTGTTGCCAATCCTTTGTAGATTGGTAAATTTGCATTAAATAAGTCAAAGATTTCAAACCATAGGCTTTCGATTTAAGTAATTTTTGAAACATCGCTTCAGCACGATCAAATAAACCCGCACTTAAAAAATCTTTCGCTAATTCAAAAACAGCCTGTTGTTTGTCTTTGGTTGGTAAATGTTTTTGTTGTACTAAATGTTCATGTACTTTCAAAGCGCGATCTAATTCACCTCGTCGACGAAAAAGATTTGCCATGGCGAAGTGTGCTTCAACTGAATCGTCTTCAACTTTCAGTGCTTCTAACAAATAATCGATAGCTTTGTCTTGTTGATTAGAAAAGAGGTAATTTAAGCCCGTAGAATACTTTTTTGAAAGCGCTTGCTTGGCACTATGATCATTTTGTTTAACGCTATTACGGCCCATGAACCATCCATACCCCATAGCGACAGGTAATAATAGAAATAGCAATTCAAGCATAATGTTACGGTGAAACCTTTTTAGAAAGACCCGTACGGTCTGATTTAACCGCACGTAATAGTTTACCTAATAAAGCTAATAATAAACCTATAGCAATACCTATGACAGTAAATAAACTTACCGCTTGAGCCACTGACATTTCGGTACGTGCAATTAAGTAATTAAGCGTTAAACTTTGATCATTTTGACTGCCAAAAATAAAAGCGACAGTTAACAAAATAATTAATAAAATAAAGGTAATATAACGACGCAAAAGAGTATCCACCAAATTGTTATCAAAAAAAACGGCATGCCATAGCATACCGTTATATTATCAGAAAATATTATTTAATTCTGTTAGTTACTTTAACTAATAAAATATCAGGGGTTACGCTATAGAAAGATTGACTCTTTCACGTAACTCCTTGCCTGGTTTAAAATGCGGAACGTATTTACCTGCTAAATCAACAGATTCGCCAGTTTTTGGATTACGTCCTACGCGTGGAGCTCGATAATGTAATGAAAAACTACCAAAACCTCTAATTTCTATACGATCGCCCTTAGAAAGGGTTTGCGCCATCATTTCAAGGATTTCTTTAATTGCTTGTTCTACATCTTTCGCTGATAAATGGCTTAATTTATCTGCTAATCTTTCAATGAGTTCTGATTTGGTCATTTGACCCTCCAGTGTTACTTGGTTGAAGTGAAAAGCTGCTTCGCGCCAATGAATTTTAAACAAAAGAAGGATTGTTTTTCAAATCCCTCTCACCTTTACTTTACTAATATAAAGACTAATTAGCTTTTAGCGTTTTTGAATGCTGCAGCCATTGCGCTTAAACCAGTTTCTTCTTCTTGGTTTAAGTTTTCCATAGCGTCACGCTCTTCTGCTTGATCTTTCGCTTTGATTGATAAGCTTATTGCGCGGTTCTTACGATCTACGCCCATAAACTTAGTTTCAACGCTATCACCTACAGATAATTCAGTTGTCGCATCTTCGATACGGTCACGTGAAATATCAGAAACACGTAAGTAACCTTCAACGCCTTCAGCAAGTTCAATCTTAGCGCCTTTAGCGTCAACTTCAATGACCTTACCGTTAACAATAGCACCTTTTTTGTTATCTGCAAGGTATTGATTAAACGGATCATCTTCAGTTTGCTTAACGCCTAATGAAATACGTTCGCGCTCTGGATCAACTTGTAATACAACAGCTGAAATTTCATCGCCTTTCTTATATTCACGAACAGCTTCTTCACCGCCGATCCAAGAAATATCAGATAAGTGAACTAAACCATCTATGCCGCCATCAAGGCCAATGAAGATACCAAAATCAGTGATTGATTTGATCTTACCTGACACTTTGTCACCTTTGTTGAAGTTTTTAGCAAACTCTTCCCAAGGGTTAGGAATACATTGTTTAAGGCCTAGTGAGATACGACGACGTTCTTCATCAATTTCAAGTACCATAACTTCAACAGTATCACCTAAATCAACAACTTTAGATGGGTGGATGTTTTTGTTAGTCCAATCCATTTCAGAAACGTGAACTAAACCTTCAACGCCTTCTTGGATTTCAACGAAACAACCGTAATCAGTTAAGTTAGTTACGCGACCAGAAAGTTTAGAACCTTCAGGGTAACGCTTAGCAATTGCTACCCATGGATCTTCGCCTAACTGCTTCATACCTAAAGATACACGAGTACGCTCACGATCGAATTTCAATACTTTAACTTGGATTTCATCGCCAACATTTACGATTTCGCTTGGATGTTTAACACGTTTCCAAGCCATATCAGTGATATGTAATAAACCGTCAATGCCGCCTAAATCAACAAATGCGCCGTAGTCAGTTAAGTTCTTAACGATACCTTTAACTTCTACGCCTTCAGCAAGTGATGCTAATAGTTCATCACGTTCTACACTGCTTTCTGATTCGATAACGGCGCGACGTGAAACAACAACGTTATTACGCTTTTGATCAAGCTTAATAACTTTAAATTCTAGTTCTTTGCCTTCAAGGTGTGCTGTGTCACGTACTGGACGAACATCAACAAGAGAACCCGGTAGGAAAGCACGAATATCGCTAACTTCAACCGTGAAACCACCTTTAACTTTACCGTTGATAACACCGATAACAGTTTCTTTTTCTTCATATGCTTTTTCAAGCACTTGCCATGCTTCGTGGCGTTTTGCTTTTTCACGAGAAAGAATTGTTTCACCAAAACCATCATCTGTAGCATCAAGAGCAACATCAATCTCATCACCAACGCTAATTTCTAGTTCGCCAGATGTATTTCTAAATTGATTGATGTCAATAACACTTTCAGATTTCAAACCGGCGTCAACAAGAACATTATCTTTGTTGATAGCAACAATTGTTCCTTTGATAATTGAACCAGGGCGTGTTTCGATTGTTTTTAAACTTTCTTCAAAAAGTTGTGCAAAATTTTCAGTCATAATTTTTATATGAACTCAGCTATAATTCCAATCGACTTACATGTCTCATGGGTAGTTAATAATGCCCGACGTATCCTTACACAGGCTCTTTATAAACACTTAATTAAAACACTTAAGTGCAGTTATGTTAATTTTTCATTCGCAAATGATAAGATTTTACTGACCACTTCTTTTACAGAAATATCAGTAGAATCAACAATTAACGCCCCTTCGGCGGGTACAAGCGGTGCAACCTTACGGTTCTCATCTCGCTCATCTCGTTGACGTATGTCATCCAAAAGGCGCCCGATTTTAACATCAAAACCTTTTTCTTTCAACTGATTAAATCGTCTTTGCGAACGTTCTTCAGCGCTAGCCGTTAAAAAAATCTTTACTGGCGCATCGGTAAAAACGACTGTTCCCATGTCACGTCCATCAGCGACTAAGCCAGGTGTTACTTTGAAAGCACGCTGTCGACGTAATAACGCTTCCCTTACTCGCGGAAATGCGGCTATTTTTGACGCTAATTCACCAATTTCTTCGGTACGAATGCTATTGGTAACGTCCTCTCCTTCCAAAATAACTTTACTTTCTTCATTATTTATTTCGAACTGAACATCAAGATGAGCAGCGATAGGAATAAGTGCTTCTTCATCATCAATACCTAAATTGTGATGTTGAGTTGCAACCGCTAGCACACGATAAATAGCGCCACTATCAAGTAAATGCCAACCGAGTTGCTCAGCAATAACACGTGCAACAGTGCCTTTACCTGCACCACTTGGTCCATCTATTGTTATTACTGGTACGCTTTCCTGCATATATTTTTCTCCTAATGTCGAAAATCGGCAGTATTATACGGGATTTGTATTTTAAAATCGCGTAAAAATTTATTCTGTTATCGTTTTAACAAGACACTTCCGCTAATTTATCAAAATAGTCTGGAAAGGTTTTTGCCGTGCATTTAGGATCATTAATTGTTACAGGGGTATTACTCAATGCTACAAGCGAGAAACACATGGCAATCCTGTGATCATTATAAGTATCTATTTCTGCATATAGCAAAGATGTTGGTGGCGTTATCGATATATAATCTTCGCCTTCTTCAACCTCTGCACCGACTTTTCTAAGCTCAGTTGCCATCGCCGTTAAGCGATCCGTTTCTTTCACTCGCCAATTATAGATGTTTCGAATCGTTGTAGTACCTTTGGCAAAAAGCGCCGTTGTCGCTATCGTCATCGCTGCATCAGGTATGTGGTTCATGTCCATATCCACCGCGTGAAGTGGTTTACCCACAACGGTTATTGACTCATCATTCCAAATAATTTCTGCACCCATTTTTTCGAGAACATCCGCGAAATATTTGTCCCCCTGAACACTTAATTTACCGACACCGTGAACCGTAATTTGTCCACCCTTGATAGCACCGGCAGAGAGGAAATATGATGCTGAAGAAGCATCACCTTCTACCATATACCTTTTAACTGCTTGATAAGATTGATTACCTTTTACAGTAAATGTTTGATAGTCATTATTTAGCACATTAACACCAAATCTAGACATAATATTAAGCGTGATATCGATATAGGGCTTAGAGACCAATTCACCTTCAATTTCAATGTTTGTATCCGTTTTTAGCAACGGAGCCACCATCAATATAGCGGTTAAAAATTGGCTTGATATTGAGCCATCAATTGTTACCGTGCTGCCTGTTAACGCTTTACCTTTGATTTTTATTGGCGGATAATTTTTATCCTCCAAGTATTCAATATCGGCATTAAGTTGCGCCAACGCATCGACCAAGTGACCGATAGGTCTTTCTTTCATTCTAGGTTCACCAGTGAGGACAAATTCACCTTCACTCGCAGCAAGTACAGCACATAAAGGACGCATCGCAGTGCCCGCGTTACCTAAATATAATTCTAAGGATTCATTAGATTTGAAAAAACCATTATTACCTACAAGGGTACATTCCGTACCGCAATCACTCAAGCTATATTGAATACCTAAGGTTTTTAATGCATTTAGCATATGGTTAATGTCATCACTCACCAACAAATTAGTGATTGTAGTTTCACCATCGGCAAGTGCCGCTAGTAACAAGGCTCGATTAGATAAACTTTTTGAACCGGGTAAAAATACTTCGCCATTTATTTTATTAATTGGATGTAAGGTTAACTGTTCCATGCTACTTGATCCCTTCTTCAAATTTTTTCATAAAAGAGACTAATTTTTTTACACCTTCAATAGGCATAGCGTTATATATACTCGCTCGCATACCACCCACCAGTCGATGACCTTTTAAAGCAAATAAGCCATTTTGTTCTGCTTCTTCTAGGAATATTTTATTTAAGCTTTCATCTTTGAGCCAAAAAGGCACATTCATTTGGCTACGACTTTCTTTCGCTATGTCGTTTTTATAGAAGTCGCTGTTATCAATAGTGTGATATAACAGCGCTGCTTTTTCAGCGTTCAATTTTTCAATTGCGCTAACACCACCTAACTCTTTTAGCCATTGAAAAACAAGACCCGCTAAATACCATGCGTAGGTTGGTGGTGTGTTGTACATAGAGTCGTTATCAGCGAGCAATTTGTAATTCATAATGCAAGGGGTAGTTTTTTGTGCATTACCTAATAAATCATTACGAACAATGACGATAGATAGACCAGATGGACCTATATTTTTTTGCGCGCCAGCATAAATCAAGGAAAATTTCTTAACATCAATTTCATGAGATAATATCGTTGATGACATATCAGCTACTAAAGGTACGCCATTAGTGGCTGGAATGTTAAACATTTCAATACCATCAACCGTTTCATTTGGGCAGTAATGGACAAATGCAGCGTCAGGATTTAGACCCCATTGTTCACAAGGTAAGACTTGAGTTTCACCTTCAACTTGATTGACAACATTAATGACATTCACATCACCATAATTTCCTGCTTCTTCTGCGGCTGCTTTAGACCACGAACCAGAAATAATATAATCGGCAGACTTTCCAGCCGGTAATAAGTTTAGCGGTACAGCAGAAAACTGACCTCGACCACCGCCGTGGCAAAATAACACGCTATAGTTATCAGGAATCGACATTAAATCACGTAAATCAGCTTCAGCTTTAGCAGCCACTGCCATAAATTCTTTACTACGATGGCTCAGTTCCATGATAGAACAGCCAGTACCTTGCCAATTAATAAATTCAGCTTGTGCTTTTTTCATAACTTCTTTAGGCAGCATGGCGGGGCCAGCGCAGAAATTAAATACTTCCGACATATAATTCACACCTTTAATCAAAATTTAGAACGTCTTGCTGATGTATTTTTCTAGTTTGAGCTATTGGTTTTAAATACCAATTTGGTTAACCGTTTTAAATAAAACAATTAATCAAATATGTATCTGAATATCTATCATCCTGAACATCGATACTCCTTCACATCGACGTGCATGGAAGCACTAATGCAGTTAGGACAAGGATGTATATGAACTGCCAGGACCGTGACATACCATTCATCCTGAACATCGACACTCTTTCACATCCATGTGACCGTGACATACCATTCATCCTGAACATCGACACTCTTTCACATCCATGTGACCGTGACATACCGTTCACCCTGAACATCGACACTCCTTCACATCCATGTGACCGTGACATACCGTTCATCCTGAACATAAAAAGGGCGGTAATTAACCGCCCTTTTTATTATTATTTAGCGATAATTATTCGTTATCACCATCACTGAGTTGTTCATCACTATTTTCAGCTTCCGGTGACCCTTCACTAGAGGAGTCCTCAGAAACTGAAGCCGATGATTCAACACTTGTATCACTTGAAATATCGTCAGCATCGTCTGAAGAAATAGATTCATCTTCTTCAACTTCATCAATACGTTGAAGTGCAACAACATGTTCATCTTCGCTTGTACGAATGATGCGTACACCTTGCGTATTACGACCAATAACACTCACTTCATTAACACGCGTTCTAACTAACGTGCCATTATCAGTGATCAGCATGATCTCATCAAGATCCTCAACTTGAACCGCTCCAACAACAGGACCATTACGGTCACTCACTTTAATTGAAACGACACCTTTAGTGGCACGACTCTTCGCAGGGTATTCATCAAGCGCGGTACGTTTACCAAAGCCATTTTCTGTAATAGTCATTATTGGACCATTATTTTTAGGTACAATAAGTGATACCACTTTTTGTGTACCTTCTAGCTTAATACCACGAACACCTGTACCCGTGCGACCAATAGGTTTTAATGCCCATTGCTCTAGACCCGTTTCAGGATCAATCTTTATTTCGCCTGTTTCACTGTCACGTCTTTTTTCGTTAAAACGAACAACTTTACCGGCATCAGAGAACAACATGATATCGTTAGTACCATCGGTAATATCAACACCAATTAAAGTATCATCGTCACGTAAATTAAGAGCAATGATGCCATTAGCACGTTGATTTTTATACGCCGTTAATGCTGTTTTCTTCACGGTACCTGAAGCGGTAGCCATAATAATGTACTTATCTTCTTCGTATTCACGTACCGGTAAAATTGCCGTAATACGTTCACCTTTATCTAAAGGTAAAATATTAATAATCGGTCGACCACGTGCCGTTCTACTAGCAAGAGGTAATTGATAAACTTTTAACCAATAGAGTTTACCGCGATTAGAGAAACATAAAATAGTATCATGCGTATTAGCTACTAATAAGCGTTCAACATAATCTTCTTCTTTCATCTTAGTAGCAGCTTTACCTTTACCACCTCGACGCTGAGCTTGATAATCACTTAAAATTTGATATTTGACATAACCTTCACGAGATAAAGTAACAACCACATCTTCTTCATTAATCAGATCTTCTAAATTAAGATCATGTGAAGCATCACTAATTTCAGTGCGACGTGCATCACCAAACTCATCTCTAATTGCTTCTAGCTCTTCACGAATAACTTCCATTAAACGCTCTGGAGAACCTAATATATGTAATAACTCAGCAATTATATCAAGTAAGGCTTTATATTCAGCCAATATTTTTTCGTGTTCTAAGCCGGTTAATTTATGTAAACGTAAATCTAATATGGCTTGTGCTTGTTGAGTCGTTAAGAAATATAGTCCATCACGAATACCAAACTCTTCTTCAACCCACTCAGGTCGTGCAGCATCATCGCCAGCAGCGCTAAGCATCTCAGCAACATTACCTAAATCCCAACCGCGGGCAAGAAGTTTGTCTTTCGCTTCGCTTGGTGTAGGTGAATTTTTGATCAGCTCAATAATTGGATCGATATTGGCTAAAGCGATTGATAGGCCTTCAAGTAAATGGGCACGTTCACGCGCTTTACGTAATTCGAAAATGGTTCTACGTGTAACCACTTCACGACGATGCAGAACAAAGGCTTCTAACATTTCTTTTAAATTAAATGTTTTAGGTCGGCCATTGGTTAGCGCTACCATATTGAAACCAAATGATACTTGCATTTGGGTGAGTTTATATAAATTGTTTAATACAACTTCGCCTACTTCACCACGCTTAATTTCAATGACCATACGCATGCCGTCTTTATCAGACTCATCACGTAAAGCAGATATACCTTCAAGACGTTTCTCTTTTACAAGTTCAGCCATTTTTTCAATTAAACGGGCTTTGTTTACTTGATAAGGTAACTCATGAACAATAATCGTTTCTTTACCTGTGCCTTCGGTTACTTCGATTTCAGCAAGAGCCCGGATTTTTATTTTACCACGACCCGTTCTATAGGCTTCTTCAATGCCCGCGCGGCCACTGATAATACCGGCAGTAGGAAAATCAGGCCCTGGGATATGTTCTAATAATTCTTCAAACGTAATATCACTGTTATCGATTAGCGCTAAACAACCGCTGATCACTTCAGTTAAGTTATGAGGAGGAATATTAGTTGCCATACCTACGGCAATACCCGATGTACCGTTAACTAATAATGTAGGGATACGAGTTGGCATTACTGCTGGAATATGTTCTGTACCATCGTAGTTAGGTACAAAATCAACTGTTTCTTTATCTAAATCGGCAAGAATAGAGTGCGCAATTTTAGACATACGAATTTCGGTATAACGCATCGCAGCTGCAGAGTCACCATCAACAGAACCAAAGTTCCCTTGACCATCAACCAACATGTACCTTAAAGAAAAAGGTTGTGCCATACGAACAATTGTATCGTAAACAGCGGTATCACCATGAGGGTGATATTTACCAATAACATCGCCGACAACACGGGCTGATTTTTTATATGGTTTGTTATAATCATTACCTAATACGCTCATCGCAAATAAAACACGACGATGTACTGGTTTTAGGCCATCGCGAACATCAGGTAATGCACGCCCTACAATTACACTCATAGCGTAATCTAAATAAGAGCTTTTTAGCTCATCTTCAATATTGACTGGAACAATATTATTTGCCAGGTCGGTCATAAATCGATGGTATCCCTTAACTGAGAACGAAAACTGAGAACGAAAACTGAGAACGAATTCAGAATACTTTAAATTATTATTTTATAATTAACACAGCATACTAACACAAAATATTGTTATGCAATACAGCTTTATTTCGTTAGCAAATACTCGGTTAAAATGCACTAGACTCATAAATAAGCGTTGACTTAAGTATCATTCAACAAGCTGATTATTATATATTTTATGAGTTGTTTTTTCCACGAAAAAACTAATAAGTAAATATACAAGCACAACGCTTGTATGTTTTTTATTCTACATATGATTTTCCGTGTTTTAACCACTATATGGCTTTAAAAATAATAAATCCGCATCATTATTATACTGATGCGGATCTTAATCGTTATTTATGCGTGACTAGTTAAAAAAATGTATGCATTTTTATCCATAAATAATACTTTCGCATTGATTGTGAAAGTAAACTAATGAGAGAATATTACCAATTCTACATTTTTATATTCGATATCATCACTTAGACTTATTTGCCACTCGCCGTGCATGGGGCGTTCAATCATAATCACTTCATCATTACCGTCATTAATTGAACTATAGCTGTCAATCACCTCAATATCACAGTTGAAGCCATTTTCTAGATCACAAGAGTCTTGCTCAGAAGTATTAGCTAGTAATTCTACCGTAATATCAACATCACCTTCACCACCACGTGTCGATATATAAAGAACATTGGCATTTTCAGGTAGTTCAAGAACGAGTGACAATGCTTGCCCATCAAGTTTATAACTGACAATTTCTTGAAACGCGAAGTAAGTCTTTTCACCGTCACCATTATCTGTACCATCGCCGTTATCTGTGCCATCACCATTATCACCGTTACCACTATCTGAGCTATTTAAGCCTGAAGGAGCTTCATTTCCTGCAGCAGCGTTATCAATCCAGCTTTTTAGTTTTGCAACATTAGCGTAAACACCATATTTATTGGCAACAGCACAACCTTCCCCCCAACTGACTACACCAACTTGGACAAAACTATTGCCCTTTTTGACAACTAAAGGTCCACCGCTATCTCCTTGACAAGAATCTTTGCCTCCCTCCTTTAAACCACCACACATTTCCGTCGCTTGAATTTGACCATTATAAGCATCCTTTGCATTACATACTTCATTGGTTACATAAGGAACTGATACTTCCATCAGCTTATCGGGCGTATTACCATCAGAAGCTAATGTCCCCCAACCAGAAACAACCATATTGGTACCCGCTTTAATATTACTATTAAAGAAAGCGTTATCTGCTAATACAATTGCTTTAGCATTTTTATTGGTTATTTTTTTTGCCAGCTTGAGTAAAGCTACGTCTTTTGACAGGTTCGGATAGTCTTGATTGGTATAAGTAGTTATTACTTTAATTACGTCTCCTGAACCATCGGTAAGACTATGCGCCCCTACTCTAACTTGCATGTCAGGAGAATTACCATTAACCCCTTCCATACAGTGTGCAGCAGTTAATATTAAGTTATCGGCAATTATCGAACCACCGCAAAAATGGCTACCAGATGATGATTGTATTGATACTTGATATGGACGTGAATAAGGTGTGCTTTCTTCTCCACCAACAATACGTATTTCACTCGCAGAATTGATAGATTTAATTGTTGTGCTCGCTAATGTTGTTGTACTTGTTAGCACAGTGAGTGCAATTAATGATTTTCTTAACATGATATAACCCTCTTATTAGTAATAAATCGTAACGGCATGAACATTATTGAAATGACTTATGCTGCATTCACATTATTGAAGATGAATCTTTTAGGAAATAGTGAATAATTTTATCTTGATGTATCAGTTTGTATTTAATAAATGGATAAGATAAATAGAAGGTATGCTTTGATGCAATATAAACATTTCGTTATTAAGCGGCTTATTTGAGGGGGTCTCACTGGCTACTTGCCCGATACAAAACGATACAAATATCTACATTACAACAATAACATTCTCAACAACTTATTGGTCTAATGACAATAGAATAAACAGAGCTTTGAAGTAATACGTTATCTTCGCTATATTTACATTGTCAATATCAACTAGGTTACCTGTTAATGCACAGTATTTTTGTTCGGATCTACATGGGATTATTTCTTGCTGTTTTTCTCATTATCTTCCTTATTTCAATAGGAACGTATTACGTAAGTAAATATCGCATATCTCAACATGTCCATCAAAACTATGGTGGTACTTTTACCTTGATCAGTGAAGGCATATCAAGGCATCAAGCAGAACAGCAAGTACAGTGGCTAAAGGCCATAGAAAATCTCAGTGATTTAAAGTTCGAACAAGTTAATGCAACAAGTTCTTTACTTAGTTCACAGCAATTAACTCGTTTAAAAATAAATAAATTTATTTTTAATATAAACCCCCTTTTATCAGCGGGTACTGTATATATTCTCTCTAATAATGATAACTACTTACGCGTAGAACTCTCTGATTTTGGCAGTTCACTGGTCAGACTGACCAGCTTTTTGATGTTAAATGAATTAGGTCGTCATAAAAGTGAAAAACGTATTTTGGCTTTAGAGAATCTGCGTTCAATCTTTAATTACCCCATTCAATTAAAGTTATTAGATAGCTTGCATTTACCTGACATATATCGACGAAATGTCAAAAAAGGTAATATCTCTGTTGTATTAAAAAACACCACAACAAATGCCCCTTCATTAATAGCCTATGCTCCGTTAGGCAATAGTCCTTATGCTTTAGTATTAGGTGAAATACCTTTTTTTGATTGGTTCCCTTTATCGTTAATTTTAATTCAACTTTTTTGTATTTTGGTATTAATGGCAGCAACAAGTTATTTTTTAGTTAAACCACTAGAAAATCGTCTTGAAAAAGTGGACAAACAAGTAGAAAAAATTGCTCATGACAAGGGACTATCAATGAGAACACCATCGGGTGTTGATGCAATAGATAAATTATCCAAAACGGTCAATACCATGTCAATTCGTATACATAAGCTAATTGATGACCAAGATGAAATGATCAGAGCTATCTCTCATGAATTACGTACCCCCATCACCCGCATACGTTTTCGAATGGCAATCATAGATGACCAAGAAAACCAAGAATTAAGCATACAAATCAACGGGGTAGAACGTGATTTAAACGAACTTGAAAAATTGATAGATGAAGTCCTCACTTTCTCTAAATTAAAACGTGATCTACCATTTCTTAATATTGAAAAAATCAGTATTGAAAGTCTGTTTAATGATTTATCTAACTCAGCAAAACTTATCAATGCTAATATTACAATTAAGGTTATGACCGCTGGAAAAGAATCGATTACTGCAGATAAGCGATATATGTTTAGAGCATTAGAGAACATTCTCACTAATGCGTTAAAACATGCTCACAACAAAATTGAATTAGGTTACCACATTGATGCAGATCAACAGCAAATTTGGATAAGTGACGACGGATTAGGGATTCCAGAAGATGATCGAATAATAATTTTTGAACCTTTTAAACGTTTAGACGCTAGTAGAGCACGTATATCAGGTGGGTACGGATTAGGTCTTGCCATAGTGAAACAAGTTTCTTGTTGGCATAAAGGCAATGTAGAAGTGCTTGAAAGCCTAGAAGGAGGTGCTAAAATAGTATTATCTTGGCCTTCCAACCTAGCAGCAGATACGTAGCAATGTTTAAGATCACAACATTATCATTTTTATTTATTTTGTCAGTGTTTTCTGTTGTCGGACAAGAAATAACGGGAAATGCTACCCTAAACGAAGAACAAATGATATTTGATCTGCCTACCGAAACGTTGAGCGATGCAGATATTTTACAATCTTTAAATGAAGTGGTAAATCAGATCGATAGTGAAATTTCGACTATTGAGGCGCAAAATAAATTCCCTACGAATAAAGAAACAACTCCAATCGTCGATAAAAATTTGACCGATTTAGCCATTAACATAACCAATGATAATAAAAGTTTTGATAGTTCATCTTTTCTTATTCAAGAGATACTAGATGATAAAGCCTATGAAAATGACATGGATTTAATTGACAGTTTTGATGATATGGAATTTGAAGGATCATTCAATGAAAGTGAACTAGGTGACGAACAAATAACAAAAGCGCTTTTTAACAACAAAACTACTGAAAATATAACTACCTCAACAACAAAAGTACTGCCTGATGATTTAACCATCCCTTTTGATAGTTCATATTCGCAAAATAAAGTAATAACATCGCAGGCTGTTGGTATTGACAGTGATGATGAAAAGACCATTAATAGCTTAGATAATAGTGACTTAATGGACTATATAAAAGAGAGCGACCTTTGGTCTGAAGATATGATTGATGATGATATTGAAATTGAGCTCTATGATTAATAACCAAACGATAAAACGTCCCTCCCTCGTTACTATAAAAAAGAATATTACACTCAAGATTTTGGCGTTCATATGCTTGAGTATGTTGCTACTGCCCGTATTGGTATTTATTCCTCATAGTCAAGCGGCTCAAACTAAAGACTCACTCTTACTTAAAAATGCGATTTCATTAAGACAAGCAGGGAAAACCCAACAAGCACTCAATATTTTAGAGCCGCTTAAAACAAAATATATAGATCATAAACGCGTTAATATCGAATTGGCAATGAACTATATTAGCTTTAAACAATATGATGATGCTCAAACTATAATTCACCACTTAGAATCACTCTCTTTATCAGTGACTGAATCAACAAAATTACAATCACTCCAAGAGAAACTTAAAAAATTAATCCTAAATAATAAATCATCTCATCAATATACTATTGAGCTGTTCGCCTATGGCGGTATTGATGGTACGACATCTAAATTCCCTGTTTATGAATATATTGATTTTAATGACTGGCAAGAGTTCTCAGACATAGATGATGTAGACGATGACTCGCTATTCACTCGTAATGAAGAGACTGAAATTAAAAGTAATTTTTATAGCGCTCAGCAAATCAAGGCAGTTCATCGCTATCAACCTCATCAAAAAACCAGTGTTTTGGGTACAAATACTAGCTTACATTGGATAAACAGCGTTTCCCTTTATCAACAACAGCCCGATAATGATTATCAAGATAATTATGGCCAGATAAAAATAGATTCAACATTGGCTTTAGTACAAAAAAAACAGTGGTTGATTGATTTAAGATTGCGAGGCAGATATCACTTTAATGGTGATCAGCATCATTTAACTGATCAGGGCGCTCAATTGTCATTAACCTTGCCCATCAAAAGATCTCAAATAAAGTTAGGCTTCGAATTCCGCCAGAAGTCATTCTCCAGTAGATCCGATGTTAATAATGAGCAACTCGTTGACATTACCACTAGCGATCATATCGCTAATGCTACTGACGCAGAAATATCAACGCCTTGGCTTGAATATGCTTACAAAATATCAACACAATTTAAAATACATCTAGGGACTCGGTATCGACATAAACAGGCTGATAATCCTTATAACAGCTATGATAATCTAAATTTTTATATGAGCTTTCATTACTACGTAAATTCATTCAACGTATTTATTACGTTAAGCCATGATCAACTACATTATAAAATTGATGATCCTGAATTAATTAGTTGGAGTAGAGAAAAGAGAAAATCAATCATTACAGGCATTAAATACGGGCTAACCAATCATTTGAGTTTTGGCATAAATAGTCATTTCATTAACAATAATGTCGAACTAGACAATGGTGAGAACGAATGGTATCGGTTTGAAGGGGTTGTCAGTTATCGATTTTAACTTATACCCGTGGTCATTGAAGATGCGTGATTTTGAACATGAGCTGTTACGGTACAATTGGATACATATAAAAACATTAAGCTACACGCAATTACAAATTTGCACTAGTTAATAGGCTTGATATAGGGTTAAATTTAAACAACATACTCACTTTGATAAAATTTATTATGAAGCTTTTAATTAAAATAGCACTACTAAGTACTATCTCCATATTTGGTTGTAACACTGCAAACAGCCATACAGAAAGTGATCGTATTGAAAATATTTATGGCATGATAGTCAACGCAGATAAATTTAAAGTACAAGTGCTTTCAAATGGCTGTACTAACCCAAATTCGTTTGACCTTCTTTGGCAAGGCGATAATTTAACCATTACCCGTAAAAAAGTAGACAATTGTCGACGAATGCCTTACAAAAAATGGTTAATATTTCAATTACCTAATCACAAAAAAAATTTTGTTCTACTAAACTTATTATCAGCTACATCACTAAAGAGTACATTTAATAAAAAGATAGAGAATACTAATAAAGCTAAATAATTTATAGGTTAACAATGATCCATTTTAATAACAAAATACTGCTAGTTGATGATGATATTGAACTTACGCAGCTGATCAGCCAATATCTCCATTCAAATGGTTATACCGTTGAATGTATACATCAAGGTGACAACATTGAAAAAAACATTGAGCTTTTTCAACCTGATCTTATCGTATTAGATCTAATGTTACCGGGGATTGATGGACTCACAATTTGTAAAAACATTCGAGATAATTTCCAAGGTGCCATTATTATGTTAACTGCATTAGGTGATGATATTGATGAAGTTACAGGCCTTGAAGTTGGCGCAGATGACTACTTAGCAAAACCCATCAAACCAAGAGTTTTACTTGCACATATTAGAGCGCAAATACGCAGACAAAATAATATTCAACAAAATAACAATAGTTTATCGATTGACTGTTATAGTAAAAAAATCACACTCGACGCAAGTAATCGTACCGTCATTAATGAAACTGTTGAAGTATTACTATCAAGTGCAGAGTTTGACTTATTGTGGTTGTTAGCCTTAAGCGTTGGCACAATAACTAAACGTGAATACCTGCATGAAACAATTTTTAGATTACCCTACGATGGTATCGACAGATCAATAGACTTACGTATTTCTCGTATTCGTAAAAAACTAAATGATGACCCTAAAGAGCCGCAAATTATTAAAACAGTACGTAATGTAGGTTACCTATTAGCCTTATAGATCAAAAAAATGGCCCCTTTAATTTAACCTACCGTTAACCCATCAAACAATTACTAGGCTTGCTCTCGACTTTCGTTTAGAATTCAGACATATAAATACCTAGCCCGTAAAAGTTCTCATATAATGTCAAATACTCTCAATGTTGATCATCAAGAAATCGCAAAATTTGAAAAAATTGCCAGCCAATGGTGGGATATTACCGGTGACTTCAAGCCTTTACATCAAATCAACCCCTTACGTCGCCAATTTATAACACAACATATGCAGATGATTTTCGAAAAGAAAATAATTGATGTTGGATGTGGCGGTGGAATTTTAGCTGAAAGTTTAGCAAAATTAGGTGCTGATGTTACTGGTATTGACATGGGGGAAGAGCCACTTAATGTCGCTAAATTACATGCGTTAGAATCCGGTGTTAGCGTAGATTATCAAAAAATCACTGCTGAAGAAAAAGCAATAGCATGTCCGGAAACTTATGACGCTGTAACTTGTATGGAAATGCTAGAACATGTTCCTGATCCAGAATCAATAATTAAAGCTTGCGCACAAATGGTTAAACCTGGTGGGTTTGTTTTTTTCTCAACACTCAATAAAACAGTTAAGTCTTATTTATTAGCAATACTTGCCGCCGAAAAGATCTTTAAACTCGTACCTGATGGTACACATGACCATAACAAGTTTATTCGACCTGCCACCTTAATTTCATGGGCAGAATCCTTTGATTTAAAATGTATTGATGCAACGGGTATCCACTACAATCCGTTAACAGAAAACCATACCCTCGGCCAAGGGCTAGATGTTAATTATATACTGTGCTGTCAAAAGGTTTAAACGCTAATGATAAAAAATAAATTTACGGCCGTTTTATTTGATCTCGATGGCACCTTACTTGATACCGCTAATGATTTAGGTGAAGCACTAAATTACGTATTAATAAAGCATGGCTTCGCTCCCGTAGATCGCGAGCGGTATCGTCCCGTAGCATCTGATGGCGCGAAAGGTTTATTAGAACTAGGTTTTGGTGAACAACTAAATCATTTTGATTACGATGTACTTCGACAAGAGTTTTTAGATCATTATCAAGCGAATATTGCCATACATACTTGTTTATACCCTGGCATTTCTGAGTTATTAACCATCTTAAACGAACGAAATATTCCTTGGGGCGTAGTAACAAATAAACCTGAAGGGTTAACATCCTTACTTTTGCCACATTTTGACGAATTTAAAGCGTGTAAAGTGATAGTGGGCGGCGATACCCTAAAAGAACGAAAGCCTCACCCTGCACCATTATTATACGCGTGCCAAAAATTATCAACTCATGCTGCTGAATGTATTTATGTTGGCGATGCCCCTCGCGATATTGAAGCAGGGAACCGTGCAGGAATGTATACGATTATTGCTAAATGGGGTTATATATTAGCGACTGAGCAATGCAATTCATGGCAAGCTTGTGCTATGGCTGAATCTCCCGAAGATATTTTAACGGCTAATTTGTAAACAAGCCGTATAAATATAAAGCAATCATTGTAATCTGTTGATTTTAATAGAATAAATACTTCTTATCGCAAATCGTAATATCAACATCAAATTATTACTATAAATAATTATATAGCGATAAATTAAGTTAAAATAACTATTGCGTTTCAACTAAATCAAAATAAAAACGTCGTTCTACGTTAGTTGTTACTAACTGAATTTTCACTCTCATAAATGTCAATAGAAATAGGGTTATTATAACGCTTGCAATAACCCTCAAACCTCACTATCTTGTGATTAGTTTTTCAAAAACCCCTAGATGTAGTGCATTTATCGTTCGCACCTTTTTAATACATCACGGGGAATAATTATAATAAATGTCCTTTTTAGGCAAATAATACAATAATTAAATTACAGGTCTTTCATGAATAACAACCTCTTTGTAACGAAACGTAACGGCAAAAAAGAACCTATCGACTTAGAAAAGATCCACAAAGTTATCGCCTGGGCTGCTGAAGGTCTCGATAACGTCTCTGTATCACAAGTTGAATTGAAATCTCACATACAGTTTTATGACGGTATAAAAACGGGTGATATTCATGAAACGATTATAAAATCTGCCGCAGATTTAATTTCTGAAGAAAGCCCTGACTATCAATATTTATCTGCGCGCTTAGCTATTTTTCATTTGCGTAAAAAGGCTTATGGTAAATTTGAACCACCAAAATTATATGACCATATTGTTTCTCTCGTAGAGTCTGGTAAATATGATCAACATTTACTTGTCGATTATACCCAAGATGAATTTGAGTTAATGGAAGGGTTCTTAAACCACCCCCGTGATTTAAATTTCAGTTATGCTGCGGTTAAACAGCTTGAAGGGAAATATTTAGTACAAAACCGTGTAACCGGTGAGATTTATGAAAGTGCCCAGTTTCTTTATCTATTGGTGGCTGCCTGTTTATTTGCTAAATACCCACAAGAAACACGTTTGGGTTATATAGAACGCTTTTATAATGCAATTTCAACGTTTAAAATTTCATTGCCAACCCCAATTATGGCCGGAGTTAGAACACCTACTCGCCAATTTTCATCTTGTGTATTAATTGAATGTGGCGATAGCTTAGACTCAATTAATGCCGCGACCAGCTCAATTGTAAAATACGTATCACAACGAGCTGGTATTGGTATTAATGCGGGTCGAATTCGCGCATTAGGTAGCTCAATTCGTAATGGAGAGGCTTTTCACACCGGTTGCATTCCATTTTTCAAACACTTTCAAACAGCGGTTAAAAGCTGTTCACAAGGTGGGGTTCGTGGTGGTGCAGCCACACTGTTCTATCCATTATGGCATCTAGAAGTTGAAAGTTTACTGGTACTTAAAAATAACCGTGGTGTTGAAGAAAACCGCGTTCGTCATTTAGATTACGGGGTACAGTTTAATAAACTTATGTATACCCGTTTAATTAAAGGTGGCTCAATTACGTTATTTAGTCCAAGCGACGTACCAGGGCTTTACGATGCCTTCTTTGAAGATCAAGATAAATTTGAACAACTTTATCTTCAATATGAAGCCGATGACAGTATCCGTAAAAAGTGCATTAAAGCGATCGAATTATTTACGTTGTTTGCTCAAGAGCGCGCAAGTACAGGTCGCATATATTTACAAAATGTTGACCATTGTAATACTCATAGCCCGTTTGATCCTAAACAAGCACCGATCAGACAAAGTAATTTATGTTTAGAAATAGCATTACCTACTCAGCCAATGAACGATATTAATGATCCTAATGGTGAAATAGCATTATGTACGCTGTCTGCTTTTAACCTTGGCGCAATAGATAGTTTAGATGAACTTGAAGATTTGGCTGATCTCGCCGTAAGAGCGCTTGACAGCTTGCTAGATTATCAAGACTATCCGATGCCAGCAGCCTATAACGCCACGATGAATCGTAGAACATTAGGCATAGGTGTCATTAATTACGCATATTACCTTGCTAAAAATGGCCTTTATTATTCAAACGGTAGTGCAAATAATTTAACACATCGTACCTTTGAAGCGATCCAATATTATTTATTACAAGCATCAAATAACTTAGCAAAAGAGTTAGGTCCCTGCCCTAAGTTTAACGAAACACGTTTATCGCAAGGTATATTACCAATCGATACTTATAAAAAAGAAATCGATAATGTTACCAATGAAGTTCTTCACCTTGATTGGGATACATTACGCGAAAATATTAAAGAACATGGCATACGTAATTCAACCGTATCTGCATTAATGCCATCAGAGACGTCGTCACAAATATCCAATGCGACCAATGGTATCGAACCACCTCGTGGCTTGATCAGTGTTAAAGCAAGTAAAGATGGTATATTAAAACAAGTTGTTCCTGACTATCAAAACTTAAAAGATAACTACGAACTACTATGGAATATACCGAATAACCAAGGATATTTAGAGATCGTTGGCATAATGCAAAAATTTGTAGATCAAACAATTTCTGCAAATACTAACTACGATCCAGCACGTTTTGACGGCGGAAAAGTTCCAATTAAGCAAGTACTCAAAGACATATTAACCGCCTACAAATTGGGTATAAAAACGATGTATTACCATAATACCCGTGATGGCGCTAACGATAGCCAAGTAGAAGTTGAAGATGATGACTGTGCCGGTGGCGCTTGTAAAATATAATTACAGTGTTTAAGTGAATATATTATTTTGTATTTATCAGAATAATATATTCATGAACGACATTAAAGACCATCAATAATCAATTGTGCACATTTATAATAGTTAATGAATATCATCATAATTCGGTGATGTTTTTAGGGAAAAACAATGACGTATACAACGTTTAATCAAACACCAAATGAAGCGTTAAAAGAGCCAATGTTTTTTGGACAGAGCGTTAATGTAAGCCGCTACGATCAACAAAAATTCATAAACTTTGAACGCCTTATTGAAAAGCAACTTTCGTTTTTTTGGCGTCCTGAAGAAATTGATGTTTCAAAAGATAGAGCTGACTGGCAAAGCCTTACGGAATCAGAAAGACATATTTTTATTTCTAATCTAAAGTATCAAACACTACTGGATAGTATGGCTGCACGCTCAGTTAATGCCGTATTCTTACCTATTGTTTCATTACCTGAAGTAGAAACTTGGGTTGAAACATGGGCGTTTAGTGAAACCATTCATTCTCGCTCTTATACCCATATATTACGTAATTTATTTACTGACCCCAGTGAAGTCTTTGATGATATTGTGGTCAACCCTGCCATTCTCAAACGTGCATCCAGTATTGCGAAGTATTTTGATGATGTCATTCTTTCTACACAGTTACTGCAGTCTCAAGGCGAAGGGAGCTATGAAGTAGAAGGAAAGACCGTTGTCGTTACTATGCGTAGTTTAAAAGAAAAACTCTATTTAGCAGTATGCTCCGTAAACGCATTAGAAGCTATACGCTTTTATGTAAGCTTTGCGTGCTCATTTGCTTTTTCAGAGCGCGAATTACTGGAAGGTAATGCGAAAATAATTAAGCTTATTGCCCGTGATGAAGCACTGCATTTAACGGGGACACAAACCATTTTGAATCTATGGGCAAGTGGTCAAGACGATACTGAAATGGAAGAAATATGTCGCGAAATGAAAGATCAAGGTCGCCAAATATTCTTAGATGTCGTTGAGCAAGAAAAAGAATGGGCAGAATACCTCTTTAAAGATGGTTCAATGATCGGGTTAAATGCCGCTATATTAAAACAATACATTGAATACATCAGCAATCAACGTATGACCGCTATTGGTTTAGACGCTCCATTTGATATTAAAACTAACCCACTTCCTTGGATAAATGCCTACCTTTCAAGTGATAATGTTCAAGTTGCACCACAAGAAACTGAAATATCAAGCTACCTTGTCGGTCAAGTTGACTCATCTGTATCTTCTGATGATTTTGACGATTTTGACTTATAATTTAATTTAACGATTTTATATGTTTGAGTTAGTCAGTTTCTATGTACCCTATTTAAAGATAAAAGTATTAGACGCTTTGAGCTGCTTATCTTTAAATAGGACAGGTAATGATTAACTGATGGAGCATACAGACACAAACGCTGATCATAAGTGTACTCAACAGAAAATTACGGTTCAAAATAAAGAGCTCATTTTCTCTGAGACTTCAGGCACATTGTTAGAATGCTTAGAGGCTGCCAACATTGAGGTTCACTATCATTGCCGTGATGGCTATTGTGGCGCATGTCGGATCACACTAAATAAAGGGCAAATTGTTTACCCTAATGGAGAACCATTAGCGTATGTTGGCAAAAATGAAATTCTTCCGTGTTGTTGTAAACCGACTACAAACATTGATATTACCGTTGAATAAACGCACTATAAATTTATTGTGAATAAATGTTCAACGGTTTGTTTTCTTAACTAATTTATCTTATTAATTAATTTATCTTCAATACCACCAACAACTTGATCAAGCGCTTTAGCAACAGGGTCAAACAGTAATTGATATTTTTCTTGTTGGTGTTCATTTATTGCGGTATCAAGAATTTTTGTATGATCAAATAATGACATTGCGCCAATAGAACAAGATACCCCTTTTAACGTATGTACTAAATGCTTTAGTGAGTCATGATCATTGTCCGTAATAGCCTGTTGTATTTTATTTTTCTCTTGAGCATGGTCTTCATAAAACATCAATAATATTTCAGCAAAAAGCGCATCATCTCCTAAAACATTATTGACACCAATATCATAATCGATCCCTGGATATTTTTCGTCCGCTGCGGACAAGCTCACATTCATTTCATCCATATTTCCCACCTGCTGTTTTACCTCTAAATCATGGCTTTTTTCAGTTAAATTTGCTGAATCGCCATTTTCATCATCTGCTAAAACTATATCTGGACGTTCATTAAATTGGTTATCAATTAAGCCATCCCAAACCATCACCTGATTACGGCCATGGTGTTTTGCTTGATAAAGTACCATATCAGCTTGATGCAATAGACTCTCAAAATCAAGGCCATCGGCTTGACCACTAACAAGGCCAATACTAACGGTTATATTTATTACCTTACCCTTGTCAGATATTACAAATTTATGCTTTTCTATCGCCGTTCTAAAACGCTCACAGGCGATAATCGCATTATCAATTGAAGTATTTGGCATACATACCGCAAATTCTTCACCACCTATACGGCCTGAAATATCATAATCACGAAAACATTCCAGCAACACGCTAGAAAAATCGATAAGTACCCGGTCACCCGCATCATGACCAAAATCATCATTAACTTGTTTAAAGAAATCTATATCTAACATTACCATCACTAAGGGTAAGTTGGTTCGTCTTGTTTGACTTATCGCTTTAGTTGCTAAATCAACAAAGCAACCACGATTATTTAAACTCGTGAGAAAATCAGTCTTTGCTAACGCTTCGAGTTCTAAAGTCTTATCTAGTAATCGCAGTGAGGTTTTAATACGCGCAAGTAAAACTTTAGCGATGTAAGGTTTGGTCACATAATCATCGGCCCCAAACTCTAAGGCAGCTACAATTTGATCTTCATTATCAGAAGCTGATAACATGATCACTGGAATATGCGATAGATTAGACCGCGACTTTAGCTTTTGCAATGTGGCTAAACCTGAGATACCTGGCATGTACATATCAAGTAAAATTAAATCAATAGCTTCATCTTCAAGAATTTCAAATGCTGCTTCACCTGACTCTGCAGTTTTGACTTGATACCCTTGCTCCATCAAGTCAAACTCAAGTAACATTAAGGTGTCTTTTGCATCATCAACCGCTAGAATTTTATAATCTTTTTTCTCTTTCACATCTTTTCCATTTAAATTACATTGCGACTTATACGGATAAACATTCGTCATCTTTTATTTATTATAGACCGACATATGATAATGGCAATTATATAAATAAAAAAAACACTTACTCGACTCTCTCACTTAAAAATACTTTTATGCATTCTTTTACATTAGAATAATCTATTAATAAGGATGTTACTGAATTAAACATCCTACCATTAAGAATACATACCTCGCATTGTAATGTCTTTATCGATTTATGATTATTTCAGTTATTTATAAAGTAGGTATTAGCTAACACTAAAGTTAGATATTTCATCATGGAACAGTTGATATTCTTTATGTATTTTCTGCACCAGTAATTCAATTTCTTCAATACTTCCATTTATTGAACTTACTTCAACACCTTTGGTTAATTTCGCTAAACTAACACCACCAAGGTTACTCACTGTTCCTGTTAGTTTATGAGCAAAGGAGGTAATATCTTTAAGCTGTTTATTTATTATTGCCTCGCACAGCTCATCTTTTACTTGGGGCATATCTTCAATAAACATTGCAATTAATTTTATTCCCATGTTTTTGTTATTTCGAACCCTTTTTAGAAAACCCACTTTATCCCATACCACAGCGGATAAGTTTGCTTGTTCATTCTCAACTTGTTCATTCTCAACTTGTTCATTCTGGGCATGCGTATTTATGGGATCATTCGTAGGAAAAGCAGTTAATTCGTCAGTAAAACCGTGCTTAGTTTCTCGGGGGGCATTGGTTATATTTTCTTCTGTTGACGGGAGATTTAACGCATTACTTTCTTCTCCTACCCAATATAATAACTTTTCATAGAGTGCATCTGAATCAACCGGTTTGGTTGCATAGTCATTCATGCCCGCAATTAGGCATTTCTCTTTATCTCCTTTCATCGCATTCGCAGTCATTGCAATAATTGGAATGTTATTATAGAAAGCTTTAGTTTTACCTGATCTAATTGCCTTAGTTGCCTCATAGCCATCCATTTCTGGCATTTGACAGTCCATGATGATTAATTGATAAGGAGCGTCCTCAGGTGTACTCATTAGTGCCGCTAATGCTTCTAAACCATTGCCAGCAACATCTGCAGACAAACCTAAATTTGATAATACCCCTAATAACACTACCTGATTGATGCGATTGTCTTCGACTAAGAGTATTCGTACTTTTTTATCGATAGATTTATTCCCTAATGTATCACGCTTTAGTGTTTTAAGATGTTGATGTGTAACTAGGGGCACTGCATCGCTAAACGCTTGCTTTTCTTCTAAAACCACTGATAAAGCATCGAATAAATCTGCTGTTATGGTGGGTTTAGGGAAGTAAGCTGAAAAGCCTAAATTAGCAAAATATGTGGCGTCGCCTCGCTCTGACATCGATGTCATCATGATTAATTTCATCTTAGTGCAGCGTTTATCTTCTTTTATTCTTTGTCCTAGCGTTGCACCGTTCATCCCGGGCATTTGCATATCCAATATAGCAACATCAAAATAATTTTCTTCGTATTGCGCAATGATTTCTAATGCGTCAAATCCATCTTGGGTCTGGTTTACTTTGGCTCCCCATATTTCTAAATGCCCTTTCAATACTTCCAAGTTTGTTAAATTATCATCTACAATTAATATCTTAGTGTCTTTAATATCGATATTAGGCATTATTTGATTGGATTGTTCACTCTTTTCAAGAAATATCGAAAATGTAAACTCACTACCATGACCATGTGAACTTATGACATCAATACTACCATCCATTAACTGACACAACTGTTTAACTATAGCGAGCCCCAAGCCTGTGCCGCCATATTTTCTTGTTGTCGATGCGTCAACTTGTGTGAAAGAATCAAATAAAGAACCTACTTTATTTTCTGGTATACCAATGCCCGTATCAGAAATACTACAGGTTAATTGTAATCGTTCGTCATATTCATTAATAAAAGCTTTAATGAGGATTTCGCCTTTATCAGTAAATTTAATTGAATTACCAACGAGATTTGATAATATTTGTCGTAACCGACCTGGATCACCTTTTACCATATAAAAATCTATTTTGGTGACATCTAAAATCAATTCAAGCCCTTTTTCTTGTGCTCTTACCGCCATTGATTCAGCAAATTCACCTAGTTGACTACGAATATCAAAATTGAGTACTTCAAGATCGAGTTTACCTGCCTCTATTTTTGAAAAATCTAGAATGTCATTGATCAAAAGTAAAAGTGACTGTCCACTTGAGGCTGCTAATTGTAGATTATGTCGTTGTTGTTTAGTTAATTCACTTTGTCCGAGTAAATTTAACATCCCCAAAACACCGTTCATGGGTGTACGAATTTCATGACTCATGCTCGCTAAAAACTCTGAGCGTAAACGTAATGCATCTTCTGCTATTTCGAGTGCTTGTTGCTGCAGTACAAGTAGATCATGCTGTTCGGTAATATCCCTATTCGTACCAACAATACGTATATTATTACCATAATCATCTTTTATTACTTGGGCATGTGTTTCAATATACTTTATAGCCCCGTTTGCCAAGACAATTCTATATTCAAAATTAAGATCATCGTCATATTTTTTAGCATACTTCAGCTGTTTTTTAACGAAAATTAAATCATCACGATCAATATAACTTAACCATTGTGCTTCAGGTATTAATGCGGCACTAAATGTTAGCTCATGTAGCGTATACATACGTTCATCCCAAGTACTAGTACCTGTAATGATGTTGTAGTCCCAAACGCCTATTTTTGGGGCAGATAAGGCAAAATTTAAACGCCAAGCCATATTTTCAACTTCTTGAATGCCCCTTATTTTATCTGCTTCTAATACTTTTTGTTCCGTGATATCGCGAATAAGGCCTGTAAATATCATGCCATCTTTGGTCATTATTTCACTAACACTCAAATAAATAGTAAAAATAACGCCATCTTTTCGCATTACTGAAAACTCATTGCCTTTATTGTTCGTTATTGCTTCACTGGATTGGAAATAGTCCTGTATATACTTTTCGTATTTACTGCTAAATTCCCTTGGCATCAATATATTAATGCTTTTATTTATCACTTCTGCCGCACGGTATCCAAACATTTCCTCAGCGGCTAAGTTAAAGCTAATAATATGACCTTTATCGTTAATATTAATCACCGCATCGGCAATAGAATTTAAAATATTCTGTAATTTCAACGTGGCATCTTCAGCACGCTCTGTTTCAATAAACTGTTGTTGTGACTCATTTTCTACTTTTATGAGTAAATTGTGAAAACTTCTCGCTAATACCCCTGATTCGTCTTTTTCACTTATTGGTAGTTCACCAATCTGCCCCGTATCTTCATACTGATATAAGCTATTTGTCATCTGTAATAACGGACGAATTAGGCGTTTAGACGCAATAATAGCAATGCCTAGACTTAGAATAGCGAGAGAAATAGCGATTATAAAAGCCCTTAAACGCATACTTTTGATAGCATCTAGATAACTCGCGGTATGGCTCTTAATGAGTAGATGAAGGGGCTGATGTTTACCAAAATCAGACAGGTCAACCGCAGAGTAAGACGCGATCTGAGGTGTACCATCGATAACACTGGTTTCATTAATTTCGAAGAAGTCAGCACCTGTTTCCAGCCTTGATTGTAAATCTGGAAATTTACTTAAAAAAGAAAGAGTATCCTGCTCTTTATTTGCCTCTGGATTAAAAATAAATTTACCTGAGCTATTAGCCAAATAGAAATTTACATTTTGCAGGGCATTGCTCTTAAGCTCTGTTATAAATTGAGTGAAATTAACTTCTATAGCTACCATAGCGCGAATCTTATTCGTTTTATTTGAATAAATAGGTATGCCGGCAAAAACAACACTTTGCGCTTGGTTATTCGTTGCTGATTTTGTATCATAAAATTCAATATCAGAAAATGAAACGCTGCCATCTGTTGTACTTAATACTGATTTTAAAGACGTTATATCAATATGTTGCGCTAAGTCGCCATCCCCTATAATACGTACAATACCTTGCTGGTTTCTCACACTCACTACCGAGCGATTATTTTCATCTAAAATGATATAACTAATGCTTTTAAAAATAGGCTTCGTTTTTAATAATTCAAAATAAATGGCTTGAAGTCTTTGTTGCCATAATAATAATTTTTGCTTATCGTTTTGTTCAATAGCTTGAATAATACCTTGAGCCGCAGGTATTCTGCCCATTAAGGTGATGTCTTTGATGCTATTAATATAGAAGCCTTTTATTAAGGGTTCTATTATTTTGATCTCTGTTTTTAACTCTTGTAATTCTTTTTCAATGACGAGTTTTTTGCTTTCTATATAGAATGTCGTACCGATAATTGAAGAAATAATGAGAGAAAAGAAAAACCCCGTTAGCGGTATTTTAAAAGCTAATGACCTCACAACTTTACCTGATGAACTCAATTCTAGTTTTAAACTGCCCATAGCACTACCAGTACTACTTCCCGAACGACTTGAACGGTTAGTTAAATTCGATTTTGACGATTCATGAGAAAAACCGGATAAAATCCCGGTAAAAATAGTTATAAATTTGTTAATAAATTCAGCTACCTTATTCATATTTC
The DNA here is from genome assembly GCA_047621305.1 of Alteromonadaceae bacterium. Lineage (GTDB taxonomy): Bacteria > Pseudomonadota > Gammaproteobacteria > Enterobacterales > Alteromonadaceae > Colwellia_A. The sequence goes on along the minus strand of JBLHNB010000003.1, from coordinate 35,229 downwards.
ATTAAGAAATCAGCTAATTCTTTGGAATTAAATGGCTTACGTAACACCGGGTATAACCATTCATTATCTTCTTCAGCAATATAACCACTCATCGAAAAAATACGAATGTTAGGAAATTTTTGCTTAACTAATTCTACGGCTTGTCGTCCAGAAATATCAGGAAGGATCATATCGGTAATAAAAACATCGAAATGTTTATTATTATTAATTTTTTCCAAAAGACTAGGCTTATCTACTGCATGTTGTGTTTTCACACCTTCACTATCTAAGTATAAGGCAACAAACTCAGCAATGCTCACCTCATCATCTAAAATCAGCACATCTTGCCCCACCAAACTTATTTGTAATTTTTTTTCTTTCTTTTTAACGGGAGTAAATCTCATCACTTGGCAATTAAATATCAGCGTAAAGTGAGCCCCACCTAAGGCTTTACTATACCCTTCAACTTGAATTGCCCCGTTGTATTTATATACGGTACTATAGACATTCGCTAAACCAATACCATTGCCTTTATTGACCGATTTACTACTGTAAAAGGGATCAAAAATCTTAGATAAGTTTTCTTTTTTAATACCGATACCATTGTCTTCAACATGAATTTCTAATTTTTGATTATCAACTATATTTGCAGAAATTTTTATTTTTCCAATCAGTTCTCGTTCACGGATGGCATCTTGAGAATTTAACACTAAATTTAATAAAATATTAATAAATTCCCCCTGTGGAAAGATAATTTCACAGTGAACATTATCAATATGCAGTTGAAAATCTATCGTACTTAATAGCAGCTGTTTAAATAAATATTTATTAGCTTCTATTTCTTTCATTGGATCAAACTTTATAATTTTTACCGTGGGCTTACGTGTAAATGCCAGTAGCCGCTCAGTGACATTTTTACCTTTATCAATTGCATTTTTTACCCTTTCAATATACTTAGAAATATCTTGTGAACCTTGAGAAAACTTTATCTCAAGCATTTCTGTTGCGCCTAAAGCAACACCCAGAACATTATTAATGTCATGAGAGACATTACCAAAGGTATTACCTAATAAGGCGAGGCGATTACTAATGACCTGCTGTTGATCTTTACGAAATTTTTCAGTGACATTTTCTACAATCCAAATATAAATTCCAGCATCACTTTCATAAGTAACAGATAAATCAAAGACAGAATTAAATTTATCAAAACTAATATCTACTTTCTTTATTTGCCCCTTTTCTTTTGCTTCAGCTTTAAATTTAAGATACTCACTGATACTAAAGTTAACATAATTAAATAATACCGAATTATTATTTCCCTGTTGTGGAGACAAATCTTGGAAAACGACATTATCTTGATCATCAATGAAGAAAATTGGCACTTTTATGGTGTAATTCACCATGGCGAGTAATTTTAATTTTTCAAGTACATCTTCAGATTTAGTTATATCTCTAAAAACCCCAAAAACACCAACAACCTCATCTTCTCTATCAACTTGAACTTTACCGAGTAACTCTACTTTTATTTTTTTTCCTAAAGCATGTTTGATCGAACTTTTAAAATGAAAACTTTTTTTATTCGTAATCGCTTGTTCAATACATTGTTCGAATTTATTTCGTTCTTCAGGTAAAAAGAAATTTAATGCTGAATCAAACGTTGGTTGGTAGCTGCTCGGCTCTAAGCCGTGAATAACATACACCCCCTTCGACCAATAAAGTGTTTGCTGAGGAACATTTAAATGCCAATGCCCAGAGTTACTCAGTTTCTCAGCTAAAAACAAGTAATTTTTTTGCTGCTCTAAACGTTGTACTAATAGATGATTTTCTGAAACATCCTGAATAGAGCCAAACATTTTATATGGTTTATCTTCTTTATATTCAAATATTTTTCCAAGTAAAGTCACCCATTTTTTTTCACCCTTTTTTGTTGTTATTGAATACGTTGGATTAATAGACGTTACGTTTCCTGTGACATGTTCATCTATTTGCCGGTATATTTTTTTTAAATCGTGCTCTGAGACGTGTTCTTCCCAAAAAGTCACTGGGCCGGTAAAAGGTTCCGCTTTATAACCTAAGATAGACATCAGTTGCGCAGAATAATAAATAACGTTTTCTTCAAGGTTCCATTCCCAAAAAGCTTCTTTTATACCGTTTAAAACTTTATGAGCTCCTTTTAAAGCATTCGGTGTATAAGTCACGACTTTGCTTATCGTAAAAACATAACCACCTGCCACTTCATTACAATTCATCGTACAACGAACAGATTCAGCTAATTTATTAATAAGCTGTATCTGAGATGTCATTAACACATCAAGGGATTTTTTATTACCGGATTTATAGTCGTCAAGTTTAGTCATAAAACAAGGAAAAAGCTGATCAACGTTTTTACCAGATAACTCTTTTTTATCATAACCAGACAACCCTTCAGCGAGGTGATTACAATCGATAAATCCCCCTGAAAAATCAATATAAAAAAGAGCTATAGGTGCAAAATCAATAGTTAAACCCTTGAGTTTTTTCAAAATAGCTCATCCTCATCATCAATAATATCAAGTTCATCTGATTGTTGGTGATTTAATACATCGAGTTCATCAACACTCTCTAATGCAGTGTCTAATAGCTGAATGACTTCCATAAAATTAATATCATCTTGACTATGTTTTTTTAACGCGGTGTGAACTAAATTCGTTAAATAATCTTCTTGCTCTATGCTCATATCGAGCACATGAAAACTTTGCCCTATGCTCTGCACTATTTCATTCATCACTTCTTGCTGATGCTGTTTTGATATCGAGATCATTTTTTTGGTTTTACTCACCGCTAATTGAATTTGCCCTTGTACGGTAATTAATGAACTTTGATAAGCAATAAACGATATTCTTGCACCTAAACACTCGATGATAGAAGCTAGAGCATCAATATATATATCTGTATCTACCGCCCCCTCCTCCATATGTAAAATAAGTATCGACACCAGTGTATGATTAAAAATAGTACGACTACCAAAACGATACAGTCGTGGTTTATCTTTAAGTAACTTCATGACATCTATTTCAACAGGAGAACAAAAGCCATTTTTTGAACTAAAATAACTGGGTTTAGTATTCAATGGATAAAAACCAATACAACCTTCTAAATTCATTGCATACAAATAAGAAAAAACTTCGTCTCGTATTTTTTCGAAAGTAAAACAATGATTAATACGGGACGTTAGCTGCATACAGCTGCCATACTTAGATGCTTGCGCCATGGAAACATTAATCACTCGGTCTTTGGTGTTTAATTCCGATTCAAAGGTGTGTATTTGTTTTTGATAAGCGATAAGTTTGTGGAATTTTTTAATTAAGGCAATCAGGGAAATGGGTTTTGCTAAGAAATCATCCGCCCCACACTCTAATCCTTTAATTATAGCATCTTCAGTTGCTAGGCCTGAATATAAAACAAAAGAAGTGGCAACAGCTTTATCGTCCACTTTAGATTTTATCCAATCAGAACCCTTGTCATCACCGATGTTTTCATCAACGAGTGCAATATCAAAAAAACTATTTAGTTTAATAATATCTTCAGCTTCATCTAAATTTACGGCACATTTCACATCAAAATCATCTTCCAACGCTTCATGTAATAACTCTAAATAATCTTTATCATCATCAATTATCAATACGAGAGGTTTAGTCATTTCACGGCATTCCTTTTTTATAATGAGTGAATAAGATAAAGTAGGTAATAACAAATTTGACACTACGCCCTAAATCTCATACTTCTTCAAATAATCTGTATTCATTAAGTGGTCCACACATATGATGCTTCAACTAAAGTACCATTGTCTTTATACTGTAAACTTTCACATAGCTGTTCAACCAATACGATCCCACGTCCACTTAACATAGGCGTATCGTTATTGCTATTACTACGTTTTTCATAATGCTTTCTGAGATCAAACCCTTTGCCGCTATCTTGAATACAAATTTTAACGCGACCACCACTCGAAAAAGGGTGATAACTAAGTTGAATTTCAACAAAACCTGTATCTAAGGTTTTTAATCGTGATTCTCGCTCTTTGAAATATTCAGTAAAACCTTCATGATAGCTTTTTAATTCAGAGTTTAGACCTAAAACGCCATGGTCCAACGCATTAACAAATAATTCTGTTAATATGGTGTACAGGCTTTGCCAATGCTCAGCATTACCCTCAATTTCATTTATTTGACTCATTGCCATAGGAATAGGGTTAACACTGGCCAAACGAGAACCGGTTAAGGCTAATCGCCAACGCCAAGCAGAATCTTTCTCATCATATAAATCATTAAGGTGTTCTTCTTCAATATCTTCGATATTTTCTGCATCATTAACAACAAATGTTTGTGCCCACCCACCGCAAGGAATATCAATCAATGAGATATCATCTTCTTGTGGCATACTTAAACAAAAGTCATTTACACTTGTTAATACACAATCACTCACATTTCCAGAAATCACCCCTAACCTTGCTGCTTGCTCAAAACGTTCAAACTCATACATCTCTCCCGCTTCGTTTCTCGCTTCAACAATGCCGTCACTGATCAAAATAATTCGATCATTTTCACTAATAGGAGCGACCGTTAATTGTGTATCAGGGAGTAAATGAGGTAAAATTCCCATTGGCGGGTGACTTGACTCAAACTTGTTTTTTATCACACCGTTCTTCGAGAAAAGATAGACGTCGGGTAAGCCTGCATTAAAAATATAGGCGGAACCATCGTGAGCGGATATAGTTACAAAGGCTGCACCTAAAAACAAATCAACAGGTAATAGGTCATACATTTGATGGTTTACTTGTTTAATGATTTCAAAGGGTGAAAAGCCTTTTTTACTCATTGCTCTAAATGTTTCAGCAAGAGGGATTGCGCCGATAGAAGAGCGTAATCCATGCCCCGTAAAATCCCCTAATAAAACATTAACATTTCCATTAGGACATAAGGCAGAAAGTTGAATATCACCACTAAATAGCTCAGCAGCTTTTTTAATTATGCCAATTTTATCCAAGGCATAATTTCTAGACTCGATCACATCAGACATCAGTTTTTCAGCAAGTTCAGCATTGAGTTGCTGTTCTTGTTGAAACAACTTTACCTGTTGATATAAGTCACTAATACGTTGAATAGACTTAATTTTAGCTTTAAATACTGCTGGTGAAAATGGACGAACTAAAATACCGTCACCACCGGCTTCAATGCTTTCAATAAAAGCTTGGTCAGTATCCATACTGGTAATAAAGATTAAAGGACACAGACTGGTAGCTGTTGATAAGCTCTTAATTTTACGCGCCGCCTCATAACCATTCATGATCGGCATATTAATGTCCATTAGCACAAGATCTGGCTTATCTTGGATATACATAGCCACTCCGCGTGCACCGTCATTAGCAGAGATTACTCGGTAACCTTCTTCTTTTAACAATACACCTAAAACCTTGCACTGCATGGCTGAATCATCAACAACGAGAGCTAGTTTAACATCACGTTTTTCAACAATATCCTCCATCGACTACCCCTCAATAGTCATCAATTTATGTATTTGTGCTATTTCCAATATTTTTTTAACTGATTCACTGGGGTTACTGACCACGACTTCACCCTTAAGTTTTTCAACATGGTCTTTTAACAATAGAATCATCCCTAAGGCAGAACTATCCATATAGGTTGCTTTAGATAAATCCAAGTTAAAACGCGTACCATTGGTATTATCACTTGAATATGCGTCTCTAAATTGTTTATGCAACGAAAAGTCAAAGCGACCTTCAATTGAAATAGACACACTTTTTAAATCTTCACTTACACGTTTTTTTACTGTCATGTTATTTTCCTATAGTTAAAATAAGTTAAAATAGTTAACGTATTTTTAATTACCGAATTTTATCAAAACAAATCTATTTCACCTTCATTCATTGATGACTGTGATACCCCCCTTTTATTATCTGCATGCATAGTATGCTCAATAAGTGTTTTACAAGTGTGCTGTATACTCAGCAGTTGTTCAGCACAATTGCCTTTATTTTTATCAAAGAGATTCAATTGCTGACTTAATGACTCAATCGCCACTAAATTATCTTGTAATGACGCCAGCGCTTGAAAGGTTAGATCTTCAAATTGCAATGAACGCACGCCAGTAGTAACCGTATCTGTTATTTTCGGAGCTAACGCAGCAAGGCCATCAACAACCAGGTTGGTTTCTAAATTAACGCGGCTAACATGTTCAACCATAGTACTTACTTTGTCTTTTGCTTCTAAAGTTGATGTCATATCAGCTGATGCCATTATTTCTACAGACTTTCTTAAATTATCGATGATGCTTTGAGCCAATGAGATTTCATTACGAATATCATTGTTAAGCTCTGTTGAATTAACAGAAAGTGAACGTACTTCATTGGCAACCACCGAAAAACCACGTCCAGCATCTCCGGCACGTGCCGCTTCTATCGCTGCATTTAATGCTAATAAATTCGTTTGACTGGCAATATTTTCTACTTCTGATAACAAATTAAAAATACCGTCAAGTTGTTTAACCATTTCATCGGTATAAGCCATACTTTCTAAACTTTGCTTACTTGTGGTGATAATAACGCTAACAAAATCATCGAGGGTTTTGCTTGAGTCATGAACAAAAGACTCAAGTGTGATGTTTTTATCATCACCCATATTTTTATTATTCGATATGATGGTATTGATCATCGTTTGTTGGTCTGCACTTAAATTTTGTAGGTATTTAAAGCTTTCAGAAATACCTCCCACAGCATCTCGAACAAGACGACTCACTCTTCCCAATTCAGTTTCCACAATCACCACTTGCTTACTAATCAACGAACTTATTTGTGTAAAAGTGCTTTGAATAAGATCAACATCAATTGATTCATGTTGCGTCTCAAATTCAGCAAGTTGCTTACCTTGTTTCTGGTGCGCTTGAAAAAATAGAAAAAATATAACAATAATGAGTAAGGTCGCTACCACAGATATAGCGGCTATTTGGATAAACAACGCATTCACACCAATTAATAAGGCGAGTACAACACCCCCAATAATACTTATAACGCTAAAATTCAAATTAAACATCACGTTCCTTTTTCATCTCATTACGATCAAAGGCTGCATATTTAAGGATTTCTTTAGCTATTTGAGTTAATGGTTTTTGTTTTATATGCGCATTTAATGCAAAAGCACTGCCGGGCATTCCCCAAATTAAACTCGTTTGTTTATCTTGAATAATAGTCATAGCACCATTATTTTTTAAATTAAGTAGCCCTTTTGCACCGTCACTGCCCATACCGGTAAGGAGTACCGCTTGTACATTTGCAGCAATAGGTATTAGTGACTCAAATAAAACATCTACGGCAGGTTTATGTCTATTTACTGGCTCAGAGTCTTCTAATGTACAAAACAAACCTCCCCCTTTACTTTCAACTTTTAAATGTTTGTTTCCAGGAGCAACATAAACATTACCCTCTTTTATTTTTTGTCCGTGCCTAGCTTCTTGTACATTAACTGCACTATTTTCATTCATGCGCTCAGCAAAGCGAGCACTAAAAGTTTCAGGAATATGCAACGTAATAACAACGGGAGGAGAATTACTGGGTAAAGTGGTGATAATTTTTTTAATTGCTTCGGTTCCTCCCGTAGATGCACCAATAGCAACGAGATGATTAGTACGTTTACAACCAGTAAACGATAACACCCGTTTATCACTTTCTGCGACAACGGTGGTATTTAATTTATAATTTTTTTGATCTACGCCAGCTGCAGATCTAACTTTTTCTACTAATACGGCTTTAAAATTATTTTTACTGGCAAGTAATTCTTCAAAACTAGGTTTAGCGATAAAATCTACCGCGCCAAGTTCTAAAGCCTCCAAGGTTATGTCGGCACCTTTGGTTGTTAAGGTTGATAACATCACAACTGGCATTGGCCGTAAACGCATTAAATTATTTAAAAAAGTAATACCATCCATTTTAGGCATTTCAACGTCTAAGGTAAGTACATCAGGGTTCAACTTTTTTATCTGCTCTCTAGCAACTAATGGGTCTTTAGCTTCGCCAACCACTTCAATATCTTGCTCGCCACTTAAAACTTCCCTGACAATGCCACGAATAACTGATGAATCATCAATAATTAATACTTTTATCTTATTCATTTAATTGATTTTCCTTAAACATAACAACTAAAATAATTCTATATCACCATCAACCGGTGCTTTGTCGATACTCGTTCGATAAACGTTCTCTCTGTTAACTATGGTATCGTTATGTAAATTATCAATTGTTTTAACAAATGCCTTGCCCGTACTCGGTTCAAAAATTACTTTTCGAGGATAAAAAGAACCTAAATCAGAACTCACAATTGGAATGTTTTCAGATGCTAAATAATACTCGACAAACTCAATATTACGCTCGCCAACATCAGACATTTTTTTTAGTACTTTGCCCCCCCCAAAGACTTTTGCACGCAAATTTATCTTTCGACCACCATTTTTTAAAATTTCATTGATCAGATGTTCCATGGCAAAATTACCGTAGCGTGTGGCATCTGAAGCCAGTCCTCTTTGTCCCCAGTCCACCTCATGCGCTTCTTTATCCGTTAAAGGCAGCATAAAATGATTCATACCGCCAATACCCACTTGGCAATCCCATATACATGCAGAGATACATGAACCTAAGGTGGTTGCTATAACCACATCTTGTTTTGTCATGTAAAATTCACCCGGTAGAATTTTGGCAACCACTTTAGCTCGTTGGTTATCCCAATAATGATTTACATGAGTAAACTCAGGTAAACAATCCATTAAGCATTGCTGAACATGAATATTAGTTGTTTTTAATAGGGACATTTTGTCATTTACTCAAGGCCTTTTTAATTTTACAAGGGTTTTCTAAAAATCGTTCGGCCAACATTTTCAAAATATTGCTGATATTGCCCAAGATTTTCACTGTGCCCCAACATCAACAAACCACCAGGTTTTAATAGTTCGTAATAGCGCTCAAATAACTGTTGCTGTGTTTTTTTATCGAAATAAATAATGACATTCCGGCAAAATATAATGTCAAATGGTCCCTTCATTGGCCATTCATGTAATAAATTTAACTGTTTAAAGGTTATGAGTTGCTGTAATTCTTTTGCCACTTTGACATTCAATTTATTTTGTTCGCTACCTCGTTTAAAATATTTTTCTTTTAACTTACTTGGTATATCTTCAATTCTATTTTCTTGGTAGACGCCTTTTTTGCCCTTAGCTAAAACGTCGCTATCAATATCTGTCGCCAATAATTTCACATCCCATTGTGATATCACTGCCTTCATTGCCTCATTTACAGTAATCGCTATGCTGTAGGGCTCTTCTCCTGTAGAACTTGCTGATGACCAAATGCGTAGCCTTTTTTTTGCACCCGTATTTTTAATAATGCGCGGTAATTCATATTGCGTCATATAATCAAAATGGTGTTGCTCTCTAAAAAAACTGGTTAAATTCGTGGTTATGGCGTTAATAAAATAATTTCTCTCTTTTTCTGGCTCACTCTTTAATAAATCACAATAAGCAGAGAAATTATGTAAATTACGTTCTCGTGTAATGCGAGTAAGGCGTCGATATAACATTTCGCGCTTCCCCTCATTAAGTACAATACCTGTAGAGTCGTATACAAATTTACACACAAAATTAAATTCAGCATCGTTTAAACTAAAGGCTTTATCACGTACATTCGTCATACTCGCTTCCTAAAATTCAGCCCACTCTTGGTCAGCTTCTTTTTTGGCTATACTACTTCTGGGTTTTGCTAGCGGTTTCGCTGTAGGAGTTGTTGCAGGTTTTGATGTTGAACGTTGTGCTGGAGATGCTGCTTTATCACCCGTATTAAAATAAGCAACTTGGTCTAATAGTGACTGTGCTTGTTCTTCCATCGATTTACTTGATGCTGCAGCTTCTTCAACCAATGCCGCATTTTGTTGCGTCATTTCATCCATTTGGCTAACCGCTGCACTGACTTCGCCAATACCTGCTGCTTGTTCTTTGCCCGCACTATCAATATCACTGATCATTTTGCTCACTTCCTCAATGGCAGTAACCAACTCAGTGAATGTTTGCCCTGTTTCATCAACCAATTTAGTACCTTGCCCTACGGCTTCAACACTGTCGTTAATTAAGCCTTTAATTTCTTTCGCTGCGCCCGCTGAGCGTTGTGCCAAATTCCTTACTTCTGCGGCTACTACTGCAAAACCTCGTCCTTGCTCACCCGCTCTTGCCGCTTCTACCGCCGCATTTAATGCAAGCAAGTTGGTCTGAAAGGCAATTTCATCAATAACACCAATAATATCGGCAATTTTTTTGCTCGATTTATTAATATCACTCATCGCTGTAATCGCATTTTTAACCACACCGCCACCACTACTGGCTTTGTCCATTACTGTGATTGATAATTTACTTGCCTCTGAGGAATTTTCAGCATTTTGTTGCACAGTACTGGTTAACTCTTCCATTGCCGATGCCGTTTCTTCAAGACTTGACGCTTGCGATTCTGTGCGGTGACTTAATTCGGTATTACCTTCAGCAATTTCACGTGAGGAATCAAAAACGTTGGTTGATGCACTGCGTATTTCACTGACCATATTACTTAAGTTGTCGATAGATCCGTTCATTGCTTCTGCTAATGCCAGAAATTCACCGGCATATTTACCATCCATCGTTTGAGTTAAATTTCCAGAAGATAATGACTGTGCAACATTAATTGCATCGGTTATAGGTTCTACTATTGCATCCATTAAGCCATTTATATTATCACCCAACCCTTTCATAAAACCTTGATATTTAGATGTTTCAATACGGCTACTCAAGGCTCCAGAAATGGCATCACTGATCAATTTCTCTACCTGGGTTTGCGCATCTTTTTCTTCCGTTAAATCAATCCACTGCACCGCGTTACCAATATGCATGTTTTCTTCATCTCGAAGGGCTATCACAATTAATTGAAAGGTTAGCCCAGCAACCGTTATTTCTGCGGTGTAAGGTAAATTATCTGGATTACTTAATAAATTTTGCTGATGAGCTGGATTTTTATGAAAAGTATCAAAGTTACTACCTACGATAGTTTCGACACTAAATGACAATAAGACCTTACGTAATTGAGCTTCTCGTTTACTTAACATCGCTTTAACAGCAGGGTTAGCGTAAACAATATTACCTTTAAGATCTGCCATCATCACATTGGTGGTCATCCCTTCCATCGTTGATGATAAACGCCCTACTTCTCTTCCCTTTTCTTTTAATGTTGATTGCATATTATCAATGGCATTAAATAATTGGCCAAACTCATCTTTATTACTGGTAGACAAGTCATTATCCAAATGACCTTTTGCAATTTCGGCAAAAACTAACATAGCTTGAGCCATTGAATTTATGGCCCCTTTCACGATAATAAACGTTATTGCACAACCGATAAGCACCAAAATTATGACTGAAATTACATTACTGTACATAATCGATTCTTGATCGTCTGCTCGCCTATTCAATATGTTAACTAACGAGGACATTAAGACATCATTTAACCGTAATATTTTATCAATACTCTGAGTCATTTCTTCATAATATGCACTTGAATCATAATCGATAATTTCAGCTCTTATTAACTGAGTTTCAAGTAATTCGGCGGAATTTTTTATTGCCTCTAACGCGTTGTTATAAGGTGTGGACAATGTTTTTTGTAATGACGGCGTTGTCTTTAAAACACTATCGCGACCTGCTTGTAAGCTACTCGACATTTTGACAATATTGGTCTTCAGCGCGAATAATTTAAACTTAGTATTTTCATCTAATTCACGTTCTGTTAATGCTTTAGTCCCAAATGCTCGTACAATACCAATGCTATTGGTTAAGTTAGGAATATAACTGGTGACAGCAACCATCATATTGTATGAGTCTAAGTAAGCATCTAATGACAACGTTGAGTCATCGGCAACCAGTAAAATCAAGTTAAGAGTATTTTCAACCACTTGATTATGAAGACTAAAAGATTCATTGGCACTTAATTGTAGATGTGTATCTACTAAGGTATCCCAATCTTTCTTTAACTGATTCACTTCGCTATCAATTGATAATGTTGACGTTTCTCCTAATATTTTTGATGTTCTGGCAAAAATAGTTTTTAACTCTTTTTCTAACGGTTGTAACTTATCACCTAACGGTTTATTACCTCCTAAAAAACCAGCCGATGCTCCTCGATGTAGTGCGATTTTTTGCACTATTTCTTGTAGTGGCGTAACAACATTTATGCCGTCAACTTCTTTTTGGGCAATATCAAGATTACTTGTAATCATTGATATTAAAAAATACATCGTAAACATCAAAGGTATTAGCAGTACAAAAATAGCTAAACCTAATTTGTGAGCTAACTTGACGTTCCCGAGCAATTTATTTAACATTAGTATCTCCTTTGAATTGTTTGGTATTAGCAAACAAAAAAACATTTATCTAAAATATTTCAAGTAAAAATGACTCAAGCCTTATCATTACATTCACGTTCATTGTATTTACGCTCTTCATAAATTTCTAGCTTAGCTGTAGCTAAAACCTTGCTATCAATACCTACCGCCAACAGTTTCACATAGCATAGTGTGATTACTGCTTTCATTACTTAGTATCCCGTAATAACCATACCATCCCGCGTTGACCCTTGATAAATACAGCAGCTTTTATGCTAAAGGATTTATACTAATTGAAATAAGTAATCAATCATTCTAAAGCAGTCTAAATATCCAATACCTACGTTGCTCACATGGATAATGGTGAGTACTTAGGTTTTGTCTGGAAATAAAAACGGAGCTTTCAATACCAATAGCCAGTCATTGCTCAATAAACCGCCTTGTTTTTGAATGTTTATCCTCGTTTATAATTAATCAATTCATTAAATTGGTATTATCACGAATAGTCGTCAGGACTGATGTCCTAAAATTCAGCCCACTCTTGATCAACGTCAGTATTACCCCTGTTGCTTCTTGGTACTGATGCAGGTTTAGTTGCTGGTCTTAATTGTGTTGGTCTTGATGGCGCTGACCTTGATTGTACGGGTCTTGATGGTGTTGATCTTGATGGCGCCACGGCCCTTGATGGTACCGCTCTTGATGTGGCACGTGGTACAGGGATTGGCGCAGCTACTTCATCACCCGTATTAAAATAAGCAACTTGGTCTAATAGTGACTGCGATTGTTCTTCCATTGATTTACTTGACGCTGCCGCCTCTTCAACAAGAGCCGCATTTTGTTGCGTCATTTCATCCATTTGACTCACCGCGGCACTGACTTCGCCAATACCTGCCGCTTGTTCTTTACCTGCACTATCAATATCAGCAATCATTTTACTGACTTCTTCAATGGCAGCAACTAATTCAGTAAAGGTTTGCCCCGTTTCATCAACCAATTTAGTACCTTGCCCTACGGCTTCAACACTGTCGTTAATTAAGCCTTTAATTTCTTTCGCTGCACCCGCTGAGCGTTGCGCTAAATTTCTTACTTCTGCAGCAACTACCGCAAAACCTCGTCCTTGCTCACCTGCTCTTGCTGCTTCTACCGCAGCGTTTAATGCGAGTAAATTGGTTTGAAAGGCTATCTCATCGATAACACCAATAATATCGGCAATTTTTTTGCTCGATTTATTAATATCACTCATCGCTGTAATCGCACTTTTAACGACACCGCCACCATTACTAGCTTTCTCCATTACGGTGGTTGACAGCTTACTTGCTTCAGAAGCATTTTCAGCATTTTGTTGTACGGTGCTGGTTAACTCTTCCATTGCTGATGCTGTTTCTTCAAGGCTTGATGCTTGTGATTCCGTACGATGACTTAATTCAGTATTTCCTTCTGCTAATTCACGTGAAGAGTCAAAAACGTTGGTTGATGCACTGCGAATATCACTCACCATATTACTTAACACATCAATAAATTCATTAATAGAGGTGCCGATAATACTAAATTCACCGACCAATTCCGTTTCAATATATTGAGTTAAGTTTCCTTCAGATAACGTCATTAACGTTTCTTTAATTTGGGTAATAGCTTGCTTTCTTCCAGTTATATCTGTTGCATATTTAACGACTTTTATCGCATTATCATTTAAATCTAAAATAGGATTATAAGAAGCTTGGATCCAAACTTCTTTGCCACCTTTACCTATGCGTAGATATTCGCCACTGTCAAATTCGCCACGATTAAGCTTTTCCCAAAACTGCTGATAGTCATTACTCGATTTATAGGCAGCATCAACAAATAAGCTATGGTGTTGTCCTTTAATTTCACTAAGCGTATAACCTAACGTCGACAAAAAATTATTATTGGCCGTAATAATCGTACCGTCCATATTAAATTCGATCACCGCTTGTGATTTACCTATCGCTGCAATTTGTCCAGAAAAATCGGCATTCATTAATTTTTGCGCAGTAACATCCGTTGCAAACTTAACAACCTTAAAAGGTTTCCCATTTAAGTCTAAAATAGGATTATAAGAGGCTTGTATCCAAACCTCTTTGCCGCCCTTACCTAGACGTTTATATTCTTTTGCTTCATACTCGCCGCGATTTAGACTTTCCCAAAAGGCTTTATACTCAGCGCTTATTTTAAAGTCTGGCTCTACAAACATACTATGATGTTGACCTTGTATTTCTTCTAGGCTATAACCCAAGGTAGACAAAAAGTTTTCATTAGCAGAAATGATCGTCCCATCCATATTAAACTCGATAACAGCTTGTGCTTTATAAATCGCTTCTATTTGCCCTGAAGAGTCCGCACTCATTAATTTTTGAGTAGTGACATCCGTTGCAAATTTAACCACTTTAAAAGGTTTACCATTTAAGTCTAAAATCGGGTTGTAAGACGCTTGTATCCAGATTTCTTGGCCTCCTTTTCCTAAGCGTTTATATTCTTTTGCTTCATACTCGCCGCGATTTAGACTTTCCCAAAAGGCTTTATATTCAGCACTGACTTTAAAGTCTGGCTCAACAAACATACTATGATGTTGACCTTGGACTTCTTCTAGGCTGTAACCTAAAGTAGATAAAAAGTTTTCATTGGCGGTAATAATCGTACCGTCCATATTAAATTCTATCACCGCTTGCGCTTTATGAATCGCTGCAATTTGGCCTGATGAATCAGCTCTCATTAATTTTTGAGCTGTGACATCAGTTGCAAATTTAACCACTTTATAAGGTTTACCATTTAAGTCTAAAATCGGGTTGTAAGACGCTTGTATCCAAATTTCTTTGCCGCCCTTACCTAAACGTTTGTATTCTTTGGATTCAAATTCACCACGATTTAGGCTTTCCCAAAAGGCTTTATATTCAGCACTGACTTTAAAATCTAGCTCAACAAACATACTATGATGTTGACCTTGGACTTCTTCTAGGCTGTAACCTAAAGTAGATAAAAAGTTTTCATTGGCGGTAATAATCGTACCGTCCATATTAAATTCTATCACCGCTTGAACTTTATTAAGTGCTTCCATCTGAGCTAACATATCTGCAAGTTGCAATTCATTAGCTTGATTAACTGATATTTCGCTATCTTTGCTCATGATAATATTCTTTCCTTTAAATTTTAATTGTTTAGCTTTAGTCGTTGCTTGAGGTTTTTTATTTACCTTATTAGCCGCTTCAACCATCGTTTTTGCTAAAACGACATAAACCGCAGTCCACGCCTTTTTAACCGTTTCAGTAAATAAATCACCTAACACCATTTCTAGTGTTTTCAGTAACGCTCCACCAAACATGTCATAATGCTCAATAGTCACACCATAATCTACATGACTGACTCCCACCTTTTGCACCGCTGGAATTAATTTATCTGGGCTATTTAATAAACTAACCGCGATATCAAGCATGGCTATTAATTTATTACCTTGCTCAACGATATCGCTTTTAAATAACGCTTTTAGCGACGGATCCATTTCAAACAAGGTATTGTAAAAAATCTCTGTAGTCTGTGCCGTAATAGGTTTAGTTTTTTGCCAAGTTTCTTGAACGATACTTATTTGTTTAGGGGTCATAAAACGTACTCCGTTATAGATTTTTCTTTTTATCCAATAATCATTCGTTATTACCGTGCCTTTTTCAACCAAGTTCAGCTTCAGGTTCAACATACCGATACAACTCATCCTGATTTAGTAAAGATTTGCTATCTAATAAAATAATAAGTTTGTCTTCTATTGATGCTAACCCTTCAAGAAAGCATCGGTCGATATGATTACCAAAGGCGGGTGGTTGTCGTATTGATTTATGGTCAAGTTTATAAACTTCAGATACTGCATCAACCACAATACCTACTACCATAGGTCGTTCAGGATCTTGATTACGCAAAATGATAGTGACGGTTTGTTCGTTGTAATCGAGGGGATCTTGTCCAAAGCGTTGACGTAAATCAATAATAGGAATGATGACACCACGTAAATTAATGACGCCTTTGATATAGTCAGGTTTATTGGGTAATTCTGTCACTGAGCTCCACACTCTGAGTTCTTGCACACATAAAATATCAACACCATACTCTTCACCATTAAGAATAAAGGTCAGGTACTCTTTTTCTTGTTCCATGATTGATTCCTTAATTAATGATGAGGCTCAATAGTGTGTAATGCTTCTACATTAAGCAAAGTTACAACGTTTTCACCTACATTCACTATGCCGTCAACATAATTCTGAGGTACACACCCCCCAAACGCAGGAGAGTTTTTAATTTCACTTGCTTCGGCATTTAAGACATCAGAAACAGCATCAACCACAAAACCAATCGTTCGCGATTTACCCTGTTGCTTAACCGTTAAAACGATGACCACTGTAATTTCGGTATAAACAGCTTTACCAATATTAAACTTAAGTCTTAAATCAACAATGGGGACGATAATACCGCGCATATTAATAACGCCTTTAATATAGCTCGCTGCATTAGGGATTTTTGTTGGTTTTTCCCAACTACGTATCTCTTCTACACACAAAATATCAACGGCATATTGCTCTTGATCGAGTAAAAAAGTTAAGAATTGTTCACCACTGGTAATAAAGTCTACGCCTTCAAGTGAGTATTCACCTTCAACGGGGATGTCTGCTGCTAATTCTTGAATATCCATTACGATATGGCTCCTTCAAGTGTGTGGTTATTACGCTTCTGACTCGATTGAGCGCTTTTCAGTGCCATCGAAATAATACCGGGTACATCGAGGATCATAGCGACTGAGCCATCACCTAAAATAGTGGCACCTGAAATTCCTTGTACCTGCTGATAGTTTTCTGCCAGGCTTTTAATCACCACTTGCTGTTGCGCTAATAAATCATCAACCAGCAAACCGACCTTTTGCCCGTCGGCTTCAACAACGACTAATAAAGCATTTTCAACATTTTCACATTCAGCGTCGATATTAAAAAGTTGATAGACTGGCAACACGGGTACATTGTCTTCACGAAGGCGATATAGCACCATATCGCCAGAAACTCGATTGATAAGTTCTGATTGCGTTTGCAATGATTCAACGATGGTGATCAATGGGATAATGTAGGTTTCTGTACCGACTCGAACCAATTGTCCATCTAAAATAGCTAAGGTAAGAGGTAAGTTCACTTTAAAGGTGCTGCCTTTGCCGGGGTCTGACTCAACTTGGATCCTGCCACCTAATGACTGAATATTCCTTTTAACAACATCCATGCCAACACCTCGGCCTGAGATATCACTTACTGTTATCGCCGTGGAGAAACCGGGTTCAAAAAGTAAATCAAATACTTGACTGTCAGTTAGGGTCGAGTTAGCGTCAACAATGCCTTTTTCTACTGCTTTATTAAAGACCGCTTCGCGATTGATACCACCACCATCATCATTGATTTCAATAACGATGCTGCCACCTTGATGATATGCATTAAGGGTAATGGTGCCCTTTCTTGGTTTACCATGAGCAATTCTAATCTCTGCTGATTCAATTCCATGGTCGACAGCGTTACGAACCAAGTGTACTAAAGGATCGCCAATTTGCTCCATGACCGTTTTATCTAACTCGGTTTGTTCGCCTTTTAAAATGAGTTCAACTTCTTTGCCTGTTTTCTTAGCTAAGTCATGAACTAGGCGTGGAAAACGGTTAAAGGCAAAACTTATTGGTAACATCCGAATTTTCATCACGCTTTCTTGTAGTTCTTTGGTATTTTGTAAAAGCTGATCTAGCCCTGAGGTTAAACGATCAATTTTTGAAAGATTAAAGTCAGTACCCAATTGAGATAACATCGATTGGGTAATAACCAATTCGCCGACTAAGTTGATAAGATTATCCACTTTATCAACACCGACTCGAATAGAGCCAACCGTTTCAGATTTTGATTTTTGTGCGGATTTATCACTTGTTTCTGCTTTAGTTTGATCTGTTGTTAGCACATCATTTAGGTTTGGCTCACCTGAGGGTAAATCGTCAAGTATTGTATTGTTAGCCACTTCACTATCATTTACGTGTAAAGGTATATTACTTGGTTGAATTTTTGTTACTGTGAGTAAACACTCATCTTCTACCCATTCAAATACTTCTTTTATGTCTTCTTCACTTGCATCTGATACTAAGGTGAGATGCCAGTTAATGTAGAGCTCTTCGGGATCAATATCATTTAACGGGGGTAAGTCTTTAATTATTGCTTGAACATTAACATCACCTAGCTCAGCTAAAGCACTAAAAATTAATAGAGGATCATTACCCGTTTGTACCAAATGATGTTCTGGTAAAAATTCTATTTGCCAAGTTGACATTCCAGCAGAACCATCATTGTCCGTTGAGTCATTGATCACGACACTTGTATCACTAATGCTAGTTTTTTTATCATCAGCTACAGCAAGTGTTTGTTCTAATAATCTAGAAGTCTCTACTATTTTAGCGGTATCACACTCTTCTTCATCACGAATAGCTTCAATGAGCAATCGCATGCAGTCAACAGAGTCTAATAATAATTCAACATCGTTTTTTTCAATTTCACGACGACCGTCTCGCATTTCATCAAGTAAGGTTTCGACTAAATGCGTAAATTCGGTTACATTGTTAAAACCAAAAGTACCTGCTCCGCCTTTGATTGAATGTGCAGCTCTAAATATAGAATTAATGGCTTCATCGTCACCTTGCTTTAAATCAAGCAAGCTCGATTCCATCAACTCAAGCCCTTCGAAACTTTCTTCTAAGAAGCTGGGGATAAATTGGGAGAGATCAATGCTCATAATAGGTTACCTAACAACACGTTTAATTGTTGCCAATAGTTTTTCGGGGTTAAAAGGTTTGACTAACCAACCCGTTGCTCCTGCAGTTTTACCACGTATTTTCATATCACCAGAGCTTTCAGTGGTTAACATTAAGATCGGGGTAAATTTAAAGTTAGCTAACTTACGCAGCTCCCCACACATTTCAATACCATCCATTATCGGCATATTAACGTCGGAAATAACCAAATCAAATGCTTCTATTTGAGCTTTGTCTAGTCCTTCTTTACCGTTCACAGCTTCTACTGTTTCGTAGCCTGCACTTTTTAGGGTAAAACTAACCATATCTCGAATAGAGTTAGAATCATCGACAACCAAAATTTTGGTCATGTATATATCCTCTTTGAAATCAATATAGGGAGTAAATGTTATGCATTTAGGTATTGGTTTAAAATGGCTTCGTTAATCCCAAGCTGTTTGACACTTTCTTTTATAGCTGAAGAAGAAGAGATCCATTGTAATTCTTTATTTTGTGATGCAATGTAAGTGACGGCCGTGAGTAACAATTGCACGCCAACCGTATCAATACTGACAACATCACTATCATCAAAACTGATGACATCGTTATCAGTAATTAATTGGAGTAATTCGGTTTTACATTCTTCAACGTGTGAAATAGTGAGTTGTGCAGGTAACTTGTACATTAAAGTCCATTTCCCAAAGCAATTTAATATTAACTTACTTAAAAGATATGACAAAAATGGCAAACTGCAAGTTTATGGAGGAAAAAAAAATTTTTATTTATTATAATTTACAGTCCCTTATTTAATACGAGCTGTAATCAAGCCTCTGTGGCCAGCAATAGCACAAATATCCAACATTATTAAAATTATTGACTCATAAATTAATAATAAATTTACATTAACTGCGAACATTTAGTGTTAATAGGTTGATTTCTGAATGAGCAATTATTATGGTTAAACTACAAGAATAAAAGAAGAGCATAAATTATGCTTGCAGATAATCATAAGGTACCCACACCATGTTTAGCTGGTTTAAGAAAACAAAAAGTAACAACGAAGATAAAATACAAGTAGAACTTAGCCGCTTTGAACAATACAATGAAAAACAACAATCTCGACTTGATCAAGCTAATCAAGCTCTTATAGCTAGTATTAATCAAGCACAGTTCAACCAATCAAAGATACAAGATAACCAAATTGAACAGCTAAAAAATGACGTTGAATACTATCGACAACAAATAACAAAACAACAAACAACCATAGAGCAATTAAGCGGTCGTTATGATGCTGTAATGGGTTGTCTTCTTACAGAAAAACGTAAATATATTAAAGAGATTTTTTCAGACGATGATTTTATTCGTATCCAGCCTAGTGAATTAATCACTGAACAACTAAGTAATGACAATGCCACACAAAAACCAATAAATAATAATGAAGAAGCGCGTATATCCGCTGAAAATAGCAAAAAACATAACGTCACTAATGCCGAAGCCGACAGCAAAGCAGCCTTTAAAGAAGATGATCTACTCTTTGATCAAGCTATTTTACAAAGGAAAACCGGTGATAGTGAGCAGGCTTTTTTATTATTTGAACAAGCAGCAAAACAGGGCCATATTAAAGCAATGGGTGCCATGGGCCGTTCATTTTTCTTAGGTGAAGGTACACACGAAGATCACCCTTTAGGTTTAGCTTGGTTAATTAATGCCGCTAATCACAACCTTCCACAAGCTTTAGATAGAGTAAAACACTTTAGAGAAAATGACCCTGAACTTTATCAAGAAGCTCTAGAGCTCTCAGTAAAATTAGCATAGTTGTTTAATATCGTTGTTTAATATGGTTACTTAACATAGTTACTTAACGCTTCGCTCATTTTGTCATACTTTACGCACCAATGATTGTATATTGTATATCCTGTGTTTTTTGTGACATAATTACTCATATTAAAAACAACAAGGCGCTTCCATGAGCATAGAAATGACTATTGGGGTTGGCGGTTCTACAGCTGCTAAAGAATTAGACAAATTGACCAATATGACACAAAACGTGTGTCCTATTGATAAAGATGAATTTCAGCAAAGAATTGCTAAAGCTCAGCAATTAATGAAAAAAAATAATATCGCGGCTACCTATATAAATGCAGGTACAAATTTATATTACTTTACCGGTACGCGTTGGTATGCAAGTGAGAGAATGGTCGGAGCCATTATCCCGCAACAAGGGGAAATTCACTATATTAGCCCTTATTTTGAAGTGAATACGTTAAATCAGTATATGGCAGTTTCAGGTGAAATTTATGGTTGGCAAGAACATGAAAATCCTTACCAACTCTTTGTAGACATTTTATCTTCAATAGATATCACATCAGGGAAAATTGCTATTGATGAGTCAACAGCTTTTTTCATTGCCAATGGTATTAATCATCAAAGTGATAATTTTCAACTCGTTGATGCAAAAACAATCACTGCAGGTTGTCGTGCTCAAAAATCTGATAACGAGTTGGCTTTGTTACAGCAAGCCAAAAACATGACCATGGAAGTGCATAAAGCCGTGGCCAGTATTCTTTATGAAGGGATCAGCACCCAAGAAGTGACGTCATTTATTAATCAAGCCCATATCAAAGTTGGTATTCCTGCAGGGTCTTATTTTTGTATTGTACTCTTTGGTGAAGATTCCTCTTATCCTCACGGTGTTAAATCTCCGAAGACCCTCGAAATGAACGATATCGTGCTTATAGATACCGGTTGTCAATTAGAAGGTTATAACTCAGATATCACCCGCACCTATGTTTATGGTCAAGCTAATGAACGTCAACGCAAGATGTGGCATATCGAAAAAATGGCGCAAAAAGCAGCGTTTGATGTGGCAAAAATAGGCCGTTCATGTGCTGATGTAGATATTGCAGCAAGGGATTATTTAGCATCACAAGAGATGGGACCTGACTATCAAACACCGGGCTGCCCACATCGCACCGGACATGGTATAGGTTTAGATATTCATGAGTGGCCCTATTTAGTACGTAGTGATCAAACGCCGCTTGCTGTAGGTATGTGTTTTTCTAACGAACCCATGTTAGTGCTACCGGGTGAGTTTGGCGTACGTTTGGAAGATCATTTTTATATAACTGAGCAAGGTGCTAAATGGTTTACTGAGCCATCGTATTCTATTGACGACCCTTTTGGTTATCACGCTTAATTTACGATAAAAGCTGACTGCTAATTATTCAATTAAAGCTGAATATTAGCAGTTTATCGTCATTTGTTATTGTATTACCGATCTTCAAAGTTATTTCTCAATCTAAAATATCTAATATGAACTTTAGTTTTCGACAACTTGCTTCTTCGCTAGTTTCTCTTCTCGGCGTTTAGTTATCATACCTTTAACATCACCACCAATGTGGGTAACGCCACGTTGTTCTGCTAAGCCAATTTGACGTTCGCGCTCAGCAAAACCGCTACGTTGTTTGTCCGTCATTTTATCAATACAACGATGACAGCTAACACCTTTAACATAATCACTGCTTTCTTTGTCTTCTTCTTTTAACGGATAACGACAAGCAAAACACTGATCATATTGTCCTTGTTGCAAGTCATGATTTACAGCAACACGGCCATCAAAGACAAAACATTCGCCTTGCCACATCGTTTCTGTCGCAGGTACTTCTTCCAAGTATTTTAAAATACCGCCTTCTAAATGATAGACCTTTTCAAAACCTTGTTCTTTTAAATAGGCTGTTGATTTTTCACAGCGAATGCCACCAGTACAAAACATTGCGACTTTTTTATGTTTGTTTTTATCTAAATTCTGTTTTACATAGTCGGGAAATTCACGAAAACTTGTCGTATCAGGATTAAGCGCATTTTCAAACGTGCCTATTTCCACTTCATAATCATTACGGGTATCAACCAATAATACCTCGGGGTCTGAAATAAGCGCATTCCAATCTTGTGGTTTTACATACGTTCCCACGACTTGGTTAGGGTCTATACCTTCAATGCCCATAGTCACAATTTCTTTTTTCAATTTAACTTTAGTACGCTGAAAAGGATTGTCTTGATAAAAGGATTCTTTAACGGATAGTTGAGCTAAACGGGGATCACTTCTTAAAAAGTCTACTACCGCATCGATATTTTTTTTAATACCGGCGATAGTGCCATTAATGCCTTCATTGGCTAATAATAACGTGCCTTTTACGTTATAGCTTTCCATTGTCGCTAATAACGGTGCTTTTAATGCTTCAAAATTTTCTAAACGAACAAACTTATATAATGCGCAAACTGTAATTTGAGTCATTGATTTTCCTAGTGAACGAACCAGAACGTAAATCTGGTGCTGTAGTGTTAAAATAGTTATTTTAGCGCTATGAAAATAATAATATTTTAATAGCGCTTACTTGCTGTGATCGTAGTGAAGCAAGAAATTCCGGCGCATTCTAACAAAATAGGGAAGAAACAAAAAGTAACTTTTTCCATCACTTCCTATTTCTCTACTTTCATAAGACATTCATCACACCTTTCATCTCCTTTATAAAACGCTTTCATCACCTTGTTCATAAAGAAAATGACGAAAACTTATGAACTACATGACAACATGCTGCAACCTGCTTGATTACGTGCCCATTCAGGTCGTTTTTCAGCATATTGTTCAAATTCAATTTG
This sequence comes from Alteromonadaceae bacterium, assembly GCA_047621305.1. GTDB lineage: Bacteria > Pseudomonadota > Gammaproteobacteria > Enterobacterales > Alteromonadaceae > Colwellia_A. Next base: position 11,358 of record JBLHNB010000003.1, on the reverse strand, counting down.
TTCATCATAAGGTGTTAACATAATTTTTTGTAAGCGATGAATTTCGCTAAAATCACCTTGTTCAGCAGCTGTAATCGCTTGTTGGGCAAGATAATTTCGTAATACATATTTAGGATTTACCTTGTTCATCGCACTTGAGCGCAAGTTATCGTCAGTCGTCTGTTTTGTTAATCGCTTCAGGTATATCGTCATCCAAGACGTTAATGATTGTTGATAATCATCATCTAATTGTGCCGTTTGGTAATAACAACGGCTAAAGAATTCAAGCCAGTCTGTTTGAACATGGTTATCGTCTGCCGTCTTAATTTTTGCTAGCTGTCGATAAAAAATGGTCATATCTGTTTCAACTGTACTTAATAATTGCTCTAAGTTAATAAATAATTCGCCATCATCAGGCTGTAACGCTTCAAATCCTAACTTTTCTGCCATCATTTTTTGCCACTGCTTTTGATAGCTAACCGCATAATCATCTAGAATTTTTTGTAGAGGTTCTGGTTCACCAATTAGAGGATATATGGCATTGGCTAATTGAAAAAGGTTCCACTGGCTAATTTCAGCTTGTGCGCCAAAGCGATAACGACGCCCTTGTGCGTCTGTGGTATTAGGCGTCCAATGTAAATCAAAATTATCGATCCAACCATAAGGACCATAATCGATAGTTTCGCCAATGATCGAGAGGTTATCGGTATTCATCACACCATGAACAAAGCCAACCCGCATCCAATTAACCATTAACGAACACGTGCGTGTACAAACTTCGTTAAACCAAGCCAAATAGACGCTTTGATCAAAGTCAGAATTATTTTCTTCACTCTTTCCTTTACTACTGCCTTCCATTGGCTTATTCACCAGTAAATGTGGAAAGTCGCTTTTAATACAATGCTCAACGAGCTGTTTTAATAAGTGACTATCACCTCTTGAGGCGGGTAATTGAAAACTGCCAAAACGCATAAATGAGCTTGATACTCGACAAACGACAGCGCCTTGTTCTGGTTTTGCATTACCGTCATAAAACATATCTCGGACAACGTGCTCTCCCGTTAAACATAAACTTAATGCTCTGGTAGTTGCTACGCCTAAATGAAACATCGCTTCTGAACAAAGAAACTCACGAATTGACGAGCGTAAAACCGCCAAACCGTCAGCGGTTCTTGAATACGGCGTGGCACCTGCACCTTTCAACTGAAGTGTTTGATGACCATGATTTTGTGTAACGACTTCACCTAAGTTGATCGCTCGACCATCCCCTAATTGCCCAGCCCATTGACCAAACTGATGACCGCCATAACACATAGCAAAGGGATGCATACCAGCAATTAATTGATTACCACCAAAAACATCACTGAAGTTCGTTGAAGTAAGTTCGTCTTCATTAAAGCCTATCATAGCTGCAACATCATTTGAGACAGCAACTAACTGTGGTGCTTTTACTTTCGTGGGATTTACAAAAGAGTATGCAGCTTTTTCAACTTGGCGACTAAATACATTCGCCTCAGGGTCAGCAGGTAGGTTATTAATAAAGCGATTGTCGAAGGTAAAATGGGAAAAGTTCACTTAAGTACTCATAACTAAAATAGTAGATAATAATTGTACGTTATAGCGGTTCTCATTCAAAGTAGCTTGTTTTATGCATATTAAAGTAGCGTAGAAATATTGGATGTTGAATGTTGATAAGTAAAGAACAAATATTAAAAAAAGAAAATTACGTTAAACTTGCTGTAGTGAGCACCATTGAACTCACTACATAACAACTTACTAATTTATTCAACAGTGACATTTATATTTTTAACGATGCCATCATAAGTTGCGGAGATAATCATCTCGCCACCAAGAGCTGACGAACTAGTGATTTTATAAGTCGCCTTTTCGGTGCCTATAGAAATTAACTCAGCACTTACAAAATCACTGCCATTGAGAGTCCAATCGGCAAATTCCGAAACATTTAACGTCGCCGTATTATCAGTAAAACTAGCCGTTAAGGTGAGCTCAATAGATTCGTTTTTCGCCAATGTTAAGACATCAATATTATCGTTTACTTTTAGCGCTTTTAAATCAGCCTTGCCTTTTACTTCTATAGTAGCAATCGTTTTTATACCGCCACATGTTGCAGACAATTCACTAATGCCGGGTTTAAGTGCTACTAGGGTGCCTTTATTATCACCTTGAGTTGTGATGCCCAGAAGATTGATATCTCGTTGCTGCCAGCTAATACTATTATCAATGTTAGTTGTAGTCGCTATATTTGTTAGGTGTGCTTGCGCGTTAACTGTTTTACGCTCACCAATATTCAAAGTGATTTTTTTTGCTATTTCATCAACTAAGAGGATATCAATGGCGTCTAAACTCGGTTCTGCAGTAACGATAATTTGCGCTGAAATATCATTTATAAGGCCTGTGACTATCGTATCTTCTAACAGTTCATTTGAGGTATAAAGTATGCCTTCGTTGTTAATTATGGCCGTGCTATTCTTATCGACAGAAAAATTGATATCTGTGACCGTATTGAGTGATTGATAATTATCTTCATAAGTTACATCCCCAGTAATTTTTGCATCTAAGCAAGTTGAAATATTACCTGATGCCGGTATATGCTGTCGTAAAATCAGTGCCGTTACTTTTGAATTATTAACGGAGACTTCACTTTCACCAGAAATATCATTTATCGTTGTGCCAGTAATAATAACAATGCCTTGATTACGCTCTGCATTGGCTATCGCTGTTACTAATCCCTTGTTATTTACCGTCGCTATAGCGGTATCACTAGAAGACCAAATTAACTCACCTGTAATATCTCTTATTTTACCTTTGCTATCTATACCTGTCGCGTTAAGTTGGTGGGTTTCACCTACCTTTAAACGAAATTGGCCACCCGTAATAGTAAAAGACTCTATGATCGTGCCTTGTTTTCTTTGTATTTCTAATTTAACGGCTTTAGTTAGGTTTTTTGCATCATCACCTGAGTTACAACCCGTTAACGTTAATGCTATTGATGTTAAAATAAGCGCACTTATTTTTTTAAAATTATTTATTGCTGAAAACATGAAAAATGCCTTTTATGAAAACGATTAAAAATGATAAGAAACACCGAGGGAAATACCGCTAATATCAAGACCATCTTGATGATATAACGATTGATAACCAAGCTTAACTTGACTATTTTGAAGAAAAGGAACTTGGTAATTAATAGCCGCTTTCCATGAAAAACCATTGTATTGATCACTACCGTTATACGTATTGTCAGGACCATTAATGTTTAAATCGTTATAAGCATAACCAAGCGCAACATCAATACTGTATCCGTCGCGGCTATCGGATTTTAGTAATAAGTAAACGGCCTTACTTTGTTCTAAGTCGAAGTTGATACTATGAATATTGTCGCTAGTATTAGCGATCAGGTATTGAGCTTCCAAGTATATATTGGTAAGTCGACCTTTACCGCTAGTACCTATTGTTAGTGCTGTGGCACCAGGTGTAGCACTTTCATCTGCTATTTTTATATCAGACCAAACATAATCAAGGCCAATATAGTTTGAAGCGGCAAAACACGATAATGACACACTAGGAAAAATAAGAAGAGCAGCTAATTTTTTTAAAAAGGAGAGTTTTTTCATCATGGCCTTAAACATCCATATTTATTTGTCGCTATTGTATTCTATATCTCTATTTAAGTAACTACGAAAAAACAAGTATCGGTTATATCTAATCCAATTAATGACTCTAAGACGCTTGATTAAGTATTGAGAAAGTATCTGTTTTTACTTACGTACTATTATACAACGTCATCATTCCTTCATTAATCTGTAAGCTAAGTGTCATTTTTAGTTACATTATCTGTCACAAAACAGCGCCATACTCCTCGCGATTAAAACAATAAACTACTCCAAGGGAAAGTATGTCTATCCAATTTACCAAAAGTGCTATCACGTTAGCCGTTTTATCAACCTTATCAACGCAGCTGTTTGCAGCTGACAATCAGCTAGAAAAACAACTAGAAAATCAAACACAAGAAACTATCGAAGAAGTCTCGGTAGTTGCTAAAAAATTATCACACGCCAACCACGTTGTTGATGTGAATATGAACGAACAACAATCTAATATCAGTAGTGTATTAGCGGTTATGGACAATCTTCCTGGTATTAGTATCAATGAAGGCGATGCTTTTGGTGGTGATGATTGGTCAACATCTATTACCATGCGTGGTTTCTCAATTGATGAGTCTCAGCAACAATTAGGTATGACCATAGACGGCATTCCAAACGGTGGTTCCAATTATGGTGGCGGTGCTAAAGCAAACCGTTATATAGATGGCGAAAACATGACAACCGTTGAAGTATCTCAAGGCACGTCTGATATTTCCTCGGCCTCACTCGAAGCATTAGGTGGTACATTTAATTTTGTTAGTGCCATGCCTGCTTTTGAAAAAATAAGCACGTTTGCTTATACCAAGGGCGATCATAACGCCTCGCGCTATTTTGCTCGTCACGATACTGGCCGCATTTTCGATAATACTTATGCGTATATGAGCTATTCACAAACATCGAGTAGTCGCTGGATAGGTGAAGGTTCGAACGGCGGTATGAATAGACAGCATGCAGAGCTTAAGTTTTTAACTGAGCTTGGCAAGTTAAATATTATTGGTCGATTATCCTATGACGATGCCGATGAAGATAACTACAACGCCGTTTCACAAAGCCAATTTGATAAAACCCCTGATTGGGATCAATTAACGTCGAGTTGGACTGGTACGCCACATGTTGATCAAATGTTTGCCGAAGGTTGGTCAACCCTGCGTGAAAATACTTTAGCTTATGTTAAGTTTGACTATCAATACTCTGCTGATTTTTCTTTTGAAATCAGCCCTTATTGGCATAAAAATAAAGGTCGTGGTGACTGGATCCCACCATATCAACACGCTGTTACCAGTGTTTATGGTGGTACAAGTGTAGGACAATATGCTTTTGTCGATCAAAATGGCAGCCCTTTAACGCCTAATGAGGGTTGTACAGATACTCTCGCATGGCCATCAAAGTCGACATCTGCCGCAACACCTTCTTGTTACGAAGCCAGTGCTGTACCAGTCATGTCTTATCGTCATACCCATTACCAAAAAAATCGCATGGGTCTAACCGCTAACTTTGATTGGAAAATAAATAACAACGACATTTCCTTTGGTTTATGGGCTGAAAATAATGACCGTGATGAATCACGTGATTGGCACAAAGTCATTGATGCACGTGTATATCACCATTTTGATAGTACGCCTTATTGGACACAGCATGATAATGAATACCGCACCGACACCTTAAAATTTTACTTACAAGACACGGTTTATTTCGGCGATCTTACAGTTAACCTTGGCGTACAAAAATATTTAGTTGATCTGGAAAAATACAATAAATTTGAAAAAGCCGTAACCGATAAAATTGAAAGCGACTCTGATGCGTTATTTAGTGGCGGTGTTCTTTATGCGCTTAATGACAACATAGAATTTTTTGCTGGTTACAGTGAAAACTTTTCTGCCATAAAAGATGCTGTAATGGAAGAAAATGCGAAGGATTTATCTGATATAAAACCTGAAACGGCAAAGAGTATTGATGTTGGCGTTAGATACCATGGTAACGACCTTGATATTTCGGCAACTTATTACACCATAGATTTTGACAATCGCATCACCTTTATTTCAGCAAATAGTGGCGTAGATGGGATTAATTACAATGGTGCCAGTGGTATATTTCGTAATGACGGCGGCATAGAATCAAAAGGTTTTGAATTAAGTGCCAACTACCGATTCAATGATAACTGGAGCCTTTATTCTTCATATACTAATGATGACTCTGAATATGTCGGTAGTCAGGAGATTGGTAAAGCAGTAGGTTTTGTATCAGGTGACAAAGTCATTAACTCTGTCGATAATATGTTTGTCTTCTCAGCCAATTATAACCAAGGTAATTTACGCGCCGGTTTGTCTGCCAAATACACAGGTGAGCGCAATGAATCTGGCTCTTATACAGAGTCAGTATCAGGAAAACGTTTTGAGGCTGATGCCTACACGGTTCTCGATCTAAACATTGGTTACAACGTTAATGTAAACAACGATATGTTTAAGTCTTTTGATATTGCTTTTGTCGTCAACAACCTTACCGATGAAAGCTATGTTTCCGCTGGTACTGGTAATGGAAAAAGCTTCTTTATCGGCGCTACACGTACCGCTTCAGTAACCTTTACAGCAGATTTCTAAAATATAATTTAAATACAAATATCAAGCCAAGTGGGTGTAAGCTCACTTGGCTTTTTTAGTCATTTCTAGTCATAAAAAATCAGGTTAATACAATGCACAAACACTTAACTTATTTACTTATAGTGATATCAACATTACTGCTTTCACCTTCAACTCAAGCAAAAAACAACAGTAATCTTATTCTAGTAACTATTGATGGTTTACGTTGGCAGGAGCTTTTTAGTGGCGCCGATGAACAGTTAATTAACCATAAAAAATTTGTTCGAGATAGCGACCATATAAAAGATAGATTTTGGCATGAAGATGACATAGAACGTCGTAAGCTATTGATGCCGTTTTTTTGGCATACCATAGCAACACAAGGCGTTGTTATTGGTAACCGTAAACTAGGATCTAAGATGTCAGTCACCAATAATTGGCATTTTTCTTATCCGGGTTACAGTGAAATTTTCACTGGTATTGCTGATAACAGTATCAATAGCAATGCCAAAGTGCCCAACCCACAAGTCTCTTTTTTAGAATGGCTTAACCAGCAACCAAAATATCAAGATAAAGTAGCAGCGTTTGGTAGTTGGGATGTGTTTCCTTATATTCTTAATACTCAGCGCAGCCACTTACCTGTTAACGCCGGTTTTATGCCTGCTTCAGGTTACCCGTTATCTAAAGATATGGCCTTACTCAATGCGTTGCAAAAAGAAATCCCCAGTCCTTGGCACAATGTTCGCCTTGATAGCTTTACCTATCGTTTTGCCAAAGATTATTTACTGCATAAACAGCCTAAGGTGATGGTAATTTCATTTGGTGAGACTGATGATTTTGCCCACGATGGTCATTACGACAGTTATTTAAGTTCAGCCCATCAAACCGACCAATTTATTGCCGATTTGTGGCAAACCATACAGACAACACCTGTATATAAAAATAACACCACCTTGTTAATCACCACAGATCACGGCCGTGGTAGTAATGAAACAGATTGGCAGCACCATGCATCTTCGTTAGCCGTAAAAGAATATATGAAAAACTTAAATCAATTTCCTCAAGGTATTATCGGCTCTGAAAACATTTGGTTTGCTGCAATAGGGCCAAGTATTCCGAACAAAGGCGAAGTAAAAACGTCTATAGAGCTCAAACAAAAACAAATAGCAGCTACTGCACTAACGCTATTAGGTGAAGATCCTAAAGTATTTAATCCCAAGGCTGGCAAAAAAATTAAGGCGCTTTTTTAATGAATAAACCTCATCAGGTAAAAAAAATTTTATTACTAAGCACTCTTTTTACTTTTATAGGTGTGGCTTTTTCAGGTGTTATTTGTTCAGGGACTGCTTTTGCTGCAGAGCGTTTTTCTGGACAAGCACATTCGCGACTAACGTCTACAGGGCAAACACTTTCAGGTCAAAAAAGAGCTTTCTCATCTGGTACTACCGCGTTAAAGAACCAAAAAATATTATTTGGCTCATGTAGCCATCAAGATAAAGTCATGCCAATTTTAGACGCTATCAATAATGAGCAAGCCGACTTGTTCATCTTTCTAGGTGACAATGTTTACGGTGATACCAAAAACATGCAAGATCTCGCTGATAAATATCAACGCTTAGGTGAAAACCCAGGCATCAAAAAACTATTAGCAACCACTCCCGCCATTGCTATCTGGGATGACCATGATTATGGTGAAAATGATGCGGGTTCACAATACACCCAAAAGGCGACATCTAAAAAACTGATGTTAGACTTTTGGCAAGAACCAAAAGACTCTCCTCGTTATAGACAAAGTGACGGTATTTATACATCTTACTTATACGGTAAAAATCAACAAAAAGTTCATGTGATTTTACCTGATTTACGTTGGAACAGAGATAAACTGGCACAGGTTAGCACCGCAGATTATCACGCTAAGCGTAAACCTAAAAATATGGGACCTTACTCTCCTAGCGATGTTGACAATGCGTCAATGTTAGGTGAAACACAATGGCAATGGCTAGAGCAGGAATTACTAAAACCCGCCGCAATAAAGATTATCGGCTCAAGTTTACAATTACTTCCTGAATTTACTGGCTGGGAGTCTTGGGCTAATTTCCCCCAAGATAGAAATAGATTAATGACCCTCATTAAAAAGCACCAAGTCAATGGCGTGATCATTATCAGCGGCGATACCCATTGGGGAGAAATGTCAAAAGTCAGTGGGTTTTTAAACACCAAATTAGATTACCCGCTCTGGGAAGTAACCAGTTCAGGATTAACCGAAGAATGGAAAAATGTCAGCCCCAATAAACACCGCGTCGGTAATTTTACCAACAGTGTTAACTACGGTGAGCTTAATATTAACTGGCAAGCATCAGACCCAACAATTACTTTACGGTTAAAGGATATTACTGGTCAAGTGTTTAGCGAAAACCAACTGACGTTATCAAGTATTAGTCCCTCTAAATAAGTAACCTCAATTCGATTTAAGGGATAATTACCCTCTTTAAATAAAAGTGAATAGTTTATTATTTTTTCTATAGTAAGATATTTTTAGATAATAAGAAAATAATTCTAAACTTTGTTCTTTGTAGCCCCCTGACAGGTGACCATTAAAATCCAGAATTTAATGTGCTACTGCTATTTTTTAATGGATCTGGGGCTGTATTTTGGATGTGAGTCGTGTCATTTTTCGGCGCTGCTACAGCATATATTGAACAATAGACGCTCAAATATATAAGGAGATTGAAGATGAAAGTTATCGAGGTGGTCCCGCTTATTACATTGAGAAAACAATGGGACAAAAATGCTATGCTTGGATATCCGCTATTTCTACAATTTTAGCATGTCAGTTACTTTTACCGACAGTTCAAAAAACAAGTTAGCATGTTATGTATTACCCTATAAACTATCTTTGGGTTTATAGGGTTTATAGGGTTTATAGGGTTTATAGGGTTTATAGGGTTTAATTATTCACTACGTTAAATATCATTACAACCTTGAACAGCCAAAAACAACAAAGCCCCTGTAAAGCTATTCACATGGCTTACCACAATCTCCGATAGTTACAATTTTTTGGGTCATATAACTATATAAACCATAATTACTATTAAACGCTATTGAACCAATAGTTTGACCGTTATAAAGCAAACCTGGTGACCAGCTGCCAGCGGTCATGCCATTACTTGTAGATACATATTTTTTAAAGCGGCTAGCTCCTGGAGCATTTACTGAGTAAACGGGCCCATTATTTGTAATCTTTGGATACCCCTGATATATACCCATATGAATTTGGTGCTTGTTGGAACCATTCTTATTTCTATAAATTCCCACTGAAACGTTCAACCCAGTAAAAACATTGTTAAGAGCATTAGTTAAATCAAAATCAAATTCTTCTTCAATATCAGTAACAGAGTGACTGAACTGGGGTTTATTCATTAGTTCAGAGAGACCAAATAACTTTTTCATATTAATTATTTCTGTGCGTATTTTAAGACTACTTTTTATCATGTCATCAATTTTGGCTTCGGCATAATTATTAGCAAAAAGGCTAACTAATTGACTCACACCAGGAAATGATAATATGCCACCAGAGCAGCTTAAATCGACATCCTTGTCATAAGTAAAATCTAAGTTTGTCAACTGGCCTGAATAATAATTATAATTTGCTTTAGCTTTTGTATTTTTTAAATTAATCGTAGCCCTTACTGTAGAGCAAAACACTTGTACGCCTTTAAACTTAGCTTGAGCTTTTATTTGCAATCCAGCCAAAGATAAGGAAACTCTCGAAGTATTTTCTCCTGTAAAAACAGCTTTTAGATTATCCGTATTCACATCCACATATGAAATTGACTTAAGTTTGGATATTTTTCCCATTTCAGTTCGTAACTGAGATTCAACATCTGTTTCAAGTTTTTTCAAATCATTAAATATTTTGTCGGCGTGAGTACCTACATTCAATGTATACTTATGTTCGACTGGTGAGGGCACACCTGTGGGTTTAGTGAACTTCAAGTCAGTTTGACTTGCTGATGTTACACTCGAAAACACCAACAAAGTGCCAATGATTAAATTTTTGTTAAAAACATCCATTTTTTTTCCTATGTATTAATTAAGTAATTTAGCCTGTTTTATTTATGTCACCCTCAGTTTTAAGAGATAACATAATCCATAAAGAAGATGAATTATCATAACTTTAGATATTATCTTCCTAATATCTTGAAGTAATGTTTATTTACTTCTATAAAACATCAATTCAATTGCTTTATTAAATTTTTTATTTACAAAATAATAATGGCTCGCTCAGTTATATCTGTACTGCCATCACACTTTAAGTAAGCAAAAATATCCAAAGCAAAGTAACTATAAAGATGTCGTATTACGAATACATTAAGAAAATATTATTGGCTTCACCTAATGTAAGTCAGGACGTTTTTACCGAAATTTCATCGTTAATATAGCAGTAGTGAGCAATTGTTATTGTGGCACTGTTTATATTATTACCACTAAAATAGAAGGGGTGATCCAAATTTACTAGAAATACATATGCCTAAAATTCGATAAAGTATTAATAAATTCTAGCGATAAGAAACTCAACCTTCTGGATAAAACTTTTGAAAGTTGTCATTAATCCTACCACTTAACGTAGCACCAATACTTGGCAAAGTTACATCAAAAAATCATTGATACTTCACCAAAATCTTTTGTGGTTGGAAAATATTTATTATTCCTAGCATGTTCATTCATTACCTTACAAAGCCGCTCTGTTGGGGTAAAGTTTGGGCTGTATGCAGGTAAATAATGAAGCGTAATACCTAACTCATCCACTTTATCGAGTACTTTTTTGGATGTATCTGAAATAAGTTGTGTCTGTTAAATGTTCAATCAACAGCCTCGTTTGTGCACTATTTAGCTGGCTTGACGAACCACCATTTTCAGGGGGGGAAAGTTTGTCTCCACCTTTAAAGTATTTAATGTCACGGGATATTGTAGTTTCGTGAACAAGCGGTGCCTGAGCTATCATGGTAATAGTCCAGCCTTTGGAAATAACAAAACGATTTTTATCGCACTCATAACCATCACGAACTTTGCTATGTCGTAATTCTAAGTCGTATCTTTATTCCGCTGTCAGTTGAATATTCATTAGCCGTAGCTTGATC
>JBLHNB010000002.1:0-139986 GCA_047621305.1 Alteromonadaceae bacterium | reverse complement strand
AGTAAACTATAGCCTTTTTGATATTGAACCTGATTTTTACTCATGATTGAACACCTCAATGAACGCTTATATTAAATATAGACTACTTATCGGAAAGCGTAGCTGTTTATTGTGGGTAATCAGGAAAAAGATTATACTAATTATGCTCGGTAATAAGCGTTATGAAGCTATATGAATTTATCTAAATCTGCTACTAGAGGTGTTTATTCAGGTTTAATTGCCGCTGTGATAGGGTTAATTGCATTTACTCTAAGCTGGAACTTGTTGGCGTTTTTTGAAGGGCCGTTACCTGGATATCAAGTTTTCCTATTTCCAGGCAACATAACCCTTATCTTTTTTTGGCATCCTTTATTTACTGAAGAGATAAATTTCTGGCCAAAGTTATTAATGCTTTTATTCGGTCAGTTTGTAGTCGTTACAGGGGTTGTCACTCTAATTATCCGCATAACGAATAGGCTGAGGCGTAAAGCTTCATAACCAATAAGAATAAGTGTCGCGTAACCGACACCTTACTTCGGGGTTGGACAAAATCAGACTCAACTTTATAGTGTAAATATCGTATTGTTCAGTCACTGGTTGCTATCAATTATCTGCTTGTAATACGTAGGAAGTTAAGGCGTAAAAAGTTAGGCTTTCGCCAGTGCATTATTTACTGTTCCATATGGCCTTTCTTTATTCCCCTTACTATTTATTACTTGCCATTATCCTTATTACATTCGTCTTTCAGCTAGCTAACCTACATTAAAGCGAAAGCCTAGCATTCCCCCTCAAGAATAGCTTTAAAAGACGAAAACAAGTAGAAAGTCAGCCATCACCCGTGCCAAGGATGTAAAAATGAACATTGCCAGAAACGTAAACGTTTTGGGTTGTTAAAAGAAAACAATCCAGTTAGAGTATTTTGAATAAAAATAATTTAAAAAACGAGTAATCCTACAAGTTCATTAGGTGAGAAAGATATATGCAACCCAATATAGAAACCGAAAGGCTTATATTACGCCCTTTTCGGCTTAGTGATAGTGAACGAGTCGTAGAATTAGCGGGTGACAAAATTATTGCAGATATGACCGCTAATATTCCTCATCCTTATAAACCAAACATAGCTGTGGATTGGATAGAATCACATAAAGCGCAATATATTGAAAACAAGGGGGTAATTTATGCTATCACTTTAAAAGATGATGATAGCATTATTGGCACCGTGGGCTTCTCAAAATTAGAAAATGGGTTTGGCCTTTTAGGTTATTGGTTAGGTGTTCAATATTGGGGTTGTGGTATAGCGTTTGAAGCTTCCAAAAGCCTAGTTGAACATTGTAAATTATACAGCGGCCTTATAGGGTTACAAGTCATGCATTTAGCTGAAAATGAAAGGTCTAAGTCTGTCATTAAAAAACTTGGAGTGACTTACATCGAGAATGATATTATTAGAATGCGAGGTCAGGATAGAGAAGTATGTATCTATAAGTCTTTAATCTGATTCACTATAAGTAATTAAACGAGGACTAAAAACTGCGGGCCATTCGCTTTATTTAACCCTGTTAATTGGGCGTTGAGGCTGTAGAATTTCTCCAAAGTGGAAAATGACGGGTGATATTTATGTTCATAGATCCTGCTAAGATGATTTTTTAGTAGAATATTTCCTCAGATTTCACGTAACAACGTGTTTTCGGGTACAATTTTTAATAATTTTCGAGGCTGTTTTTTTCTAAAAGAGAAATTATACAGACTAGCTAGGGGTAAAATGGGATTCACGGTTGCCACTTCAATTCAAATACTATTCGCAATCATTGGTTTGGGCATAACGTTATACTCCGATATCAAAAGTGATTTAAGTACCCTAGTATGTATTATACTTTTTGTCCTAGTCCCAGCATTAGGAGCATACGGAACTTACTTTAAGAAACCGAATGCAATACTTGTTTCTCTGGTTTTCTTTTTATCGCAAAGTGTTCGAAGCATAAGTACCGATAATATAATTCCAAATATTATGCCTATAACAATTTCCTTTTCTTTTGGTGACTTTTTAAATGGCCAAGGATATTTAATTGATTTCTTTGCTATTTCTATGGCAATATTTTTAGCTTGGTTACTCAGGTTGGCAATTCCTACTAAGAATTTAAAGCGGGACTGCTAACAGTTTGCTCGGTTCCGCTTCGCTATAAATTTTAGCAAACAATTATCCTCCCCTAAAGTGGGCGTTCATATACCTTCATCAAATCGAGATTAAATGTCAATTTTAAGTATATTAACGGCTCCAAATGAGCAGTTAAACGTTATAGCAACGGAAGTAGAAAACATTCAATTAGTTAAAACATTAATCGATGATATGCTTGAAACTATGTACGATACTGAAGACGGAATAGGATTAGCATCAACTCAGGTAGGCCGAACGGAAGCTATTGTTGTAATAGACCTTTCAGAAAATAGGAATGAACCATTGGTATTAATCAATCCTAAAGTGGTTAATGGCGAATTTAAAGAGAAAGGATCCGAGGGATGTTTATCTGTTCCTGGATACCGCGCTGAAGTAGAACGTTTTACAAAAGTAACCGTGGAAGCCCTTGACCGAAATGGTAAAAACATATCTATTGAAAGCGATGATTTCTTAGCAATTGTAATGCAGCATGAAATTGACCATTTAAAGGGGAAGCTTTTTATAGATTACCTTTCACCTTTAAAAAAGAGTGTGGCGCTTAAAAAAGTAAAGAAATTCATAGCCTAGCTAAATAGGCATATAAGAATTTTAGCGGCTTTTTTCTAAAAGAGAAATGCTACAGGCTCGTTATAAAGTAAATATTTACTCCGGGGGATTATAGCAATTGGAATTACAAATAAACGTTATCGATGCATTCACTGATGCTACTTTTAGAGGCAACCCTGCGGCTGTAATTATTACTAAAAACTGGCTTTCAGCTGATATTATGCAATCAATTGCTGTTGAAAATAACCTTTCAGAGACAGCATTTGTTAAAAAAATTGATAGTCAACATTACGAAATACGTTGGTTTTCACCAATAACAGAAATTGATTTTTGCGGGCATGCAACACTAGCTGCCTCATTCGTTATTTTTGCCAAAAGTAATCATTTGAAAAAAATTAACTTTTTCGCTAAAGCCGTTGGGAATTTATCGGTTACAGAAATAGATAATGGTTATATTCAAATGAGCTTTCCTAATAGGCAACCTAAAGTAATTGATGATATACCTTTAGCTCTATTAAACGGATTATCAATTAAACCTACGGAAGTTTTGTTAAATAACCAAGCGTATTTTGTTGTCTATGAACAAGAAGCTGATGTACACAATGTAATACCAGATAATGAATTACTAAAGCAACTTGCACCTTTTGATGTTGTAGTAACGTCTAAATCAAGTGAGTATGATTTTATTTCTCGTTATTTTTGGCCTGCTAATGGTGGAGATGAAGATCCTGTAACGGGATCTATTCATAGCGGCTTAGCTCCATATTGGGCGAGTAAATTAAATAAATCCGAACTCATTGCATATCAAGCTTCTAAACGAGGCGGTAAATTAATATGTCGTATTGAAGGTAGTAAGGTTTTTATTTCAGGTAAAGCGGTTCAATATCTAGCAGGTAAAATTACAGTTTAGTGGCTGTTATTTTATAAGAACATCAACAAGGCTAACTTACTGTTGGCTGTGTTTCGTTTCGCTATACCATTTTAGCCAACCCTTTGAGTCAAACATTACTTAGCCTGTTATTTAGCTGTCGAGGCGGATATTGCTAAAAGCGAAATTCTACCGGCTCGTTATTCGAGTGACAAATCATTTGATTTTTTATCTTTATTCCTTCATGTTTTCATCGTTATATTTACTATTATCCCCGTACTCATTGAAGATGCAGGTTTTGATCAGTCTAAAAACCTCATCTACTGCGTTGCATTCAATCCTAATAGCTCGCTATTACTCAATCATGCATCTTGTCGCTAAAATTTTTAGCCATGTTCAAAATCACGCATCTTCAATGACCACGGGGATAAACTACAGCAGAATTTGTCGTATTAACCTTTTGAGCGCAAGTGCTTTTACGGGTTTTCTAAAGAATAAAAAATCTGCTGCGCTGGTATGCTGGCGTACTTGTTCAGAGGGGTCTGCAGAGAAAATAACACAGGGTATTTGCCACTGTTGCTCTTTTAAAAGCTTACTCACTAAGTCAACGCCATTGATGTCATTATCTAAATGATAATCAGCAATAATTAATTTAGGTTTAACTTTTTGTTTATGTTTTGATGTTGGCTTTAAGTTATTTAATAATTGCTCAATGTCATCTTCATTTTTAGCGGTAAAAACCTGACAGCCCCACTCGATTAGTTGCGTCGATAAAGCGGTTAACATCAGGGCGTCATTATCAATTAATAAAATGGGGATACCATTAAAGGTATCTACGTATTTATCGGTAACTAGGTCAGTGCTTTTATTTGCAGTATTGTCTTGTTTGGCTATGCGCGGTACTTCAATCATAAAGCCAGTACCTTTACCTAAGGTAGATGTTAATGACATACTCAACCCAAGTAATGAGCTTATTCGCTCAGCTATTGCTAGGCCTAGGCCAAGCCCAGGTATTTCTCTTTTTTGATCTAAACGTTCAAATTCTTGAAAAATAGTTTGTTGTTTGTCGAAAGGGATCCCTGGGCCATTATCCCAAACTTCAATGCGGATATGATCGCGAGTATGACGTACGCCCAGTAAAATTTTATTAGCAACCATAGCTTTATCACCCACTTTATCATGGCAATAATGCACCGCATTTGATAAAAAATTTTGAATGACCCTTCTCAACATACGTTTATCGGAATTGACCCAGCAGCTGCTTTTTTGATAATGAAATGAAATACCTTCTTGTTGAGCTAAAAGCGTAAATTCATTTTTTAGTGGGATCAGCAATTCATCTAAAGCAAAGTTACTGTTTTCAATTTTTTCAGAGCTATTATCCAGCCGTGATATTTCAACGAGATCAGATAATAGTGCTTCTACAACATTGAGTGAATCATCAATATTATTTGCTAACTGTACTAATTCATCATCTTTAACTTTCTTTTTAAGCATTGAGGTAAATAACGACAGCGCATTAAAAGGTTGCATCAAATCGTGACTCGCGGCAGCAAGAAATCGTGTTTTACTGCTGTTAGCCGCTTCCGCTTCAGCTTTCGCTTTCCGCAACGCTTGGGTTCTTTCTTCAACACGTTTTTCTAAGTCTTCATTGGCTTTTTTTAATGCTTTTTTGGCTTCGATATGTTCGGTAATGTCGGTGAAGGTACTCACAAAACCGCCGCCGGGCATTGATTGCCCTCGAATTTCTAATACCATGCCGTCTGGCATAATACGCTGAAAATAGTGATTGTTACCTCTACGCATATGCTCAATACGTTTAGCGATTAAGGCTTCACTTTCAGCGCCTGTGATTATTCCTTTAGTGATATTAAAATGTAGTAATTCTTCTATTGGCTTACCCGCACAAACTAAGCCTTCAGGGTAATCTAATAACTGTATATAGCGTTGATTCCAAGCAACCAAGCGCATATCAGCGTCAATAACACTGATCCCTTGCTCAATGTTTTCGACTCCTGATTGTAATAGCTCTCGGTTAAAACGAAACATTTGGCTGGCTTCGTCAACAATACTAACCACATCTTCTAACGGCATTTTTTCTGATGTAGATGCTGCTTTCATCACCATACGCGTAGACGCAGAGCCTAAAACACCTGAGAGTTGTAAGCGTGTATATTCAATAAGCTCTGCTGTTTTAGCATTGCTTTTAAATGTTGTTTTGGCTAATTTAAGTAATGCTTCAGCTGCATTTTTGTCGATAAAGCGCAGTAATAAACTATAAAGATCTTCGATTGAGAGATGGCGTTCAAATTGGTTTTGAGTTTTATTAATGAAAAACTCAGCTTGTAGTTTTTCACCAACACTACGTTGACTTAGCAGTGAAACGCCAATGTAGCAAACTAGATTAAAAAACAGGCTAAAAAATACCCCGTGACTAATATGGTCTAAAAAATCAACGCCAAATAAGGCTGTCGGTTTCAGCCACACAATCCCCCATAAACCTGTCTCTACCCAATCACTGTAGGGCAGTAAAGCCGGCAGTAATAACGTGTATATCCAAAGAAAACTACCAAGGAGTAAACCACTGAGCGCACCTTTAGCATTGGCAATTCGCCAATATAATGCGCCAATAGCCGATGGCGCAAACTGTGACAGTAAGACAAAAGATAAAAGGCCAATAGTCGCAAGATGGTTTTGTTTATCAATAATACGTTCAAAAACAAAACCTAACACTAAAATAAATGCGATAGAACTGCGCCGTAAGGTGAGTAATAAGCCCGCTAATTGCGGTGTTTTTTTGGCATTAAATAACCGAAACTTTAATACCAGAGGCGTTAAGACCTCAGTGGTTAACATATTACTGAGTACAATCGCAGAAACAATAACCATACTTGTTGCCGCGGCTAAACCACCGATATATACCACGACACCTAACCAAGCCTGTTGATAAAACAGCGGAATGGTCAATACAAAAGTGTCTGCGTCAACACTGCCACCAGGAAAGGTTAATTGCCCAGCAATAGCAATAGGTAATACAAAAACGTTAATTAAGACCAAATAGAGTGGAAATAACCAACGGGCTGCTTTTAATTCTTGTTGATCATGATTTTCGATCATCATCATATGAAATTGTTGCGGCAGAATAAAAATGGTGATCGCGCCTAAAATAGCTTGCGCAACAGATAAATAAGCAGAATGAGTGCTTGATAGGTGTTTAATATTTTGCTGTTGAGAAAGTAAATCATTAAAACCATCAAAAATGAAATAGGTTGCGAAAATACCCACCGCAGTTAATGCAAACAGTTTAATAACCGAGCTAAACGCGATAGCTAATACCAAACCTTGGTTTTGTTTGTTGGTGGTAATTTGCCGAGTACCAAATAAAATACTAAAAATAATCAGTACGATGGTAACCACAAATGCGGTACTAATACCTGATTGGTAGGTGCCTGTTAATAAATCAAAGCTAACGCTAATGGCTTTTAATTGCAGGGCAATATAGGGAATAGTGCCTATCAAAGCGACTATAGCAACGCTCGCCGCTATCTTAGGTGAACGGTCATATCGAAAAGCGATAAAATCAGCAATTGACGTTAAATTTTGTTGTTTAATTATCCACAGTGTTTTTTGCAACATCGGCCATGCAAAGACCAAACATAATATAGAACCAATATAAATGGGTGCTAACCAAGCGCCTGTTGTCGCGGCCTGCCCTACTGTGCCGTAAAATGCCCAAGAGGTACAACTTACCCCTAACGACAAACTATAAACCCAAGGTTTACATCGCCAATTTTCAGGTGATTGATTTTGTCCCCAATGGGCGACCACAAAAAGTAGAATTAAGTAGGCTATTGAGATAAAAGTAATAAACCAAGTGTTTAAAGAAAGCCAAACTAACAAAAATCACCTTACCTGTAAGTACCACATAGCTTGTCTAGCTTATAGCGTTTATGTAGTTATTATTATTTTATGAGGAAACCGACAGCATAGCACGCTAGTCCTAGTATTGTAGTGCACTAAGGTAGTAGTTATTTACCCGCTTTCGTACTGTAATCTACATGGTAATAATTTCCTTGATTAAAAATTACCGTATATGAAAATTAGTAACAAATACTTGATTGAAGCTATTGTTTTTATTAGCTATGTACTTTTTGCAATGGCGTGGGTAGGTGGCGCAGCAAGTATGCAGCAAATTATGTCGTCGATGCAGGTGGATAGTTTAGCCTCGGCCAGTTTTATCAGTGGCATGGTCACTATTGCCAAAATAGTTGGTACTTTTGCTGCGGCTTGGTTGGCTCTAAAAGTAGGCATTAAATATGCCTTTTTTATAGCGGGCTTATTAATTACCATTGGGCTGTTAACCCCTTTTTCGCCTAACTACGAGTTGCTGTTATTAAGCCGTTTTTTAATGGGCTTAGGCGGTGCATTTATGATCGTTTACTTTAATCCTATTGTGATGCTTTGCTTTTCTGCACATGAACGCCCTGTGATCAATGGCTTAAATGCGGTGGCTTTTAATGTTGGTACCGGCATAATTTTATGGCAAATGAACGCGATAAACCAACTAACAGGCAGTTGGAAAATAAGCTTAATTACGTTTTCTCTTGCGAGCTTGTTATGCACTGTTGTATGGTTATTGGTGAAATTTGAACCGTCAGAAAATAGCCAAACATCGTCTGATAAAACACTGAAGCATTACAGTTACCTCGATGGTATCAAAGATAAATTTAATTGGATTTATGGCCTAACCTATTCAGGTTTATTAGCTTTTTATATTTGTTTATTTACCTTTTATCCTAAAGCCGGTATTAGCCAAAGTAAGTGGGTGATCGGTTTTGGCATTATCGGCACATTAGCAGGAATAATTTACAGTAAAAAAATGCCTTTGCGGCTTCCTGTTATTCGTTGGTCTGGTGCTATTATCGTGTTAACCATTATGGGATTATCGTTCAGTACTCATCCCCTAATACAAACAATATCTGCGATGGTCTTAGGGTTTTTTATATTCTTTCCTGTTACGGCTTTAGTGTCTATTCCACATGAATTACCTAAAATGACAGGTCAACGGATAACCGTAGTTTTTAGCCTTTTTTATTCGATTAGTTATTCAGTATCAACAATTGTTTTATGGTTTTTTGGAAAGCTCGTCGATATTAATGCCGACGATTACACCGCTTCTTTTATTCTAATTTCAGTGATAAGTACCACCTTTTTTATTGGTAGTTTCTTTCTACCAGAAACGGGTCCAACAGAAACCAAACCATCAAATAAGGAAAGCGACCTATGCGCGGAGTGATCTCGCCAAAACTAGCCCCCTTTTTAGCACAAGTTAATGAGGCCATTGCTCAAGTAAAACAACAAAATCTGGTTTTTAGTGCTGAGCAAGTGCGAGCAGGGCTAAATAATTTATCTGCCTTTCTAGTTAAAAGCCCTCATATTTCATTGGTTATAGATAAATATTTAACCAATGAAAGCCATAAAATACCGGTACGTATTTATCACCCCTCTCCACAAGAATCTTTACCGGTGTTAATACATTTTCATGGCGGCGGGCATATGTGTGGCAGCATTGATTTATATGATCCGATCAGCCGTCAGTTAGCAAAAATCACCCATTGTATTGTGATATGTGTAGATTATCGCTTATCGCCAGAATACCCCTATCCGCTGGGCATTGATGATTGTCAGCAGCTACTAGTGAATTATAAGCAACTACTGAATGGCTTAAACTATGGTGCTAAATTATATATTGTGGGTGACAGTGCTGGTGGTGCAATTTGTACTACGTTAGCAATGCAGAGCTTAACCAACAACGAGATAAAAATAGATAAGCAAATACTTATTTATCCAAGTGTTGATTATACAATGAGTGGTGCTTCCATCACAGAGAATGGCCAAGGTTTTTTGCTTGAACAAGACAAAATCAAATGGTATTTCCAAGCGTATTTTCAACATAAAAATTTAGACAGTGAACAAGTAAAGCTTGCTTCACCGTTATTTGGCTGTATCACTGATAAAATTCCCGAAACCCTGATAATTACAGGAGGCTGTGATCCACTTCGAGATGAAGGATTGGCTTATCAACAAGCATTAATAAATGCTGGCGTGCGCGTTAAGTCTCATCATTTTGAGCATATGCCTCATGCATTTATGCTATTACAGAGCTTAGTAGAAGATGAATGTGAGCAGTGTTATCAATTATTTAGTGATTTTCTTAAGTGACGGGTAAGTAACATTTACTGTTCACTTTTTGCGGTCATACAGAGACGTTATCTAAATGATAAACGAGTGGTTATTTTGCCATTTAAAAATAAAAACCATCGTAATACCACTCGATTTATAAATAATTAAAATCCTTAACCTATTGTAATAAAACTTTATTATTGTTGTAAGTGATGACTTCTCATGTTTTACTATTTAAATCAAAAATGCTTCTCATTTTATCGAATATTGTGATTTCCCTTTAAATTTTTCATTATATTCGGTGGTATTACGTGTGAAGTAATTGTTTACGTCATCATCAAAGGGCATACATGTATCAACGGAAAACCGCCATAAATATCTGCTGCAATGGATAAATGTAAACAATCATTTAAGCTAACAGAGGCCACAATTGCATTATTAAATAAATGTGATTTTCCTACTACATTGACTATTGAGCAATGTGCGTTCGAGCTGGCAATGAGCAAAAGTTCTTTTAGGCGAAAACTTGTCCAAGAAGAAACCAGCTTCAAACATATTCAAAGTAAATTTTTAAATGAGCTCTGTGTGCAAGCCTTATTAACCAATCAAGTGAAAATTGATGATTTGGCAATGAAGCTTGGTTATGCTGAACGTGCTACTTTTGAACGTGCCTTTCAAAGTAAATTTGGTCTTAGGCCGTCACAATTTCGTAATTTAGCAAAAGTAGGAAACGCTACCGGTAGCCAAGATAATTTAACAAAAATAGCTCAAGACATGCCGCCAATGCCGGAGAGCTGTAGGCAATTATTACAAGAAAGAGATAATGATAGTCTTGATCTAGAAAGAGTTGTAAAAGTCATTGAACAAGACCCTATTTTTTTTGGACGTGTGATGGGACTAGCAAGTAAAGCTATTTATGGTTATACACCTAAGACCCTTCATCAAGCAATAAGTCGAAATTTGGGTATAAACACTGTGCTAAATTTAGCGGTTGTTTATGCGGTAAAAGATGCACTGCAAGAGCATGTAGAACCCAATATTATTGAGCAATATACAAAAGCATTTATAATCGCGCCTACCTTTTTCAAGCAAATTCGTAAGTCGGCTGGTTTTACTATTAAACTAGATATTGCATTAACCGAACAGATACTTACTTTTGGTTTATTAGGTATTTTTCTCTTAAGCCACAAAAAAACAAATAATTATCAATTAATGCTGCATTCGTTGTTAGGCATAGACGAGTTAAGCTCTCTTAATAACCATGTTAAGCAGTTTATAGGTAGCAGCATTTACTCTATATCTTCGTTAATGCTGTCTTTATGGCATATTGAGGCGGGCTTAATTAAACAATTAACCCATTTAGATAAAGTCAGTCAACAAAAGACAACCGCGAGTAAACAAGATGAATTGATTTTGTTTATGTTGTCTTGTCTCTATGCATTTTCCAAGGGAGATGTAGATTTCAATGAGTTGGCTGAAAAGGCTGAATTGTTAAACATTCAAGATTTTTTTCTCATTAAAACGCAAATTTTTAATGCTGATTAACGGCTATGTTGATAGCACACCATAGGATAGGAATAGTGTGCTATTAATAAAAATTAAGATTTTTTATTAAATCGACGAGACGCTAAGCCAATCATACCCAATGCAAAAATAGCAAGTGTTGAGGGTTCAGGAACTGCCGTTACTCTGATATCATCAAAAACATTACCCGTTGCATCTCGACCACCGTCAAGTGAAGTAAAAGTCAAAGTAGATAAAGCGGATAATGCGGTAAATTGATAGCGGTATTCATTCCATTGACCCGATGTTTGGTTATGCACTGAGTCAAATAAGCCACCAATACTGACCGAAAAACTTTCATCAGAGTTCGCTTGACGGCGACGCCCAGCAAATGTTAATTCATATGTTTGACCTATATTCGTAACTAAAGACTGATAAATTGAGAATTTTCCATTCACATTACCTCGGTGAGCATTTAATTCAAGCACTCTATTACCATCATATGCAGGAACAATAAAATTATTTGACCAAATCTCTACGTTTTGACTTGCCTGCCAATCAGAAATTGATGAATAAATTTGCCAAGTAGATCTTGAACCATAACCACCTAAAGCAACTGAAGTACCAAGATCTTCAAAACTACCATTTTCAACTAAGTTGATTATTCCAGCATTTGCCTTTGAGGCGGTAAATATAATTATAAGCATCATAAAATAGGGGGCTAGCGTGCTTTTCTTTATCATTACAAATCCTAATTAATATTGATTATTGTTCGCGGCTAACGCCACCTTTATTTGTCTTTAGCTAAAGGACAAATATTTTTAAATATCTATCTGTTTTCTAATTACGGTTAGTATACGTAGCGGGTAAAATTTAAAATATGGCTAAAGTGTTCAGGTTTACATAAATAACCACTGAATTTTCATCTCTAACACCAATGCTATTAAATTTATGATCAATCTGACAGAGACAAAAACCAACGAAAAACAACCCTTATATAATCAAGGTAATATAACGGTGCTTCAATTATAATGGTTATTAATAACCTCTTAATTTACCTTTACTACCAATCTGGTTAATCCACTTGATATAATAGCCCTTAGAGAACTTTCCATGTCATCAATTGCCATTAAAGATAGCTTGCTAAAAACATTTGTTGAAAGCAAAAATTTTCAACGTTTCCTGATCGCCCTTATTTTATTTAATGCCATTACCCTAGGCTTAGAAACCACAGACTTTGGCGAACGCTATGCCGACGCCTTGCATCTAATTGATAATGTAATATTAGTGACGTTCACGCTGGAACTGCTACTAAAACTAGCCGTTTATCGAGGTGAGTTTTTCCGCTCCGGCTGGAATTGGTTTGACTTTATTATTGTGGCTATTTCTTGGGTGCCCAGTAGTGGTGCTTTGTCTGTATTGCGTGCTTTTAGAATATTAAGAGTATTACGGTTACTTTCAGTGGTGCCACAAATGCGTCGCGTTATTGGCGCTTTAGGGCACTCTTTACCTGGCATGGCTTCAGTAATTGGCGTATTAAGCATTATTTTTTATGTTTCTGCGGTATTAGTCACTAAAATATTTGGCAATCACACTGATGCTAATATGCAAGAATGGTTTGGTAGTATTGGCGCTTCTGCTTATACCTTATTCCAGGTGATGACATTAGAGAGTTGGTCGATGGGTATAGTGCGTCCAACGATGGAATATTTCCCGTTATCCTGGTTGTTTTTTGTGCCTTTCATTATCATCACGAGTTTTGCCGTACTCAATTTATTTATCGGTATTATCGTTGATGCAATGCAAATAATGCACGAAGAAGAAGGAAAAACAAATCAAGTATTAGCAACCAAAGAGGATATACAGGCATTAGAGGCGAAAATTGAGCAGCTTACTCAGTTGCTTACTATAAAGCACCTTGACTCTAAATAAACACCTGCATTAACGAAATACCCATATAATACAAGTGAGTAACAACCTAGCAAACCATTTTTTTAAAAAGGGTTTTTACTAAATAATTAATTCATTAAAACTATAATCAGTGCGTTGTTATTGCTTGGAAATCTTATGGACAGTAAGGCTCTGTTTTATTTTAAAAGACTCATTTGACCCTACCTATACCCGTGGTCATTGAAGATGCGTGATTTTGAGCATGGCTAAAATTTTAGCTACAAGATGCATGATTAAGTAATAGTGGGCTATTAGGATTGAATGCAACGCAGTATTTGAGGTTTTAGACGGATCAAAACCTGCATCTTCAATGAGTACGAGTATATATTAAAGACTATACCTCTGATTTAGATTGTGCATAATGGTCGGCTATTAAGCATGTCAAACATCAAATAATTACATGAAAAAAAATATTGTTGATTTACAAGAAAAATTAGAGGTGCTACTCCTTACTCAGCGCGATACTTTTTTACAAGGTAAAGTAGCAGACTATATTCCTGCACTAGCCAAGGTAAAGCCTGATCTAGTAGGAATATCGGTGGCCACGATTGACGGCAATGTTGTCGGTGCAGGTGACTATCAACGACCTTTTTCTATTCAAAGTATTTCTAAAGTTTTTGGTTTGGTCATGGCCATGAACCGCGTAGGTGATTCGTTATGGCAACGAGTAAAAATGGAACCTTCTGGTCAACCTTTTAACTCTATTATTCAGTTAGAGTGGGAAAAAGGTGTACCACGTAATCCAGTTATAAATGCTGGTGCTTTGTTGATTTCTGATGTGTTAACAAGCCATTTTTCAGCAAGTAAACTCGCCTTTTTAAGCTTTGTAAGAAATCTCGCTGCTACTGAGACTATCCGTGTGGACAACCAAGTTTATCAATCTGAACTAGCACATGGTAACCGTAATGCTGCCCTAGCCTATCTAATGAAGAGTTTCGGTAATATAGAAGCTGAAATTCCCGATGTATTAAGTCATTACTTTACTCAATGCTCTGTTGCTATGAGTTGTCAACAGTTGGCAAAAAGTTTACTTTTTTTAGCCAATAAAGGCGTTGACCCTAACTCAAAAAAAATAATCTGTAGTCCAAAAGATGCTCATCGTGTTAATGCCATATTATCAACCAGCGGTATGTATGATCAATCTGGAGAGTTTGCTTTTTCTGTAGGTTTACCCGCTAAAAGTGGTGTGGGTGGTGGCCTCATTGCCGTTGTGCCTAACTATGGCGTAATTTGTACATGGAGCCCACCTTTAAACAGCTATGGTAATTCAGTGGTTGGGATGAAACTCGTAGAAGGTATTGCGGAAGAACTCGGCTTATCCATTTACCATTAACTATTAACCATTAACCATTAACTATTAACCATTAACCATTAACCGTGAATTGCTACGATTAAGCCTCTCATAATAACACCTGTTAATTGCGTGTATTAACTACCTGCGTTAACTACCTGTATTAATTACCTGTATTAATTATCGGTTGAAAAAAACGACAGTTTCAATTCGTTTGTATTGAAAAAGGTCTAAAAAGAGGTAAACTAAAACACCATGATAGAGCCAATAGTGCAAAGGAAGGCTAAAGATGACAACCCGCGCCACCCCTTCCAAAACGAGTAAATAACTAAAGAAAATAACTTTATTTAGACTGTGCTAAACGGCTGTCTCGGTAAGGTCATGTATTTGTTAGCCTAATTATTTCAGGTAATTAAAAATAAAGGCTGTTGCAATGGTCAAGTAATATAAAAGCTCGTTAGTGTTGAAATCAAACAAGGAGTGTAAAATGAAATTAGGTGCGTTTTCAGTAAGTTTATCGGTTAATAACATCGAAGAGTCAAAAGTATTTTATCAAAAATTGGGTTTTGAAATAGTTGGCGGAGATCAATCTCAAAATTGGTTGATACTAAAAAATGATGGTCATACTATAGGTTTGTTTCATGGCATGTTTACAGGAAATATAATGACTTTCAATCCGGGTTGGGACAAAGATTATAAAACATTAGCGTCATTTACAGACATTAGAGAACTTTTAAAAGATTTTGAGGCTCAAGGTGTCAACATAATAGAACAATCTATTACTGGGGAAATTGGCCCTTCAAGTTTCGCTATTAAAGATCCTGATGGTAATTCAATTCTAATAGATCAGCACGTGTAAGTAACCTCAACTCTCGATAAGCAGCACTTGCTCAACGTTCTCTTTTATCCAGAGTTCAGATTAATTAACAATGCATCATTTAGGTATTGGTTAGATGAATATTATGCTTCCACCATAACGTGATGGGATAAATCACTAAACTACAATCAGAAGGTTGTTGTTACTTGGAGGTATTATGGGTGACGTAATCTGTGTTATTACCCGAAATGGAGTTCCACCTGTCTTTCCGCACCCAAAAATTTAATTAAAAAATACTATGCCATAAATATTAATGCTTCTATTGGTGGCAATGTTAGATCTTGCTCCCATTGAGGTCGATGCTCGACTTTTATAGCTAAGTTATTTTCTTGCTTACCGTAAAGGCAATTGATCAGAGAGTTGATTTTATACTCCTAAAACTTATTGTTTTGAAAATCATCAAAGGCTTGCATAACTTCTGCTTTGGTATTCATGACAAAGGGCCCTCCCCTAGCGACGTCTTCATTGAGTGGCTTGCCTGAAATCAATAAAAAATTGTTATTCTCAGAGGATGCGGTAATGGTTACTGCATCACCTTTTGATAATATACCTAGATGGTTTTGCTGAAGTTCTTGACCACTATTTCCAACCAAGACACTGCCTTCGATGACAAAAATAAATGCATTGTCATTCATTGGCAGCGTTTGTTCAAAAATAGTGCCTGCCGGTAAATGCACATCCATATAAGTTGGTGTTACCAGAGTATTAACGACAGGCCCTGTGGTTCCCTTATTAGTTGTTCCTGAAATGACTCTAATTTCACTACCATCATCATTATATTCCATAGCCAATTTATCAGCAGGAAACTCTTGATAAGCAGGTTCAGTCATTTTATGGGTTTTAGGTAAATTGACCCAAAGTTGAAAACCTTTAAGTAAACCTGACTCTTGCTCAGGCATTTCAGAATGAACAATGCCTTTACCAGCCGTCATCCATTGCACACCATTCGCCGATATAACCCCCTCATTACCTGCATTGTCTTTATGACGCATTCTACCGGCAAGCATATAAGTGACGGTTTCAAATCCTCGGTGAGGATGATCAGGAAAACCACCGATATAGTCATTGGACTGGTCAGATTCAAAAAGATCTAGTAGCAAAAAAGGATCTAACATATTCAGATCTTGATTACCGATTAAGCGCGTTAATTTGACCCCATCGCCATCAGAGCCAAGGTGTCCTTTAGAAATACTATTAAGCTCCCTACTCGTGTTTCCTTCAATAATTTTTCCAGCTAGTTCGTCAGTGTGTTGAGACATAATAATGCACCACAGTTCATTTAAGTAAAGGTAGTTTCAAGCATAAAATTGCGGTTGAAACTTGATGAATTAATAATAGTTGTTAACATAAAAAGGATAAACATCTGTTAACTAAAAATAGTGTTAACCAAAAGGAAACAATCATGCTTAAAAACCTTGGAGGGAGATATGGGACAGCTTGAAGATATGACTATTTTTTTACGGGTAGTTGAATCAGGTAGTATTACTAAAGCGGCTGAGCAAATGAATATCGCTAAATCAGCGGTGAGTAAACGTTTAGCTTCGTTAGAGCATAAGCTTGGCACCAAGTTAATCAATCGTACCACTCGGATGTCTAGCCTTACTGAAGCTGGTCAGCGTTATTATCAACGCAGCAAAGTAATTATTGATGAAGTGGAAGAGTTAAACAGTCAAACATCAAGTAGTAAAAGAGCATTAGCAGGCACGCTCAATATTGCGGTACCTTTGTCTTTTGGTCTGAGTCACTTAGCTCCTGCTCTTGATTTATTTTTGAAGCAGCATACCGATCTAAAATTGAACATTAACTTTTCTGACCAAAAAATAGATATCGTTGAACAAGGAGTCGATTTGACCTTTCGCATCGGCCAATTAGATAATTCTAACTTGCAAGCAAGAAAAGTAGCGCCAATAAAACATGTTTTATGTGCTAGTCCAGAATACTTAAAAGCCCATGGAGAACCAAAGTCTCCTAGTGAGCTAAAACAGCATAAGGTACTTAAATATGGCGGTACTGATCAAAGTGGACTTAAGTTTACTAAAAAGGGAGAGGAGCAGACTGTCTATCTTGATCCCCATTTTATCGCTAATAATGGTGACTTTCTTAAATCATTGGCAGAATCCCATCACGGCATCACGTTTTTACCTACGTTTATTGTCTGGCAGTCGCTGGCAACGAAATCCTTAGTACCTGTGCTCACAGAATATCAAATGCCAACGATGTATGCTTATGCCGTTTACCCGCCCAACAGGCATTTGCCGCTTAAAGTGCGCAGTTTGATCGATTTTTTGGTTGAGCGCTTTGGTGATAATCCATATTGGGATCAGGCTTTATAGTATTGAAAATAACAAGGTGTTGTCCAACACCTTGTTTATTAAACTAGCTAAATAATTAGCAAGTACCTATCGTCGCACTCACTTAGTTGTTCTCAAAATAGACACAATGTTTTCTGATTTCTTGTGTTTATCCTTTTTTTGTTTACCAATAAGATTACCTCATCAACAAGGCAGCACGATTGCCACACGATTAACTTAATTCAATCTGGAGATTTACCATGAATACATTACAAACTTTTGCAGCACCAACAGGTCGTTTCTTTTTAGCCATCATGTTCTTTATGTCCGGGCTAACAAAAATATCACAATATGCAGGCACACAAGGTTATATGGAGGCAATGGGCGTTCCCGGATCTTTATTACCACTCGTTATTTTAACGGAGGCGTTTGGCGGTTTAGCGATTATTTTAGGCTGGAAAACAAAATATGCAGCCATCGCATTAGCTGGTTTTAGCATAGTGTCAGCAATACTGTTTCATGCAGACTTTAGCAATCAAGCTGAAATGACTAACTTTATGAAAAATATTGCCATTGCGGGTGGTTTCTTAACACTTTTTGTTCACGGCCCTGGTGCTTTTTCCTTAGATAACCGTGCTAACAAGAAAGACGCTTAAGCTACTTTACAGAAATAATATATTCATCCGTTATTTTATGCAGGTGCAATGAACAAGTGAGTTGGTGATAGTAGAAAACGCTATTGCCATACAGATAACTAACTTTATATTCAAAGAATTTTAGGAGTAAACAATGGGACTTTTAGTTGACGGTAAATGGCAAAACGAATGGTACGATACTAAATCTACGGGTGGTCGTTTTGAGCGCAAAGCACCCAGTTTTCGAAATTGGATCACCAAAGATGGGAGCGCTGGCCCATCAGGTATCGGTGGTTTTGAAGCTGAGCCTAATCGTTACCACTTATATGTATCATTAGCCTGTCCTTGGGCACATCGCACCATTATCTATCGCAAACTTAAAGGCTTAGAAGGCATGATATCAATGTCGGTAGTAAATGCTTTTATGGGCGATGAAGGTTGGACATTTGCACCCGGTGAAGGCGTGGTAGCCGATCCGATTCACAATGCCATAAACGTCCATGAAATTTATACCGCAGCACAATCTGATTATACGGGGCGAGTAACAGTACCAATTTTATGGGATAAGAAAACCAATACCATAGTTAGCAATGAGTCACCTGAAATTATTCGCATGTTTAATTCAGCGTTTGATGAAGTAGGAGCCTTACCCGGTGACTTTTCACCAGCAGAATTACTAGCAGAAATAGATGAACTGAATGACTTTATCTATCCAACCATTAATAACGGTGTTTATCGTGCTGGTTTTGCTACCACTCAAGAAGCGTATGACGAAGCGGTAGTGGAGATTTTTGATGCCCTTGATACGTTAGAAGTACGCTTAGAAAACCGTCGTTACTTAACAGGCAATACTATTACCGAAGCGGATTGGCGACTATTTACCACCTTAGTACGTTTTGATGCTGTTTATGTTGGCCACTTTAAATGTAACTTACGCCGCATTGTCGATTACCCGAATATTTGGGGCTATGTACGGGATTTATATCAAGTACCTGGCGTTGCTGACACGGTCGCAATGGATTATATCAAAACACATTACTATGGTAGCCACGAAACCATTAATCCAACACGCATTATACCAATGGGGCCTTATATTGACTTTTACTCAGCCCATAACCGTGAACGGTTAAGCTAAGTTAGGTTTAGTTAGGTTAAGTTTTAATCGGTTAAAAAGGAAAAAATCATGGGAAAATTAATTAATGGTAGCTGGCTTAATGATGAACAGTTACTCGCATTTGAGCAGCAGCAATATAAAGAAGCCAATGGTCGATTTCAACGAGGAACGGCACAATTTAGAAATTGGGTAACAGCTGATGCCAGTGCCGGGGTTTCAGGAGAAAGCGGCTTTAAGGCAGAAGCGGGACGTTATCACCTTTTTGCCGCACTTAACTGTCCGTGGGCACATCGCACCCTAATTTATCGAAGTGTTAAGCAACTTGAAAACGTTATTTCGCTCTCACTAGTTAAGCCGTTAAGAACTGACAATGGTTGGGTATTTGATAGTGATGATACAAGTGCTGATTCTCGCTTTACCGATACTCTGTTGGGGTTATCTGCTTTACATCAACTTTATGTAAAGGCAGTGCCTGACTATAGTGGCCGTGTGACCGTTCCTGTACTTTGGGATAAACAGCAAAATAAGATTGTTAGTACCGAATCATCAGAAATCATTCGCATGTTTAATAGTGCTTTTAATGACATTACGAGTGATGAACAGGACTATTATCCTGACGAATTAGGCCAAGAAATTGATGAGCTTAATGACTTCATTTATCAAAATATTAATAATGGGGTTTATCAAACGGGTTTTGCCAGAACACAAGATGCTTATGATGAATCTGTGGTCAAAGTGTTTACTGCCCTTGATACACTTGAACAGCGCTTATCGAACAGCAAATACCTTTTAGGTGACAGTATTACCGAAGCTGACTGGCGTTTATTGCCCACACTGGTACGTTTTGATGTCGGGTATTTCACGGCATTCAAATGTAATTTGCGAGCGTTAAGAGATTACCCTCATTTATCTCGATACCTTCAGGATGTTGTTAGTTTACCCAATGTTGGCAAAACCATTGAGCTTGATGTGTATCGTAAAGGTTATAACTCGGTCAGCCCATTACGCAATCCACACGGTATTGTGCCCATTGGATTAGAGCCTGTTTTTTCCTATTAAAATTATTAGGTTCCTATTAAAGGTTCCTAATAAACGCTTTATTAATACTGAGAGTTAACTATGAATATGCTTAAACCTGTTAAGCAGAATAGCTTTGTCCCTTCTGCGGCTGTTTCACCTTTCGTCAATGACGAAATGCATCATGACAGCTTTTTCCACCCTAATTTAGGTGGCGTAATTAAAGGGGGTATGTCGAATCATTATCCGATGACCATTATGTCGTTAGCTGGGCTTGGCGCTAACGATGATGAAATTAAACGTTTTCGTCAAACTTGGCCAAAACACCGATCACATGTTGAAACAGAACTTGGCTTAATTGATAAAAGTGAGATAACGCTAGATAACTGGAAAGACTACTTGGGGCAAACCAGTCGATTACTAGAATTTCGCCGAGTGTTTACTCAAAGAATAGTAATGTCCGGCGCAAAAGAATTCGTCACTGAGGCACTTGAACAGATGAAACTGGGCTTGCCAATGGGCTTATTTCATCCACTAATACAACTCAGTTTCGCAGTTATCCATGGTGACAATAAATTAATTGCTAATGCTTTAGCTTATTTTGCTATTCGTTATAAAAATTTATACCGTAATTACCCTGAGCTTTCATTGTCTGATACCGCAAAGCCTTTGCTGTCAGATACTCTTGAGCCTGTATTGTTAAATATTAAAGCCTCATCAACGTGGGCTGATATTAATCAGGACATCGATAAGGTGGTGGTGAGTTTTCAACCCAGTGGCGGTAGTTTATATATATGCGAGCAACTCTGCGGAGAAAGCACTATTCAACAACTAGCCTTTAGTCATGGTTTTATGATTAATGAACAAAACCTAAAAAATAAAATAGCAGAAATATCACAAATGGCTATTCGTTTATATTTAGCTGAGCCGGCACTTACGACCTTGCATGCGGTTACTGCTTGTCAAGCTCTTGCCGATTTGACCTTACGTTTTGGTACGGATAAAAAATCATCTAAAACTTATAGCAAACTTTGGTCGCTTTATTGGATTTGGTTAACAGGGTTATATCTGGAAAAGGGCTTTCCTGCGGATTTGCCTTGCGTAAAGGATAACAAAATTTCTTTTGATAGCTGGGAAATTATTGCTAAAAATGCGCGTAATATCCCAGAAGTTCATCTCATTAAGATGGTTTATAGCTGTAAGTGGCTATATGAAAATATCGAACATAATGAGCTTTATCGTGTTGCTGCCATGAACATACTTAAAGAACAAAATGCTCACCCAACAATAATCAGATGGACACGAGATGAGAGTCTATAAGCCAGTTGGAACCATCTAATAATTACCTCGTTCTAATCAAAGAAATTAGAGTTTATGACTATTAAGAACACAGCGCAAGAATACGGTTCGCTAGCAAAATGGATTCACTGGCTAACAGCACTGTTTTTTTAGCTGCTTATTGTTCTGCGTATTATTTGGAAACTGATGAACCGTGCGCCTGATCTTGAACCAGCGACTAGATTCGAACATTTTACTGCTAAGTCAGGTCACCTAGCACTCTATACAATAATGATCATTATGCCGTTAACAGGTTATTTTGGCACAGGTGTAAATACTGAATTTTTCTTCTTATTTGATATCCCAAAATTTGAGAATACGGGTTTATTCACTACACTTTTTGCAGAGAGGCTTGGCTTGAGTTTTGCGGAAATTGAGAAGCCATTGGACTTCATTCACAAAGATATTGGAGGCGCTTGGCTTGTATGGCTATTAATACTTGGGCATGCAATGGCAGCGCTATATCATCATTTTGGTAAGAAAGTCCGAACGTTAAAGAAAATGACCTTTGATAAGAAAACCTAAAAGTAAGTAGATATAGACAACAACTAGAAAAGGAACCAACAATGACTAAACCTATAATTGCAGCGATAGTGCCCAAAAAAGTGAGCCTTAATAAAGGGGAAGAATATTATTTCTGTGCCTGTGGACGTTCGAATAACCAGCCTTTTTGCGACGGTTCTCATGCGGGAACTGACTTTAAACCCAAACCTTTTACCGCCGAAGAAAGCGGAGATGCCTATTTATGCCAATGTAAACATACGGGCAATAGCCCTTTTTGTGATGGTAGTCATAAAAAGTTTGATAAAGAGCAAGTGGGCAAAGAAGGGCCCGGTGTTCAAATTCAAACGACCAACGTAAGTAATATGCCGACAGCTAGCGCAACTAAGGAAGAGCCAACCGTTGAATTGATTCATCAACTGGCCCGAGAAGGTTTGTCTAAGATGGGACATCATGGTCCCATGACATCGATGGGGGTGCCACGTTATCAACTACCACACTGGGATGATCTACAGATCATGGTGGCACAAATGGCTAACAAACCACTTATGGAAAATGTGGCTGTGAATACCGAGTTAGTTATCGGTCCTATGGCTAAAAAACCACTTAAACTCGATATCCCATTGTTTGTATCGGACATGAGTTTCGGCGCGCTCTCTGAAGAAGCCAAAATTGCTTTGGCAACGGGAGCTGAACTTGCAGGAACAGGTATTTGTTCTGGAGAAGGCGGCATGTTACCTGAAGAGCAGGCAGCGAACTCAAAATATTTTTACGAGCTGGCCAGTGCGGGTTTTGGCTATGACGAGTCTAAACTCAAAAATGTTCAGGCGTTCCATTTTAAAGGCGGACAAGGCGCAAAAACGGGAACAGGCGGCCATTTACCCGGTAATAAAAATATAGGGAGGATCTCCGAAGTTCGTGGGATTGAGGAAGGCACCTCAGCCATTTCACCACCAACGTTTAAAGATTTACATACGGCCGCAGACTTTAAAAAATTTGCTGATCGTGTGCGTGAAGTCACCGGCGGTATTCCCATTGGATTTAAACTCAGTGCTAATCATATCGAAGAAGATATTCAATTCGCATTAGATGCCAGTGCAGATTACATTATTTTAGATGGTCGAGGTGGCGGTACAGGCGCAGCTCCTGAAATGTTTAGAGACCACATTAGCGTACCAACTATTCCTGCACTTGCTCGTGCTCGAAAGTATCTCGATGAACAGGGAGTTAGTGGCAAAGTTACGCTAATTATTACTGGCGGTTTACGGGTTCCAATAGACTTTGTTAAAGCGTTAGCCTTAGGCGCAGATGGTGTTGCTGTGTCAAACAGTGCTATGCAGGCTATAGGCTGTGTAGCCGCTAGAATGTGTAATACCAATAACTGTCCGGCGGGCATTGCTACCCAGAAAAAAGACTTACGCCAACGTTTAAATATAGAAAAATCGGCCGTGCAGCTCAAAAACTTTTTTGAAGCATCCTCTGAATTAATGTCAGTTATGGCTAGGGCTTGCGGGCATGATTCATTTGAAAAATTTAATAAAAAGGACTTAGCTACTTGGCATAGAGAAATGGCACTACTTGCTGGTGTAAAGTATTCGGGTATGGGGAGTTAAGGCGGAACTATTGAGTTCTGTTCCTTTGGTAATCCTTTCATGTACCTTACTTTATACCCGTACTCATTGAAGATGAGGTTTTGATCAGTCTAAAAACCTCATCTACTGCGTTGCATTCAATCCTAATAGCCCGCTTATTACTCACTCATGCATCTTGTAGCTAAAGTTTTTAGCCATGTTCAAGGACCACGGGGATAGGATTTTTTGTGTGGGATAGATGAAAAGACGGTCATCAGTTTTCATGTTATTACTCCCTACTGCGCGGTCCATGCGCCATCCATAGGCAGTGAAGCACCGGTTATACTGCGGGCACTGTCACTACATAAAAACAAAATAAATTCACCAATTTGGCGAGGTTCGATCATTTGTGGTAATGGTTGTTTTGAGGTGACTAAATTGTATTTTGCTTGGTCAAATTCAATGTTTTTTTGATCGGCAACCTGTTGTATTTGATTATTAATTAGTGGCGTATCCACCCAACCTGGGCAGATGGAATTTGCAGTAATGCCTTGCTCTACACACTCTAAAGCGATCACTTTTGTTAAGCCAATAATACCGTGTTTAGCCGCGCAATAGGCTGATTTATTTACTGAACCCACTAAACCATGTACAGAAGCTATATTGATAATTCGCCCCCATTTATTTTCTTGCATGCTGGGTAATATTTTTTGGATAGCGTGAAAAGCAGCTGATAAGTTAATGGCAATAATGTCGTTCCATTTGTTTAAAGGAAAACTTACCGCACTTGCTGTATGTTGTATGCCAGCATTATTGATCAAAATATCAATACCGCCCATATGTAACAATGCCTTATCAATAAACTCAGTAATACTTAACGGTTCTCTAAGGTCAGCATTACTAAAGAAAGTCTTTATTTGGTATTGCTGCGCAAATTCTTGTGCTAAAGCATTTCCCTCTTCTTTCGACATTAAGCCATGTAAAACTATATGAATACCTTGCTCTGCTAATACATGTGCCGTAGCTAAACCTATGCCACTTGTTGAACCTGTAATTAGCGCAACTTTACCTTTTAACATATTTATTCCTATATAGATGAAAACAAGCCAGAAAGTTCATTAGAAAAAGTGCGTGGTTAGGCACGGGTAGGAGCGAGTATGTGGTTGAAAAAGTTAGTTATAACCATTCCATTAAGTGTGTGGTCTTATTGTGCGCAGAAAAATATTATAGGGCGAGGCGCTTGATTAACTCATAGCGAGCTATGAGGATTGAGAGCAACCTAGACCTGAAAAATTTTAACCCGTACAAGTGAGCAATAACTTAATGGGATTGGTATTATGTACCTGCCCTACTTCTAATGAACAAAAGTAATGAGGCTATTTTAAGATAAAATTTTGTTTATTTATTTAGCACCTTAGTACCATAAGCTAAGATAGATAGAACTAAAGTTAACAATTTTAAACGGCTTCTTGAATATTTTCTGGTAGCGCTAACATTAATTGTTGATACGCTAAACCGGCTAAGGTGCGGTTATTGACTTGTAATTTCATTAAAATAGCAGAAACATGTTTTTTCACGGTGGTTTCTTTAATATCTAAATCATAAGCAATTTGTTTATTGAGTTGCCCAACAGCTATTTGCGTTAATACCACGTATTGTTGAGGGGTAAGCTGTGCTAGTTGCTTGGCTAATTTTTGATTAGAGAGCATCATTTGTTTGTCAGTATTAATGTCAACTCGTTCAGGCAGCCAAATACTTCCGTCTAATACCGTATCAATGGCAATAGCTATAGTTGTTAAATTTGCAGACTTGGGAATAAAAGCAGCGGCACCAAAGTTAATCGCTTTTTGCATAGTTTCGTCATTATCATCTGATGAAACCATGATCACGACAAGGTCTGGGTAGTGATTTTGTAATTGGGTTAATCCAGTAAAACCGTTATTTCCCGGCATATGTAAATCAAGAAAGACAATTTCTAAGCTCGGGTTTAGCTCTATTGCGGTTAACAGTTCACTGAAATTATTAGCTTCTAATGTCCCAGCATCATCAATACATTCAATAATGGCTTGTTTTAATGCCGTTCTAAATAATGGGTGGTCATCGGCAATAATGACTTTTGCTTGCGACATAAATGCGTCCTTTAAAAAATTATCTGAGTTCATCGGTATTAGTATGAAAAAAAGAACTGACAGGTGCCAGCTCTTTTTAGCTCAATTACTAATATCAATTACTAATATCAATTACTAATATCAATTAATTTGATATTACCTACCCTAAATTAAAATTGATAACCTACCGTTAACGATATTGTTCTTGGGTCTCCAAAATAACCAATTAATGTATTATCGCCTCCTAAGCCAGGTAAGAAAGTACCATCATCTTGTGGTGTAACAAATTGATATCCCCCCACCATATACTCTTCATCGGTTAAGTTTTTCAGGTGTAACCCTGCGCTCCAATTACTTTCTTGGCTATACCAATTAACACTCAAATTAACAATTCCATAACCGTCTTGGGTGAGTAAGCTATTCTCTTCAAACAATACATAATCATCACGGTAGTAGTAACTAGCATTAATAATGAAGTCACCAAATTTTGATTCTATCGTGTAATTCGCGGCTAAGTTATAAGTAAAGTCAGGCGTATTTGAAATGCTAAAGTTATCAGATTTATCAAACACTTTTCCGGTATCGGGATGGGTATCAATGACTTCTTTAAAGTCAGAATCAATGAAACCAAAATTAGCGCTTAACATTAACGATTCCGTCGCTAAAAAGGTAAACTCTGCTTCAATGCCGGTGGCATCTGACGTACCAATATTACCTAAACGTTGATTTAATTCGGTGGCGTCTTTACCGGGCAATACTGAAATATATTGACGGTCTTTATGATCCAGTGAAAATAAAGTAATGTTGGCGCGTAATCTGTTATCCAACCATTCACTTTTCATGCCCACCTCAATAGAATCAACTTCTTCTGGATTAGCGGCAGGCTCAGCCATCGTTGCTCTTGGATTAAAAGTACCTGATTTAAAACCTTGTGAAAAGCTAGTAAAAAACATCAAATCGTCATTCATTTGATATTCGACACCAATACGTGGCGTAAATTTAGACCAGTCATCTTCATCATCAAGCACAGTTGGCACTAAGTCACCTTCAGGGCGAATATAACCATCAATCCAACCTGATTCAGGATAAACGGTATCAAAAATTAATCCGTTATTTACTTTCGCCGCTTTTTCATCTTGGGTATATCGAGCGCCAGCCGTTACCGACCATTTTTCTGATAAGTCGTAACTTAATTGTGCATAGACGGCTTTACTGATTGAGTTACTACAACCACTGACTTCACGCGTTAAACCAGGAAAACCAATCGAATTACCTAAAACTTCTAAAATGGCTTCAAATTGTCCACAAGACTCACCATCGTAATAATAAAGACCTGAAATAAATTTATAGTTATCTCCGTAGTTATTTAACTGCAGTTCATGGGTGGTTTGTTCGTCGTCATAAATAGCGGGCACATCAAAAATACGTAGTGGAGTGTTGTCAAAATCGATATTAGTTGGAGAGTAACTTTCTCGTGCCGAATAAACATATTTTAAGCTGGTTGTGTCCGACACACTCCAATTGGCAGTAAAACTTAACCCTTCTAACTCAACTTCGTTCTTAGTGGGCAAACTGGTATAAGAGTTATAAACACTATCAGGTACTGGCGCATCCGTTAATATGCTTGGTAATAATCTATAACCACCTTTTGAGTTTGAATCGTCTTGTGTTTTGTCCCAATTAAAGCTAAAAAACAAATCATCCGTTGCATGATATTCTAAGGTAATACGACTGGCCGTTACGTCTTTATTATAATTTTCATTATCTTGATTGGCTAAGTCAGACGTAACAAAGTCTCCGTAACCATCTCGTTTCATACTGGCTACACCAAAGCCAACATAGAGTTTATCTGCAATAATAGGATATTGACCGGTTAGTTTTATATCTTTCTG
The DNA here is from genome assembly GCA_047621305.1 of Alteromonadaceae bacterium. Taxonomy (GTDB): domain Bacteria; phylum Pseudomonadota; class Gammaproteobacteria; order Enterobacterales; family Alteromonadaceae; genus Colwellia_A. The sequence continues at coordinate 112,149 of JBLHNB010000002.1, read as the reverse complement.
GCCATATTGGCCGATAGTGCCTCGCACTTTAAACTCGGCATCTCCTGACATTTCTTTCGTCACATATTTAATGGCTCCACCTATGGTATTTTTTCCATAAAGTGTGCCTTGAGGACCACGTAATACTTCAACACGTTCAATATCTAACAAATCAAGTACTGCACCTTGCGGGCGTGCAATATAAACATCATCAATATAAATACCAACGCCAGCTTCATAACCCCACAATGGATCTTGTTGCCCCACACCACGAATAAATGCAGTGATAGTTGAGTTAGTACCGCGACTGCGTTGTAGGGTAGTATTGGGCGAGAATTGTTGTACTTCCGTCAGTACTTCAATACCTTTTTCAAATAATTCATCGGCACTGATTGACGTAACAGCAACGGGGACTTCTTGTAAATTTTCTATCGATTTACGGGCGGTAACTTCTATTCGCTCTAAGCTTGGTTCATTTTTATCAACCTGTGCCTCTTCGGCTGCAAAAGTTGAGCTAGTCACTAAAGCCGTTGTTATGGCAATCGTGAGATAACTGAGTTTACTGATACGTGAATTCATATATTTCCCCGAGATTTTATAATTATTATTGAGATTATTTTTTTATTTACTTTTTTGGTATGAATAAAACTCTATAACAAATTTGTGAAAATATAATTTGTACTATAGTAGTATATGGCTGAATTTAACTGCAATACATTGATATACAATAATTAATTTAATTTTTATTTTTATTTACTGATGACTTTTACGTGTTTTTTACCTTATTCCCCAAAACTCTACAATATGTTTTGCAGCACTAATCGGTGATTCCAGTAAAAAATGGCCCGTTTCGCCTCCATTTATTTCCATTGGATTTACGGCCAAACCATGACCCATGCCTTCAATTTCAATGAGCTCAATTTTAATGTGTTCAATTTCACTGCCTTCAATTAGCGATGATTTTTGTGTATTGGTCCATTGGCTAACTTGGTAGCCTTTTTTAACATCTACCTGTGGATTTTTATTTGATAAATTAAGCATCGCCCAATGCTCAGCTAATGCTAAAGCATTTGATGGATGAACGATTTGATCATTTTTTCCTGTCCAAATCGATAGGCTTGGCCAGGTACTGCGCTTACTATCAAGCTGTTTAACGGACAATGTGAGCTCTTTTGTCGTTTGAGATGGACCACTGCGCATGCAAGAAATGGCCTTAATTAAATTATCGGCACAAGCATAAGGAATACCTGAAATAACTGCGCCTGATTCAAACAAGTCAGGGTAATTAACCAGCATTACATTTGCCATTGCTCCGCCAGCAGACAAGCCCGCTATATAAACGTTCTTAGCTTGGGTTATTTTTTTCACCGCAATGATCATATTTTTCATTGATAAATTTTCACCTTGATTTTTATCAATATCCTGCGGAGAAAACCAATTAAAACAGCTTTTGATATTATTACTTTTCACTTGTTGGGGGATCAATAAGGAAAAATGATGCTGCTTGGCTAATGATAAAAAACCACTTTGCTCAGCCAGTTTTTCTCCATCTTGAACACAGCCATGCAATAACACCACGAGAGCCCCATTATTATCGGCTGGTGCATAATAACTCGCTAATAATTCCCCTGGATTATCACCAAAATCAGGTATTGATTTGAACTGCGCAAACGCAAATATAGGTAACAAAGAGAAGGTAAAAATTAAAATCATCTGCTTAGGTTTTAAAAATATGCCCATAAAATTTTCCAAAGGTGAAATTGACTCAGTAAGAATGACGTAATCACCCAAAGAGCTGTATGGTACTTTAGTGCCAGCACATCATTAATGGTTAAGGGCTACCATTATCATGTGAGTGCTTAGGTTTTATCTGGCACTAAAAACCTGTGCTTACACATCCATGTGAGCAATGCCGTATTGGAATATTCCCTCATTCCCATGCACAAGAGGGCAATTATTTAATGGCTTGGGTATTAGTATAAATTAAAATTATTTCATACACCCCCAGTAAGTGGTTATAAATCAATTCATTACAGACAATAAACCAAGTAATCTATATAAAAAATCCGATGTCTGTGAACATCGGATTTTATCTCACTCTTCTAACAGCCAATAGACTTTTATTAACCGTTTAGTATTAAAGTAGATCGAAGCGGTCAGCATTCATAACCTTTGTCCATGTAGCTATAAAATCCAGGACAAATTTTTCCTTATTATCATCTTGTGCATACACTTCAGCATAACTGCGCAGAATCGAGTTTGAACCGAAAATAAGATCAACCCGTGTTGCGGTCCATTTGACTTTATTTGATTGACGATCAAGTATTTCATATACATTATTACTTACGGGTTTCCATGTATAATTCATATCAGTTAGGTTAACGAAATAGTCGTTCGATAGTACCTCTTCATGCTCAGTAAATACTCCGTGCTTTGTACCACCGAAGTTAGTTCCTAGCATACGCATGCCACCAACGAGTACCGTCATTTCATGGGCTGTTAATCCCATTAACTGTGAACGCTCAAGCATTAACTCTTCGGCACTTACAACATAGTCATTTTTCAACCAGTTACGGTACCCATCATAGATAGGTTCAAGCACTTCAAAAGACTCTACATCTGTCATTTCGTCTATAGCATCGCCACGACCTGGCGAAAATGGAACCGTTACGTTAAAGCCGGCTGCTTTTGCAGACTGTTCAATACCCACATTGCCTGCAAGTACGATGACATCTGCGATACTTGCACCACTATCAGCCGCAATTTTTTCAAACAAAGTAAGTACTTTGGTTAGACGCGAAGGTTCATTACCTTCCCAGTCTTTTTGAGGCGCTAGGCGAATACGTGCCCCATTTGCACCACCACGTTTATCAGAGCCACGGAAGGTTCTGGCACTATCCCATGCAGTGGTAACCATTTCACTGATACTAAGATCACTCGCTGTTATTTTATTTTTTACCCATGTTATATCGAATCTGGTATTTCCTGCAGGTACAGGGTCTTGCCAGATAAGATCTTCTTGTGGTGCATCCGCTCCAATGTAACGGATCTTTGGCCCCATATCACGATGGGTTAGTTTAAACCATGCACGGGCAAAAACCTCAGAGAAGTAATCAGGATCCTTGAAGAAGCGTTCTGAAATTTTACGATATTGTGGGTCCATCTTCATTGCCATGTCGGCGTCAGTCATAATCGGGTTATTGCGAATAGAGGGGTCTTCAACATCAACGGGTTTATCTTCTTCCTTAATATTGACAGGCTCCCACTGCCAAGCTCCTGCCGGACTCTTTTTTAGTTCCCAGTCGTTATTGAGTAGCATAGAAAAATAACCATTATCCCATTGTGTGGGATGGGTAGTCCATGCTCCTTCAATGCCACTCGATACAGTGTCACGACCAATGCCGCGCTTGGTTTTATTATTCCAGCCAAAGCCCTGTTCTTCAATATCAGCGGCTTCTGGCTCTGAACCTAACAGTGACGCGTCGCCATTACCATGACATTTACCCACTGTGTGACCACCGGCAGTAAGAGCTACCGTTTCTTCATCGTTCATCGCCATACGCTTGAAGGTTACACGAACATCATTGGCCGTTTTAAGTGGATCTGGACTACCATCTACCCCTTCAGGGTTAACATATATTAGTCCCATCATTACTGCGGCTAACGGGTTTTCAAGATCGCGCTCACCAGAATAGCGACTGCCCTCACTTCCACTCGGGGCAAGCCATTCCTTCTCATCTCCCCAGTAGGTGTCTTTTTCTGGATGCCAGATATCTTCACGACCAAAAGCGAAACCGAAAGTTGTTAACCCCATAGATTCATAAGCTATGGTCCCTGCGTAAGCAATTAAATCAGCCCAGCTAAGTTTGTTTCCATATTTTTTCTTGATTGGCCAAAGTAGACGTCGTGCCTTATCCAAATTGACATTGTCTGGCCAGGAATTTATTGGCGCAAAACGCTGATTACCGGTAGCCGCACCACCTCGGCCATCAGCAATTCGATAGGTACCCGCCGCATGCCAAGACATGCGGATCATGAGTCCGCCATAGTGCCCCCAGTCTGCAGGCCACCAGTCTTGACTGTCGGTCATTAATGCCGTTAAGTCTTTCTTGAGGTTGACAGTATCGAGTTTCTTAACCGTTTCTCGATAGTTAAACTCAGCTCCCATTGGGTTTGTTTTGGTATCATGTTGATGAAGAATGTCAAGATTCAGAACCTTTGGCCACCATTCAATATTTGACATATTGCTGGCTGTTGCGCCGCCGTGCATTACCGGACATTTACCTCGAGTGGTTATCTTTTTTTCGTTCATCTTTAAATTCCTTTCATAAATTAATATAGATATCTAAAAACACGCGAATTAACCTTTATTCGATTAGTTCGCGTACTATTAATGATTAGAACTCACTTTCTCTAATGAGATAATCAAAGGCTGACAGTGATGCTTTTGCACCTTCTCCCATTGCAATAACAATTTGTTTGTAAGGTACTGTAGATACATCACCTGCGGCAAATATACCCGGTTCGGTGGTATGACATTTCTCATCAATAATCACTTCACCATGTTTAGTCAACTCAACAACACCCTGTAAAAAACCACTGTTTGGTAATAATCCTATTTGTACAAAAATACCTGACAGGCTTTGTTGTTTCATTTCACCAGAGGCTCTATCTTCATAGGCAAGTGCAACCACTTTGCCATTTTCGGCAATAACTTCTTTAGTCGCTACATTTTTAATAATCGTGATTTTTTCATGAGCTTCGGCTTTGTCTACTAAGACTTTATCGGCTTTTAATTGTGGTAGAAATTCAAAAACGGTCACATGATTAACCATACCGGCTAAATCTAGCGCAGCTTCGATACCTGAGTTACCACCACCAACCACAGCAACATCTTTACCTTTAAAAAATGGACCATCACAATGTGGACAATAAGCAACGCCTGAGCCTATATTCTCTTTTTCTCCGGGGATACCAAGCTCACGCCATTTTGCTCCGGTAGCAATAATCACCGTTTTAGATTCAATGATTTCACCACTTGAAAGGTATAATTTTTTCGGTGCTTTACTTTCAGGGTAACCTTTCTCTATTTTTTCGACACGTAAAAACTCTTTTATCGTTATATTATAATCGTTTAAGTGAGCTTGCATATTGCCAGTGAGCTCAGTTCCTGTTGTTTTTGGTACTGATATCAAGTTTTCAATACCCACGGTATCTTTAACTTGACCACCAATTCGATCGGCAATCATAGTGACATTAAGCCCCTTGCGCGCAGCATAAATTGCGGCAGCAACACCAGCCGGACCAGCACCAATGACGGTAATATCTTGTAGCGGTAATTTTTCATTTTCATCACCGCCAATAATATAGGGAAAACGTTCGATCAGTTTATCAACTAACTGTGCGGTATCTATTTTACCATTAGCAAATAACTTACCGTTTAAGTAAACACTAGGCACACCTTGAATATTACGTTGATCAATTAACGTTTTAAAAAGACCACCATCAATCATTTCACTGCTGATATTGTCATTTAATAAGGCAAACTGATTTAACGATTGCACTACATCAGGACAGTTATGACAACTTAATGAGATAAACACTTCAAAGTGTAGCTTTTCCGTTATTTTTTGCACCATTTTAGTTAAGCTATTATCAAGCTTAAGCTCAGTTCCTGATGATTGTAGTATCGCTAAAATAAGTGAATTAAACTCATGACCACTTGGAATACCCGAAAAATGAATACCGTTATTTTGACCTGCAACCTCTAAATAAAAGCTTATTGGGCTACGTAAATTATCATCACGTTCAACTAACGTTACGTTTTCTGATGTTGAACATAACTGTGTTAAAAATTCTTTTAATTCGAGACGTTTTTCATGTTCACCTGTCTGTAAAACCAGTGATACCTTGTTAGTCATCTTTTGGGTATACGTTTTTACTGCGTTTATAATATCTTTGCTTAACATGGTGCTACCTTATTACTTCGATGAATTAGCTTAAAATAAACAAGTCATCTAAACGGGTGAAAGAAGGCGGAAAGGTATTGCTAAAAGCAGACCAACTTCCGCCAATTTAAAAGCGATCGACTTAGATTTTACCGACTAAGTCTAAACTTGGTGTTAAGGTTGCTTCACCCTGCTCCCAAGCTGCGGGACATACTTCACCGTCATTTTCACGAACATATTGTGCCGCTTTTACATTACGTACCATGTCTTTCGCACTTCGGCCAATACCACCGGCATGAATATGAGCCACTTGAATAATACCGTCTGGGTCAACTAAAAAAGTACCACGGTGTGCCATGTGATCTTCTTCAATCATCACATCAAAACCACGGGTAATTGCGCCGGTTTGGTCGCCAATCATTGGAAATTTAATTTTTCCAATGGCATCTGAAGAGTCGTGCCATGCTTTATGTGAAAAATGGGTATCTGTTGATACCGAGTACACTTCAACACCTAGTCTTTGCAATTCTTCATACTGGTTTGCCATATCTTCTAATTCAGTAGGACAAACAAAGGTAAAGTCAGCCGGGTAAAACAAAAATATTGACCATTTCCCTTTTGTACTCTCAGACGTTACCTCAACAAATTCATTGTTATGAAATGCTTGCGCTTTAAATTCTGGGATAGTTTTTCCTATTTGAGCCATGTGTATTTCCTCGTTTATTTTATTTAAAAGTTAAAATTGAAATGTTCTATTTCATTGGGTTTAAAAAGCATGTTTGCTTTCGATGTGGGTATAGTAAACACACTTAGACGATTAATAAATTTGATTAAATTGATTTTAATGTTCTAAAAAACAGAATAACAAAGTAAGTACTGAAAAAGATGAATAGCCGTTAACTGGTGTTCAATCTCGCGTTCAATGCTATTAAGTCGAAATCAGATACTGGGATTGTAAAAAGAAAATGACTAATTCGATAATTTCTCTTAAAGTAGTAGCTACGTTCTATAAAATTTATCATAAGTAACATGATCTCAATAAAACAACTGCACTATGCATTAGCTATTGAAAAAACATTGCATTTTAAAAAAGCGGCAGAGGCCTGTAATGTATCTCAGTCAGCGTTAAGCACAGCAATCAATGAACTTGAAAAACAACTCGGGTTAATCATTTTTGAGCGCAATAACAAGCAGGTATTAGTGACCCAAAAAGGACAATTAATACTAAATAAAGCCAAAAAGGTAAAGTTAGCATTAGACGAGTTACTGCAAATACCACAAAGTGATAATCTGCCATTTTCAAGCCCGATGAGCATAGGTGTTATTCCGACCATTGGTCCCTATCTTTTACCTAAAGTATTACCTGAAGTTAGGCATCAATACCCAAACTTCAAATTAAAAATATTAGAAGAACAATCTCATACACTTGTTGATATGGTGCGAACCGGAGAACTCGATGCCGCGATACTCGCTTTACCTTATTCTATAGACGGATTAATGAATTTTAATTTTTGGCAGGAAGACTTCTATTTAGTCTGCCATAAAGATGAATGCCCACAAAAAATGCAAGAAATAAGCAGTGAAGAGTTAGAAACTGAAAAACTGATGTTATTAAAAGATGGTCATTGCTTGAAGGAACATGCATTAGCCGCTTGCCAACTGCAAAACCCAAAACAAGGTTCTGATTTTGGTTCTGCGAGTTTGCATACGCTCATTCAAATGGTTGCAGGTAAACTCGGTACAACTCTCGTACCTCAAATGGCATTAGATCAATTAACTTATAATGAATCTGAACTCAGGGCTATTCATTTAAATGAACCGGGTCCACATAGAACCATAGCATTAGTGATTAGACCTAATTATGTCAGAACCAATGAATTGACTATGCTCAAAGATATTTTCACAGCGCAGCTTACTAAAAAGTGTGGTTAGTATTGGCTGTGATGAATTCGATTTAGCCTTTAACCTAGCCGAGTTTGGTTTAGTTTAGTTTAGTTTTATAGAATTAGGTGTTCAATTTTATCAAATTTACTGATTGAAGATAATCGTTCACAATCGTTTTATCTTAAATCAAGCAGGCCACCAAGATGAAAAACATACTTAACAATATGATTAGCAATACGATTAACAATATAAGCGCCATTTTTAATTCGACTAAGGGTAAAAATGAAGTGGTAAAGTGTAACTACTCAAACAATTACTATGGTGATCAATGTTGCCTAGCAAAGAATTGAGTCTAATATTGGCAAGAATGACAGCTAGCGCTATTGTAGTACTTTCTTCTCAACTAGATCAGCTCCCCCCTACAACTGTAATATTGGGGGGGAAGTTATTACTTTTTAGCTTCTTCTAGAAATATTTAAGGAACGTTTAAGATAACCAGTGCGTCTTTGTGTGACTGTTTTTAATTACCGCTCTAAACGGATTTTAACGGTTTATCATCAAGAGAAGTTGTTAACTCACTGTCTTCAATATCGTCTGATTCTTGCAATATTTCGAGCATGTCAGAGGCAACTTCGGGGAAAGAGTCTACAAAGGTACTCGCAATATCTACCGCATGCTCAGGGATACTTTCAACAATGTGATTAACATAGCTATTGGCGGCATGCTCAATATTGTCTAATCCATCTTCTTGCTCACTATCAATTAAGTTTTTAACATAAGCTTCGGCCACATCATTTGACGATGCAGGCAGTGATTCTGATACCGCAAAGGCAAGTTCTGCTGATTGCTCAGGAGCAACATCGGTTAAACGATTATAAAGCTCTGTTGCCGTATTTTCAGACGAAGCTGCTATTCTATCGATTGGGCGCATTGCATCTAAAGAGTCTGAAAAATTTGTCATGTACTCTCCCGTCATTTCCAGTAGTTCACTCGGGTATGCTTCAGCCATATTTTCAGCAGCTAATTCCATTAAATCAATACCGTTATCAGGCATGGCATTAGCAATCGCGACAACAATGTTAGTAAATTGATCTGGGTATTCAGAAGTGATCCAATCAACCAGTTGATCGGCTTGCTCAGGAGAAGCCGTCGTTAAAGCTTGAGCAATATGAATACTCATTTGTGGGGCTGCTGATGTTATCGCTGCATATAATTTACTGATGTCGATAGTGTCTATAGTACTTAATGCCGCAGCTAGATTTGAAGCATTATTTGGGTCTCTTAGCACTAGGGCTTTAACCATATTAACCGCAGCCGACGGATTTTTACTCGCTAAACTAATAGCTACTTCCACTTCTGGGGTTGCTTCAAATTTTGCCTCTGCATATTGTGTACGAGGATCTAATTCCGATACTACACCGCTGGGTGTTTGCATGAAAAAGAGTTCTTGTTGATCAAGGGGTAAAGCTTGTCGTAGCTTCATACGAATACCAATAAAAAGTAACAAGGTGAATGCAGTGATACTCATAAAACTAAACAGGGCGCTGCTACCAAAGGCATCCATCACCACAGAGGCAAGATAAGGACCTAAAATACTGCCTAAAGCATAGATCAATAATAATGAACTCATTGCTGATAATATTTGCTCTTTTAATACTTTATCAAAAGTTTCAGACATACTCATAGGATAGAGACAGGCAACCAATCCGGTTATTAGTGCAATAGTAAATAAGCTGAGTTTGAACATGTCTCTGGACATAAGAAAAGGGACAAATAGGCATAGTACGATAAGGGTTACTACCATAAACAGCATCACTTTTCGGCGATCAAAATGGTCCGAAAAATAGGCAATAGGAAACTGTAAAATGATCGCCCCAGAAATAGCTGAACCCATAAATATTGATAAATCTAAATCGGTCACTCCGTTTTGACTGGCAAAGATAGGCAATAGATTGATTAAACCAGCATAGAGAACCCCGCAATAAAAACAGCTAACCACTCCTAAAGGAGACAGCTTAAAAACAGTCATTAAAGACATCGATTGGCTATCTTCAATATGAGGACCTTTTTGTCTGCTAATGACAATGGGGGTAATAGATAAACTAAATAAAATGCCGCAGATAACAAATAGGGTAATATCGTCGATGGGAGCGACATTTAATAAAAATTGCCCCGAAAATAGTGCGGTCATGATCATCATCTGATTAATAGAGAGTATTCGGCCTCTATTTTTTTCAGTGGCGCTATAACTTAACCAACTATCGAGTGTGGCATTGGTACAAACAATACAAAAGCCTGTGATTATCCTCATGGCGCCAAGCATTAAAGGTTCAGGGTAAAGACCTGAAATTAAAATAGCAACCGATGTTAAGCTTCCACACATAGCAAATATTCTGATATGACCAACACGTTGTAATAACATGCGGCTGTAGTATGCACCCAACAAAAAGCCTACAGACAACATCGACAATACTAAGCCGATATTATTCAGGCTTACACCGTCGCTCTGCATACGTACCGGCAATAAAATATTACTTAATCCATAACCTAACATTAGCAAAAAGCCACTGGTTAGTAACAATATAAGCGGTCTAAGGGTCATTATCACAAGGTATTCTCTTTTCTATTAGGCAGACGTTTTAAGTAAACGGTATTTCTATTAAAATGGTGTACTAATCGCTTAAAAAGACATTGTTGATGTGGCTTAAACCTTGTTTATAAGGGCGATATACTACAGTAGAACACTTATTTGGCAGCGTAAGCAGGATAAGTTCTTGCTCACATAGCCGCTCGTTTTTGAGTGTTATAAACGATATTATAAGTCGGTATTAGACTTTTGTAGAAGATATTTATACATCATTGAACTTGCCTTGGTTCACTCCTTTTGTGTTGTTCTACAATCATAGGTTCACAATCCTATTACCGCCACGGTCTGATGTTGGACGTAGTTCACTGCGGCAAAGTCGAATTAAGTAAAATAAGCTATTGACCTGCTTAATTATCCCAAACAGTACTTACTCTTGAGTTAGATAATTTCAGCTTTCGTATTTAAGCGCGCACTTAATGATAATTTTTTGAAACAATATAAAATAAACAACCACTTAGTAGTAATAAATATCATATCAGAGATCAACCTTATCCGCTGATTTTTCATCTCAACATCATACCTAATCACTCCATTATATGTGAAGTGGTACCTGTATATAACTAATGATGCTCACTAAATAGCTAAACGTCCTAAAGTTTTAATTGACAAGATCTGAGTAAATACGTTACTAATAGATCACTTCTGAAATAAATGAACAAAACATGAGATATTTAGTTAGCACATTAAGCATTCTCCTCCTCCTCGTATTAATCATACGCGGATAGTTTTTATTGCTTCTAATTAAATAAATAGAAAGAAAAAAAAGACTAAAACCCGCGTTTACCCATGCGGGTTTTTTTATGCCTGTTGTTTATTTAAAACGCGAATAACTAAGTACATTACATTATTAAGGGATGGCACATGGATAATAACGTTATCATTTTCGATACCACTTTACGAGATGGTGAACAGGCACTAAATGCTAGCCTTTCGGTGCATGAAAAACTACAAATTGCTTTGGCGCTTGAGCGCTTAGGTGTAGACATTATGGAAGTGGGCTTTCCGGTATCATCACCGGGTGATTTTGAATCAGTTCAGCAAATAGCTCGTACCATTAAAAATTCACGTATTTGTGCGTTAGCCCGTGCTGTTGAAGGTGATATTCAGGCTTGTGCTGACGCCTTAAAAGTAGCGGATCAGTTTCGTATTCATACCTTTATTTCTACTTCCGATGTTCATGTTCAGCAAAAATTGAGAAAAGATTTCGCCGATGTTGAAGCTATGGCCATTCACGCGGTAAAGTTTGCACGAAAATTTACCGATGACGTTGAGTTTTCTTGTGAAGATGCAGGTCGTACGCCTATTGATAATTTATGTAGAATGGTTGAAAGCGCAATTAAGGCGGGCGCAACCACTATTAATATTCCAGATACCGTAGGATATACGCTACCTAATGAATTTGGCGGTATTATTACCCAATTATTTAACCGGGTACCTAATATCGACCAAGCCATTATTTCGGTACATTGTCATAATGATTTAGGTTTAGCGGTTGCTAATTCAATGTCTGCAGTGCAAGCAGGTGCTCGGCAAATTGAATGTACCATTAATGGTATCGGGGAGCGTGCCGGTAATTGTTCATTAGAAGAAGTGGCGATGATTATGAAAACACGCCAAGACTTCTTAAATGTTCACACCAATATTAAACATCAAGAAATCGCTCGCACCTCAAAATTAGTCAGTCAGTTGTGTAATATGCCCGTGCAATTAAACAAAGCGATTGTGGGTGGTAATGCTTTTAGTCACTCATCAGGTATTCACCAAGACGGAATGTTAAAGGCCAGCAATACCTATGAAATTATGACGCCAGAAAGTGTTGGCATCAGCAAAACAAAATTAAACTTAACCTCACGTAGTGGTCGTCATGTTATTAAACATCGTATGGCAAGTTTGGGCTACCAAGAAAACGACTATAACTTGGAAGATCTATACAGCGACTTTTTAGCACTAGCTGATAAAAAAGGACAAGTATTTGATGATGACTTAGAAGCTTTGCATTTTAATATTCAACAACAAGGTGTCGACCAAGAATTTTACCATTTAGAAACATTAAACGTGCAATGTGGCGGTGGCGAATTTTCTACGTCAAGTATTAAGCTACTAGCCGGAGAAGAAATCCATATTGTTTCTGAAACGGGAAATGGACCGGTAGATTCATTATATCGCGCCATTAAAAAAGCCGTTGATATTGATTTTGAGGTTGCCGATTACAAAATCTCTAATAAAGGTGAAGGTGAGGACGGCCTTGGTAAAGCTGACTTAGTAGTCGCTTGGCAAGGTAGGATGTTTCATGGTTACGGTTTAGCGACTGATGTCATTGAAGCATCTGCGCAAGCGTTAATTCATGCACTAAATAACATTCATCGTGCGATCACCATCAATGAAATAAAAAGCGAACTTAGCGCTGCATTCAAAAATGACGCACAAGCTTCACTATAAAAATTCAATCATTAAAAGATTTATTTAAAGGTATAAAACATGTCAAACATAGCAATATTAGCCGGAGACGGTATCGGCCCGGAAGTAATGGTTGAAGCTAAAAAAGTATTAACCACTATCGCCAATAAATTTGATATCGAAATTAGCACCAAAGATTACGACATTGGGGGAGCGGCCATTGATAACCACGGTAATGCTTTTCCCAATGAAACAAAAATAGGCTGTGAACAAGCCGATGCCATTTTATTTGGCTCAGTCGGCGGTCCTAAATGGGCAAACTTGCCACCCACTGAACAACCTGAACGTTGTGCTTTATTAGGCTTACGTAGTCATTTTGATTTATTTTGTAATATGCGCCCTGCGACGTTACAACCCGCATTATCATCACTATCAACACTGCGAAGCGATATTTCAGCGCAAGGTTTTGACGTTTTAGTGATCCGTGAATTAACAGGTGATATCTATTTTGGTGAGCCTAAAGGTCGTCGCGGCGAAGGCGAAGATGAAACGGGTTTTGACTCAATGTTTTACTCTCGTCGTGAAATAAAGCGTATTGCGCACTTAGCGTTTAAAGCGGCACAAAAACGTAATAAAAAAGTCACTTCCGTAGATAAAGCTAATGTATTAGCGACCAGTCAATTATGGCGTCAAGTTGTTGAAGAAGTCGCTGTTGGCTATCCCGACGTAGCATTAGAGCATTTATATGTTGATAACGCCGCAATGCAATTAGTACGCGACCCTAATCAATTTGACGTGATGTTATGCCCTAACTTATTTGGCGATATTCTTTCTGATATTTGCGCCATGATCACCGGCTCGATGGGTTTATTGCCCTCTGCAAGCTTAAATAGCGATGGCTTTGGTATGTATGAACCTGCTGGCGGCAGCGCACCCGATATAGCAGGCCAAGGTATTGCCAACCCTATTGCACAAATATTGTCAGCAGCGTTAATGCTACGCTATAGCTTAAATGAAGGCCGCGCAGCACAATCCATTGAAGATGCCGTAGCCAGTGCATTAGATAACGGCATTTTAACGGCTGATTTATTGCCCGCAAACCAAAGAGAAAACGCCAAAAGCACCCGTGAAGTTGGTGCGTACATTTGCCAGCATATTGTTAAGCAAAATCAAAAGGAGGTATAACCATGTCAGCAACAACCTTATACGAAAAATTATGGCAACAACATATTGTTGAAGAAAAAGACGGTGAAACCCCCTTACTTTATGTCGACCGTCACTTGATCCATGAAGTAACCTCTCCACAAGCTTTTGCTAATTTAAAGTTTCATAATCGCCCTGTCCGTCATCCTGAACGTACCATAGCAACCATGGATCACAATATTTCTACTCGTTCAATCGAAATTGACGCAGCTGGCGAAGGCGCCGCCAATCAATTAAGAACGTTAGAGAAAAACTGTAAAGAGTTTGGTATTGAGCTATTTGGTATGGGTCATAAAAACCAAGGTATTGTTCATGTTATAGGACCAGAATTAGGGCTAACCCTACCCGGCACTATTATTGTTTGTGGTGATTCACATACCGCAACTCATGGTGCTTTTGGCGCATTAGCTTTTGGTATTGGCACCTCAGAAGTTGAGCATGTTTTTGCTACACAAACCTTGCGTCAAACCAAAGCTAAAACCATGAAAATAGAAGTCAATGGTAAAGTCGGTACCGGTATTAGTGCAAAGGATATTATCTTAGCTATTATCGGAAAAACCGGTAGTGCAGGCGCTACGGGTTACGTCGTTGAATACTGTGGTAGCGCTATTACAGCACTTACCATGGAAGAGCGCATGACGGTTTGTAATATGAGTATTGAATTTGGCGCCAAAGCCGGTTTAATTGCGCCAGATAAAACCACCTTTGATTATTTAGAAGGTAAAGAATACGCACCTAAAGGAGATGTTTGGCAACAAGCCGTTAGCGACTGGAAGCAATTGAAGACCGATGAAGGTGCTGAATTTGATAGTGTATTAACCTTAAACGCTGAAGACATCAAAACACAAATCACTTGGGGAACAACCCCTGGGCAAGTTACTTCTGTCGACAATGTTGTGCCATCGCCTGACGACTTTACCGACCCCGTAGAAAAAGAGTCATGTACGGCCGCGTTAGCTTATATGGGCTTAACTGCAGGCACTAAAATGACGGATATTAGTATCAACAAAGTTTTTATTGGCTCGTGTACTAATTCACGTATAGAAGATTTACGCGCCGCCGCTAGTATTGTTGAAAAATATCAAGCACAAGGGAAATCAGTTTGCGCCGGTGTTGACGCGATTGTAGTGCCGGGTTCGTATCGGGTAAAAGAGCAAGCTGAAGCTGAAGGTTTAGATAAAATATTTAGCAATGCTGGTTTTGAATGGCGTTTACCGGGATGCTCAATGTGTTTAGGCATGAATGATGATGTGCTTGCAGAAGGCGATCGCTGTGCATCGACGAGTAATCGTAACTTTGTAGGTCGTCAAGGTCGTGGTAGTCGCACCCACTTAGTTAGCCCTGAACTTGCCGCTGCATCAGCAATTACGGGTCATTTTGTTGATTTAAATTCATAAGGAATAATAAGATGGAAAAGTTTACGACACATACAGGTTTAGTTGTTCCTTTAGATGCAGCAAACGTGGATACCGATCAGATCATTCCCAAGCAATTTTTACAAAAAACTGAACGCATTGGCTTTGGTCAGCATTTATTTCATGACTGGCGTTATTTAGATGTTTCTGGCAAGGAGAATAACCCTGAATTCATTTTAAATAAACCACAATATCAAGGGGCTAGCATTTTATTAACCCGTGAAAATTTTGGTTGTGGCTCAAGCCGTGAGCATGCGCCATGGGCATTAGAAGAATATGGTTTTAAAGTGATTATAGCGCCCAGTTTTGCTGATATTTTTTATGGTAATTGCATTAATATTGGTCTGCTTCCTATTATATTAAGTGAACAAGAAATTAATGCGTTATTTGCTCAAGCGGCTAATAACGAACTATCATTAACCATTGATTTGCTTAATAACAAGGTGAGTTTCGATAAAACAGTCTACAATTTTAGTATCGACAACTTTCATAAGTATTGTTTAGAGCAAGGTATTGATAGTGTTGGTTGGACATTAAATAAACTTGAAAAAATTAAAGCGTTTGAAGAAAAAATGCCGGTATGGCAGTAGTCATAACTAAATAATAGTTAAATAACAGCTAAATAATATACCCATAACTACCTAGGGCGACATTACCCCTTATTTTGCATTATCACCCATCGGACAAATTTTTTTATCCGATGGGTATAAACTTAAAAAGAGCCTATAGATGCAAGATAATTACAATACTGATCCAAACAGCCCAAAAGACATTCCAATAAGCCAATTACAAATTGGCATGTATGTATTATCGATTACCACAGGTCAAAAAAATATTTCCATTAAGTCTGAAGGCTACATTTCAAAAGCAGAAAGTATAGTTAAACTGACCAAGTCTGGAGTAACTCGCGTTGTTATTGACCCATCAAGAACAAAAGAATCAGCAAAAAATACGGCTAAGATAGAGCTAACAGCTAAAATAAATGAAGTAAAAATACAACAAACAACCGTCTCACTCGACCAGGAAATGAAAAAATCCAGCCAGTTATACTCTGCAGCTAAAGTATTACAAAAAAAAATATTAGATGACCTAACTAAACAAAAAACCATTAATATTAAAGAGGTACAAGAAAGTACTGATGCTATTGTCGATTCAATATTTCGTAACCAAGATGCCTTATCTTGTATGTCACGTCTCAGACAAAAAAGTGACTACTTAATTGAACATGCACTGAATGTATCTATTTTAATGACCATTTTTTGTAAACACTTAGCTATAGAAAGAACACTAATTGAACAAATCGCTTTAGGTGCTTTTTTACATGATATCGGTAAAGTATTCATACCCGATCATATCTTAAACAAGCCTGGAAAATACACGGCTGATGAACTTGAAGAAATGAAAAAACATGTTCCTTTAGGCGTAAAAATTCTAGAAGATATACCTGACATTTCTCATATCGTGATGAGTATGGTGAAAGAGCACCATGAGCGCCTCAATGGTCAAGGCTACCCTTATAAACTTACCGGTGAAGCCATTTCAAAATACGGGCGTATGATAGCGATTGTTGATAGTTATGATGCCATGACAGCAGAGCGCATTTATAAAGTAAGTATGCACCCTATTCAAGCTTTTAAGAACTTGATAAATGAAGCACCTGATAGTTATGACAAAGAACTCGTTGAACAATTTATACAATGTTTGGGGTTATACCCCGTAGGAACCTTAGTAAAACTTAATAGTGGCAAGCTCGGTTTAATCAGTAAAATCAATCACAGTAAACCGCTCCAGCCTTTTGTACGTGTTTTTTATAATACCCGTTTAAATCAAGCTATTGCAATGACAGAAGTGGATTTAAGTAAACCCAAAAATAACGACCAAATTGATTATTGTATTAAGCCCGAAGAATTTAACATTAATTTATTAGGCTTTTTTAAAGCGGCATTCATTGATTAAAAAACAGCCACAAAATAACTACCACGATGATAATGCCGCCATGGTGAACTTCTCCCCTCTAAAATTCAAAACCACTTTTTGTGGGTGAATTTCACTTAATAGCAGCTCGCGGTCAATATAATCACCTTCGTAGCGATCTCGCCCATTTACCGTGACCCAGCTGGCACCATCACTGGCATATATATGCAAGGTAAATTCTAATTTTGGTAGCGATTTTTGTAACCACTGCGGCATATCAGCTAAAGTAGCAAGACTCTCACTTGTCGCTATTTCAGCGGTATTTTTTTCTTTATAATCGCCTGTTTCATCAATAGCTTCTTGAAAACGCGATAATAGATCATCAGAAACCCCCTCCATGGCATTGATTTTATACTCTGCCTTAGCGCTGATTTCTTTATTCTCCGTATTAGTTAGTCCTAGATTTTCAACTTTTTCTTGATTGACGCTGACGACTAAAATATCTTTAACTATACGTTTTTCAGTCGCTAGCTCTGCGACATCCTTGGCACTTTTTGAAGGATTGTTACTAGATTCAACAATCACGGTAAGCTCACTGTTAACTTGATCCTTTGTGTCTTTGTTTTTAGACTTAAGCGCTAGGTCTTTTTCTTCCTTAATGTGTTTTTCATCAAAAGGCGGGGAATTTTCGCCCGTTACATTATTTGAAATATTTACCTCAGTAGACGGTATACTTTGTGTCACCAATACAGTGCTCTGCTTTACTTGACCGACATAATACCCAGAAAAAACTAAAACAAATAACAGCGTACTCGCAGCAAGTATTTTTACAGAACGATGATGCCACCAAGGTGCTAAATGATAGTCTTCACCTAACGCTTCTTGAGCTGCGACAACAATTGCTTTTTTAGTGATCAGTGTATTATTACTACTGTAAGCATTAATTAAAGCTCGTTCACAAACAAGATTGATAAGTCGCGGAATACCTTGAGATATTTGATGAACCACAGCCATAGCCTGCGCTGAAAGTAGCTCCCTAAAACATTGAGCCACTGACAATCGATGCTTTATATATAATGAAACTTCTTGTTGATTTAAAGGTAACAAATGATAACGTGCGGTAATTCTTTGTGCTAACTGACGCAAATCACGACGTTTTAATAATGTTTGCAATTCCGGTTGCCCAATGAGAATCACTTGAAGTAATTTTTTAGTATTTGTTTCTAAGTTAGTCAATAAACGTAATTGTTCTAACACTTCTGGCTGCAAATGTTGTGCTTCATCGATAATCAACAGCGTATTGATATTCGCTTTGTGATTTTTCAAGAGTTTTTCTTGAATTTTGTCGGTCAGTGTTTTTAAAGTAGCCCCTACTTTACGATACCGAATTTTTAATTCATCACAAATAGTAGCCAGTAATTCTTGTGATGACAGCGTTGGATTTAAAATAAAAGCCGCTTGGGTATTTTCAGGGAGTTGCTCCATCACGCAACGGCTAATAGTCGTTTTTCCGGTGCCAACTTCGCCAGTAAGTAATACAAAACCGCCGGTATCACCTAAGCCATAGGTTAAATGAGCCAAAGCCTCACGGTGGCGATCGCTCATAAATAAATATTGCGGATTAGGGGCAATTGAGAAAGGTTTTTCCTTCAAACCAAAGTACGCTGTATACATAGTCTTTTTTAAATGAGAATAAAGCCTGTTGAAATTAACCTTTACCCGCGCATATGTCAAAAGTGTTATCACAATTATGATAAACTTAAAGTCATTTTCATAAAAATAGTATTCAGGGGCTACCAATAATGATCGATAATAATGATCGAAAATAAGGACTTGTCTCAATTAACTACGTATTTAGTCGGCGGTGCTGTCCGCGATAAACTATTGGCAAGAGCAGTTTATGATCGAGACTATGTTGTTATCGGCGCTACCGTAGAGCAAATGTTAACCCTTGGTTTTGTCCAAGTAGGTAAAGACTTCCCTGTTTTTCTTCACCCTCAAAGTAAAGAAGAATACGCCCTCGCTCGTACTGAACGTAAACAAGGTAGCGGTTATACGGGGTTTACTTGTTTTGCGACACCGGATGTAACATTAGCACAAGATTTATATCGCCGAGATTTAACTATTAACGCGATGGCGATGACTGAAGATGGAGAAATTATTGACCCCTATCATGGTCAACAAGATCTAGAAAATCGTATTTTACGGCATGTTTCCGACGCCTTTATTGAAGATCCGTTACGGGTACTTAGGGTCGCTCGTTTTGCTGCTCGTTATTATTCTTATGGATTTAGTATTGCTGACGAAACCATGCAGTTGATGACACAACTGTCAAACAGTGGTGAATTAACAACCCTTAGTGGTGAGCGCATTTGGAAAGAAATGCAGCGCAGCTTGGCTGAGTCTAATCCTGAAGTATTTTTTCAAGTTTTATATCAATGTAATGCGCTAAAAGAAATTTGGCCTGATTTACATAATTTATGGGGCGTACCCAACCCTGCAAAATGGCATCCTGAGATATGTAGTGGTCTGCACACCATGATGGTTTTACAACAAGCTGTTAAACTTTCGACTAAAACGTCAGTACGTTTTGCTGCGCTTTGCCACGATTTAGGAAAATCACTAACCTTAGAAGAACACTGGCCAGCCCATCAAGGTCATGAAAAGTCAGGCTTACCTTTAGTTGAGCATATTGCAGATAAACTCAAAGTACCTAACGCATATAAACGACTCGCATTAAAAGTATGTCAATTCCATTTACATTGTCACAAAGCCTTTGAATTAAAGGCATCTACTATTTTAAAAATGTTTAATCAATTAGATGTTTGGCGAAAACCTGAAGAGTTCAATGATTTTTTAATTGCCTGCCATGCCGATGCCACTGGCCGGCTAGGACTAGAGAATAAGCCTTACCATCAAAGTGATTACTTACATCAGTTGTTTTTACAAGCAACATCGGTCAATACTAAAGAGTTTGTTCAACAAGGATTAAAAGGGGGAGAAATAAAACAAGCAATTGAACTGGCACGCCTTAAAATTATAACAGCAGTTAAAGATAGTTATCCAGTAATACCCATGTAAGTTCCTATGTTATGCCTAAATCATCTAAAAGTGACTGTAAATGCTCTCGATACGCTCGCCAACTACTTTGTCCTTTTTGTTTGATGCCGTCCCTTAGCTGCACATTACTTAAGGTACGTATATGGCGTTGTTGTTGCGAAAAATTTAAACATTCATCTTGAAATTCTAAGCCACAAAAAGAGAGTACAGTAGTGAGTGTTTTTTCAGGCTCATTAATTAAATCTTGGTAAGTCACTTTATGGATAAATTCTGGCAAGATACATTGCCAATGCAACATCACTCTTTTATAACAATGATGATATTGAGCAATCTCTTTAAGCGAACAAAAATAAGGTTCTAACGACTCAAAATAATTTCGAAAAATAGACCAACTAACATCAAGAGGATCTCGTGTGATATAAATTATTTTAGCTTGTGGCATCAATAATTTGATCAAACCAATGGATTGATAATTCGCGGGCATTTTATCAATAATATAATGTGAGTTTGGTGACAGGTTTTGTAGATTTTTGAGGTAATGATCGGCGAGAATTTGTTGCTTTTTTTTATCCAAAAGTTCACATGCCTTCGGAAAATTCTTTCCTGTTAATTGGAGTAGACCTTGCGCTACACTGCCAGCCATAAACGGTAATTCTCCACCACTAGTTATCTTATTGTGACCCATTAACATTTGTTCCAGTAGTGTTGAACCTGAACGCGGCTGACCTACAATAAAGATCGGGGTTAATGCTTGATTATCTTCTGTATTTATCGGGTTACTTATTGTCCCTGTGAAGATTTCTTTATTAAAGGTTTCAATAAGATCATTAAAATATCCCTCCATGTCACTGACCCTAAAATCAACACCTTCGTATTGCAATTTATTAGCCTGTTCAAAGTGAGTAAAGGCCTGAGCATACTGTTCTTCTTTATGATGTAACTCAGCAAAACTATAATGAAGCATTATTTTATCTTGCTTAGATAAGTCATCATTAACAGATTTCAATTTAGCTAACATCCGATTAATATAATCGCCGAGCGAAGCATCATATAAACTCACTTTATCCATTTTAACGAATAAGGAGAATGCTTGAATATGCTCTGGTTCTTCTTCGACAACTGTTTTTAAGTAATTCTCACTTAAATCATACTTTCCAGCTTCACTATAATAAATAGCCAAGGCAAGTAAACTAGGTATAAATTGTTTATTAAGTTGATAAGCGGCTAATAACGCCTGTTCTGCTTTGTCAAAACGTGTTAAAAATTTGGCCGCTTGAGCAAGCAACAAATATATTTGTATTTGCTTGGTATTTAACGATAAACAACGTACAAAAATATCATAAGCTTGCTGATAACTGTTTAGCGCCATAGCAACCTGACCTAGGCCCAATAAAGCGTCAACGTCGTTTTTATTTTTAGTTAATAACACACGATACAGATGTTCTGCTTGTTGAAATTGGCCACGCTGAAAGTACTGATTTGCCTGTTGGATCATAAATAAAAATCACCGTCATATTAAAATAATAAAGTAGCCAAAGAAAAAGCCAGTTACACAGGTAACTGGCTTAATTTAATGCTATTAACGTAAGAGAAAGCGTTAATATTTACACGTTTAATTAAAACTTATAGCTAGCTTTTAGGTAGTAAAACCCGCCATTAAAACCAAAGGGCGATGTCTCATAATACTTACCTCCCCAACTTTGATTTGAACGTTCTAATACTTCAGCAAAGTCCAATTCACTTGGGTATTGATCAAAGATATTTTGAGCACCAACACTAACGGTGAAACTATCCATGAAGTAATAACTTACTTCTAAATCAACGGTAACTGCAGAGTCAGCTTCAATTTCTGTACCTGGATCCGTACCATCAAATAACCAGTCAATATGAACACCTTGATATTCACCATAATAATTCACTCGGGTGAACATACTTAATTGATCCCAACTTTGTGACCAAGTAAAAGTACCGCGGTGATTCGGTAAATCGTTTTCTAAACGAGATACTTTGCCAACACCAGTAATATCAGAAAATTTATCAACCTCTGTTTCATTCCAGTTATAAGCGATACTAAACGTTGTATCGCCATTGAAAAGGGCTGTTGAATAGTTACCGACAAAATCTATACCTTTCGTTGTAGTATCAAAGTCATTGGTAAAAAAACTTACCTGTTGAATTGAATCTACATTAGGTACACCTGCCGCTTTTAATGCGGTTCTATCGTTAGCATCTAGATCATACTTAGTTGATTGTGAAATACGGTCTGATACTTCGATATTGTAATAATCAAGGGTAAAATGAAACCCTTCTATTTCCCACACGGCACCAAAAGCGAAACTAGTCGAGTTTTCTGGTGTTAATTCCGTAGCGCCTTTTTGTATAGCAATGGGGTTTGTGGGAGGTAATAATGCAGAATCAACTAAAACACCGCCTTCAAGAGATGTTTGCACATTTGAATAGTTAGCCTGGCCAACCGTTGGTGCTCTAAAGCCTGAACCTATAGAACCACGAATTGATAAGTCATCAGTCACATTATATTGCGCGGTAACTTTATAATTGGTGGTATCACCAAATGAGCTGTAGTCTTCATAACGAAGTGCGTAGCCCATGAGGAAATCTTCAGTATATTGCGCTTCAACATCGATATAAATTGCAGAGTTAATACGAGAGAATACGCCAGCGGCAGATGGTTTAAAGCCAGGGAAACCATTTGAGCCAATACCAAAACCTTGATCAGTATACGGACCCGCAATAAATGAAGCTTCTTCGCCAGCAATGACTTCAAAAGATTCTTCATGCCATTCATAACCACCCGCTATAATTAATGGTTGGTCTAAGCTATCCATTTCAATTTCTTTTACTAACTCGAAATTAAAGGTTTTTTCTAACTGAACATGTTTACCCGGCTTAAAATCACGTTGTGTTTCTGGGCCTAATGATGCATTCAAGGTATTATAAATAACATAACTTGAGGCATTTCTACCCGCAGAGGCACTAATATCATACCTTAACGTGTCATCCCACTCCCCTCGAGTACCAACAGTTATTGACGTATCAACAATATTACCACCAAAATTTGGCGTAAAACCACCTGGGATCATTTCATTAAATGAGAAACAATCAGGGTTGTTAGCAACTTCATTTGTATAACGAGGATTATTTAGAACATTATCACCCGCAAGGATATCATGAGGACAATTGCCACTCATGTCTCCAGTAACGTCGGCGACAAGAATTGTACCTGGTGCATCATCCCAAGCATCAGCCAAATCAGGATATAAGTCTTCATCTGGTCGTTTTATTATATCACCATCAACCGTTCTATGTTGGCCACCATAAACACCTCCTCGTGTATGAGGGTTACGATAATAAAAACCACCACGCACATCACGCTCAGAATAATTACCAAACATATAGGCTTCGCGATCATTGCCTAAATCTAAGCCGAAATTACCAAAGATAGTGATGTCATCGTTGATTTCTGGCGAACCCCAGATTTGTGCTAAATCAGGGACCGCTGTATTTCCTGCATTAATCAAACCTTGTGCATCGGGTCTTTGTGCGCTGCGACTAGTCGCATCAGAGTTTTTATATTGAAAACTTAAATTAGCAAAACCATCGTCACTTAAAGGCATACCAATATTGCCAGAAACCTCAGTGGCATCACCATCACCTTCGTAATAGGAGCCATGACGAACCGTAAAAGAACCGCCATCTGCATCATCTTTTAAAACAAAGTTCATTACACCGGCAATAGCATCAGAACCGTATTGCGCAGCAGCGCCATCTCGTAATACTTCAACTTGCCTTAAAGCCGAGCTTGGAATAACCGAAATATCAGGACCTTGCGCACCATCATTGATACCACCACCCAATAATGCAATAACTGAGGCACGATGACGTCGCTTGCCATTAACGAGTATCAAGGTACTATCTGATGATAATCCTCGAAGGTTTGCAGGTTTAACTAAACTGGCTGCATCTGAGATAGGCTGTGTATGTACGTTAAACGAAGGAACTGTACCTTTTAACAATTCCAACATATCGGTATTACCCGACTTACTTAATTCATCTGCACCAATGATATCGATCGGTACTGGTGAATCATCAACAGAACGCGGCGCGCCGCGGCTACCGACAACAGCGATACGCTCAACTTCTTGCTCTTTTACAGCATCACCTTCAGCAGCGTATGAGGGGGCAGTACCAAGCGCAATTCCAACCGCTAGCGCTAACGTACAAGTACGAAATTTAGTAGACATGTGACTTTCCTTCCTAGTGTTAATTAGTATTAGTTAGTTTTTATTGACTATTTTTATAATTATTTATATTGTTATTGTTACCTTAAATATTTTGTAACACTTTAAGGATATATAATATATAGACTATGAATTAAAGGTTTACAAGGCATGTATATTCACGTTTTTTAATTCTTGTGTATTTAAAATGAGAATAAAACTACTTATACTTTTATTCCATAATTAAGAATTAACTACAGAATTTGCTAGTATATAATCCCTGTAAAATAATTTTAGCAAAAACACTATGCGAAACTTTTCGTAATATTGCCCAGGTAGTTGCATAAATATACAATTTAAATTATATAGAAGAATTTACTATTTTTTTGAGAGCTAACAATAAAAAATAATACTCGATTTTTTTACAGAAAAGTAACACTACACTGAAAATATACCCTCTAAGGTTTTGTCCTTAAATATCCTTTAACGCCAACTGCTTGGCAAGCTCATTTAAAGACCACCCTGCAATAAATTGTTTCCCTCCACTTAAACATAGGCATACCTCAGCTACAGGCAATTCAGGTAGATTTAAGTTTTCAATGATCATTAACTTATCTGGCACGGAATATAGGGGCATAACAGATATACCAAAACCACGTTCAACTAACGCTGTTAGTAGCGAGATATGGCTTGCTTCGCAAATAAGGTCATAAGGTATTTCACTCTTTTCTAAAGCATCTATAACGCTACTATTAAATTTACAACTTGGCTCAAATAAAACTAACGGTAACGGCTCTTGCTTAAAACAATTTTCGTTGTTAGCAACCCACACACCTTGGTTGACATAAATTAGCTCCCCCTCATTGCTACCAGCTAAACGCGTCATAATAGCGATATCAATTTCATTATTATCCATAGCTTGACGTAATCTACTTGAGTTATCAGTAGTAATACTTACTCGTAATTTAGGGTTTTTCTGACGTAATAAAAGTAATAATACTGGAATTAGCTGCACACTATAATCATCAGGACAGCCAATGCGTAATTGCTGAGTATCATCACTTGCCGTTAAATCAGATAGCGCTTGATCATGTAAATTAAGTAAGCGCCGAGCATAAGATACTAAAGACTTTCCTTCGTGAGTTAACTGTAATCCCCTGCCACTGCGCAAGAATAAACCTTGTCCCAGCTGTGACTCTAATCGTTTTATTTGCATGCTTATAGCTGATTGAGAACGGTGAATTTGATTGGCTGCACGGGTTAACGTACCGTTATCCACAACGGCAATAAAAGTACGTAATAACTCAAAGTCTAAGTTTGTTTTTTTAGTCACAGTAATCCTAAGGTTCAGAACTTATCAATAATATTGATAGCATACATCAATATTATTTGATTGTTGCCCAGAAGTTAATTCATTAATCTGAATTCACTTAGAAGCACTTAGTAATACTGTTTTGAAAAATATCGATTGACTCAAAAAGGAAAAAGTAATGGAACTTGTGATTGGCAACAAAAATTATTCATCGTGGTCATTAAGACCTTGGTTATTATTAACATATTTTGAAGTAACATTTTCAGAAATACATATAAATCTATTTGGTAATGATATGCACGAACAAATGAAAAAATACTGTCCTAATAAAAAAGTTCCAGTATTAATTGATAGACAAACAACTGAAGATTTTACCGTGTGGGATTCCTTGGCCATTTGCGAATATATCAATGAACAATACCTTAATGGCCAAGCTTGGCCTGATGAAATAAGTAATAGGGCATTAGCCAGAAGTATTTGCAGTGAGATGCATAGCGGTTTTTTTGCGTTACGTAATGAACTACCGATGAGTTGTAGAAGAAAGAAAGCGGCGATTAAACTCAGTAAATCTGCCCAACAAGACATTTCAAGAATAATTGAAATTTTTTCAAACTGTTTATCAAAAAACAAAATATCACCAATAACCAAAAGTGATCATTTTTTATTTGGAGAATTTAGTATTGCCGATGCCTATTTTATGCCGGTTGTTTCACGCTTTAACACTTATGCTATTGAAGTCCCTAAGCAAGTAGAACAATATATAGAACGTATGTTGTTATTACCTTCTTATCAAAAATGGCAAGGTGCTGCTGAGTCTGAAAATGAAATAATCGCAGTCGCTGAAAAATAAAAGTAGTAGCTATATTGAATAGCTTATTTATTGCGGTAAATAAGCTATTCGCCAATAACCTTCAAGCATATCAAGCATTTCACAAAAGTTTGCCCCAACCTCATTTTTAACAAAGTAACCTGCTATTTGTTGGTTATAGGCAGCAGTAATATCTTGTTCCGCCTGAGATGTGGTTAATACAAAGACAACACTCGACTTTAATTTTTCATGATTTCGCAGTACAGCTAAAAACTCTAAGCCGTTCATTCTTGGCATTTGCAGATCAAGTAAAATAATAAAGGGAGTAGCTACTTTCCCTTCTTCAAGTAACTCTAATGCTTCTTGGCCATCATGGGCTCGCATAATAGGATTGGCAATACGTCTCTTTTTGAAACTCCTTTCCATACCTCTTGCATCAACATCATCATCTTCTATCATTAGTAAGGTAAGTTGTGATTGATGACTCATCATAGATAATCCTTTTTGTTATAATTGGATATTTGTTTTTTAATTTTAATAATTAGCTTAATTGAACGTTAGTTATAAAATTTTCATCTTTTTCATCTTTTTTATCTCGTGGTGGCGCAGCGATTGGCCAAATAATAATAATACCTGTTCCCCGCTTACCATTTGAGTCAATAGCCAAAGTGCCGCCTTGATGTAATACGGTTTTTTGAACTAACGCTAATCCCATACCACTACCTTCGGTTTTATCTCTTGATTGCAATGTTTGAAACATTTCTAATGCTTTATTATGTAGTTTAGGCGGAATGCCCGGTCCATCATCTTGCACTCTAATACGGTAAAACTTATCTGATTTGGTCAGTGTTATCGTTATTTTTCCCGTTGGTTTATCGTGATGTTTTAGGGCATTCGAAACTAAATTTCGAATCACTAATTCAAAAGGCACCTTTTGCAAAGAAATTTCAACATTATCAGCCTCACAGGTAAAGCCTTCTCGATTACCCTGTAAATCAAAAACATCGGCGACTAATTGCGCTAAATTAAAACATTCATCAGGATACTCTTGTCGACCCGCGCGGGAATAATCGAGTAAGTCATTTAATAAAGCGATCATACGTTTACTGCGACTTTTAAGTAAAACTAAATGTTCTCGTGACTCTTGCGGTAAAATTTCATGACAATCTTCTTCCAACCAAGTAACCAATTGGGTAATGCCATTAAGGGGTGACTTAAGATCATGAGATGCTACATAGGCAAACTGATCAAGTTCCGCATTTGCTTGTTCTAGTTTGCTTATTTGTTGCGACAATTCTTCCTTAGCTTTCTGTAGTTTTTGGCTAGTGAGTTTATTACTCGTGATGTCGGTACTTATTGAAACATAGCTTTCAGGTCGACCATTTTTTGCTAAAAAAGGCACTATAGTGGTATTCACCCAATACAAGTGTCCGTCTTTTGCTCGGTTACACATCTCTCCTTGCCATGGTTCGCCCCGTGTAATTGTTTGATATAAACTTTGAAAAAAAGCGCTCTGGTGCAGACCTGAGCTTAATAGCCGATGATTTTTTCCTAATAACTCCTCTTTACTATAGCGACTTATTTGAATAAATTTTTCATTGGTATACTTAATATCTCCCCTTACATCCGTAATAGAAACAATAGCATGTTCATCTAACGCATCTTTTTGCTGCTTTAATGCTTTATCTTGAGCCGATTTAATGGCCAATAAATTATGAAAACTTCTCGCAAGTACGCCACTTTCATCTTGTGCATGAATAGGTAAATTATTCACTTTCCCTGTAAAGCTATAACAAACGAGCTCTTTAGTGATAACTTTTAACGAATTAGAAAGCTTTCTACTGATCAAAACTGCGAAAGCTAAAGCGACTAAAGCAAGACCAAAACCTATCAATAAACTGCGATTTTTAAACATCGCTATTTTTTCCAACAGCGCTTTTTCATCCATTTCAATAAACAAGCGCATGACATTTTCACGTTCAAATGATTGTAAGATGATTGTTCTATAATGGCCTTGAACGACAAGGGGAATTTTATTTTTTTGCTTATTGGGTGCGTCAGTTAAACCCAGTTGTAATACCTTGAGATTATTCTCTATAGCTTGCTCGAGACTTGGAAATAGCTGCTGTAATTTTATCTTGGAACTTGCAAAGTTTCCTTCTATAAACTCGGGCGTATTTGAATAAAAAATAGTGCCATCTTCTGCTGCTATGTATATCCGCCGATTGATAAACTTCAACGCGCTAACTTTTTCCATCATATGAGTAAGGTTTACTTGTAAATATGAGTATTCCTCTCTTGAGTCTTGATAGGTATTTCTGACCAGTAATTCGATAAAATCACCGTGACTTGCTAATTCATTAAGTCGCTTCTCTTTAGCTAGCTTTTCAGTATCAACATTATAAATACTACTTACCAGTACCGTTATCACAATCGATAAAGCGAAAGTAAAAACAGACACTAGTAACGTCTGTGGGTATTTTGCTATGCCAATATCAAGTAACTCTCCTTGATTAATCACCTCTTTATCATTATTTATTGACGATTGCTGTATTAGTAAATCATCAATTGATTGTTCCGAAATCGATGATACTTCGACTTGATTAGTCGTTTTAAATAAGCTCGCCAACAAACCAAATGTTAATATTGAATAAGCGAATACCTTTAAAAGGTGGGCAATATTGAAATGATTATCAAATAAAGCGGTTGAGCCAAAAGTCATATGTAATTGCGTTGCCACCTCAGGAATAATGCTCAACAATAGCGCTAAACGTAAGTTCGTATGCTTATTTTGGTACCAGCTCCAAATAAGTGAACCCGTAAATATAAACAATGCTAATGGTATAACATCATATGGCCGTGTAATGAATGCATTGGGAAATGTCGTCTGCGGTAAGGTGGCACTAGTAGCAAGTAAAACAGTGAGAAGAGAAAAACCAATAAACAAACAAGAAATAACAATGAGTATTTTGTCTTGATAACTCACCGTTTTATTGCTGTCCACACTATTAATCTTCGCTTCAGGGTGGAATGGACTTGCTCTTCGCGTAAACCATAAGCTCAATAATCCCGCAGCAATCAACATGCATACATTAAACAGGCGCGAAAGAGCCCAAGTAAAAGGAATAAAATCATTACTTGGTGCGCTGCTAGCAATAATACGTGTCGCTGCTAGAGTGTGAAAGGCATCTATAAAGCCGGCACATAAAAATGCCAAACCAATAATAGCCACTGAAATATTCCGGCAACGGTGATAGTGAAAAAATGAAGCAATTGCAGCAATTAATGCTAACGTAACAGCACTCCACTCCATTAACGCATGATGAAACGCTCCAGATAATGCTTGAAACTGATCATCATGACTAATGACAAAGTTAGTATCATTACTAGTGATTAAAGGTACAAATTGAGAGCCAAAATCAACCCCCAAAAGATTAAGAAGAAAGGGAAGTAGTGTTATGACGAGTACCAATACAAAAAGTTTTTTCTTAAAGAGATCAGTCATACTTATAAATTTTATCCTTCGGTGCTTCCCTAGGTTCAGAGGTAATTATTGCGGTAGGTACTTCGGGGTGAATATCTTGTTTTACGCTCTCTCTCACCGCTTGTTTTACACTTTGCTTGGTAATGAAATCAGCAATACTGTCAATTTCTTCAGCAGGCATAGGTTTAGACAAATAATACCCCTGTAATTTTTGAATATTTAATGACTGACACAACTTTAAATGGGATAGAGACTCTAACCCTTCTGCAACGATATTTAGATCTAAATACTTAAGCATAGCCACTAATCCATGTATGAGTTTTTCATTATTAGGTATGTTATTTTCGGATTCGACATCAGTATTTGGCATTAATGACTTATCAATTTTCACCGTATCAATCGGGAAGTGATGTAGATGGGATAATGAAGAAAAACCCGTACCAAAATCGTCAAGTGCAATGGCACATCCCAGCTGACTAATTTTATTTATGGTTTGTTCTGTTTGTAACGAGTCATCTAACAAGGCTGTTTCTGTTATTTCAAACTCAAGACTACTCGCAGGCAGTTTATGAACGTCTAAACATTTTTTAATATGTGTGATTAAAAGATCATCAGATAACTGAACTGGCGACAAATTTATTGACATGGTCAGCGGCTGTTTAAATTTTTGTTGCCAATACTTAATTTTTTGACACGCCTGGCTAATCACCCAACGACCAATTGGGCAAATAAGTTTACACTCTTCTGCTATTGGAATGAAAATATCAGGGCTAATTAAACCTTGGTCACTATGCCAGCGAAGTAAAGCTTCAAATCCTACGACTTGAATGTTTTTTACACTGTATACAGGTTGATAGTAAAGCGCTAACTGCTGTTTTTCTAATGCTGATTTTAATTCACTTTCTATTTTATAACGACGTAAAAAATGTTGTTGCATTACCTCCTCAAAAAACACTATTTGATTTCGCCCTAATGCTTTTGCTTTATACATTGCCATATCGGCTCTTTTAAAAAGCTCTGAAGCCGATAATGCATCATCAGGTGAAATAGCCATGCCGATACTCACTGACATATTAATTTGCGCCTCTACAATTTTAAAAGGTTGTTCCAGAACCTCTATAATTCTTAAAGCAACCTTTTGAGCTTCATCAATACGTGCAAGTTGATTTAAGATAATAGCGAACTCGTCCCCTCCTAACCGAGCAAAGACTTCAGTGCCCCTTAAACAGGTATGGATCCTTTGTACCACTTTTTGCAATAATATATCGCCGACATCGTGTCCGTGACTATCATTAACATATTTAAAATGGTCTAAATCAAATAAAATCAGCCCAACTTTGCATTGATTTCGTTCGTTATTTTTAAGAGATGACTTTAGATACTCATCAAAAACATAACGATTAGCAAGCTTAGTTAAACTATCTTGCTCTGCAAGCTGTTTCACTTTTTGATAACTATCTCTGAGTTTTTGTTCCATATTGAATCTGGCTTGAGCGCCAAGAATTGCACGACGTAGCCGATAGCCTGTAATGTCAGATTTGGCAATGAAGTCCTGAGCACCTGCTTGCAAGCACGCCATTGCTAACTCTTCTTCTTCCGACGTGCTCATCATAATGATGGCACTATTTTTATCTAAATCGTCACAACGAACTTCTTTTAACAGCTCAAGACCATTTTTTTTAGGCATATTATAGTCAAGTAAAATAGCATCAAATTGCTGTTCTAATAGCACAGAGATTGCGGTGTCGACATCTTCAACTTCAACAATAGTGTTAAGTGGGTCACTACGTTTCATCATTCTTTTGATATGGATTCTATCAACTTGATTATCATCAACTATCAGTATTTTCATTGACATTGTAGTCTCATCCATGAATAACAGACTTTCCGTTAATCTTTAAATTGGGCAGGAAGGATAAAACACTGAGTATAGTCAGGAATTGAGAAAAGGCATTATTACAGCGAATATAACTTGCTGTTACTTTGGCTGGTTAGAAATAAAAAAGCCTTATTTATTAATTAATAAACAAGGCTTTAGGGGAAGTACCAATAGAGCTAGTCAGCAGGTAGTATTAAGGCGCTAACTTCACCAAAGCCAATACGTGCTGCACCGTCTTTTTGGCACCAACCTTTCATAATGACATTGTCACCGTCTTCTAAGAAAGTACGCTGCTCACCGTTTGGTAACGTAATAGGTTCAGCACCCGCATTAGATAATTCTAACATTGAACCCGCTTGCTCAGGATTAGGGCCTGATTGCGTACCACTACCAAACATGTCTCCTGCTCTTAAATTACAGCCGTTAACGGTATGATGAGCAACCATTTGCGCAACCGTCCAATAAGAGTCATTAAAGTTTGACTGGGACATCTGCACAGCCGCTTGATTTTGCTCACGCATGGTGCTTGTTTCTAACAAAACTTGTAGTTGAATATCAAATGAGCCACTGGTGCGATTTTTTACTGACTCTAAATATGGCATAGGTTGAGGATCCGCTTCGTCACGCGTCCACTCAGTTCTATAAGGTGATAATGCTTCTGAGGTTACAATCCAAGGCGAAACTGTTGATGCAAAACTTTTAGATAAAAAAGGCCCTAACGGCTGATATTCCCAACCTTGAATATCACGTGCCGACCAATCATTAAACAAACAAATACCAAAAACATGGTCTTCTGCGTTTTCAATTGAAATAGGCTCGCCTAAATTATTACCCGCACCAATAAAAATGCCGACTTCCAGTTCATAATCTAAACGTTTACAGGGCCCAAAAGAGGGCTCTGTCGCTGTTGGCGCTTTGGTCTGGCCTTGTGGGCGTTTAAAAGAAGTTCCAGATACATCGATTGAAGAAGAACGACCATGATACCCAATAGGGATCCACTTATAATTAGGTAGTAAGGGATTATCAGGACGAAATTTTTTACCTACCGATGTTGCATGATGGATAGATGTATAAAAATCAGTGTAGTCACCAATATGACAAGGCATAGCATAAACAACATCAGCTTGTGCTACTAAACAATCACTTAATTGTGCTTGTATAGGTGAGCCTTCTTTTAGGCCATTTGACAAGGCTAAACGCAATGCACTCCACGCTTCTTTACCCATTGCCATAAAAGTATTTAATTCACTCGCTGTACAGGCTTCAACAGCCTTTTGAGCAAGCCCTTCAAACAATGACAATGCACTTACAGCAGATAGATCAACAATTTGATCACCTATTGCCACACCACCTCGAAAAGCTTGCTCAGTACCAGCAACTTTAAAAATACCAAAAGGTAAATTTTGAATAGGGAAGTCAGTATTCGTTTGATTAGCAGAACTAACCCAACTAACTAGCGCGGGATTATGTGTTTCATTAAGAACATTTTCGTTAGACATTATCTAAAATAACTCCTGATTATTAATTTTTATGAACATCTAGAGCGAGTCATTAACTGGCAACATATTGATATAGTGCTATATGTTGCTCTGTTCTATGCACTAAAACCAGATATTCAATAATTGACAATATTATAGCAGCCCTTTCTATAATGGCTATCACTGAAAAAACTGTTTTATTATTTTAACTGTCAATATAATGTTGCACCCAAAGTTACAGTTGAAAAAGCACAACTGCCATCACAAATCCGTAATGGAAACTAAAAAGTTGTAATTAAACATTCCCAAGCAGCAACTTTAACGATAAAGTCTTCTAATAAGGTGTATTTTTACAGATGAGAGGAAAACTGATGGAAATTAATCAGTGGGTTGATGAATTATTTGAAGTATTTGATGTAGACAAAGACGGCGCAATTAACCGCACTGAATTTGTTGAACTTATCGATGTATTATTACAAGATAAAGGCATTCGCATGTGTGAGACAATTTTTCATCGTTTTGACAAAAACCATGATAATTCCATCTCTAAAGATGAGTTAAAAGAAATGGTTATTGAGCTAGCTCTTTGATAATGCAGCCGCGCTAAAATATTTTCTTTAAAAATGAAAACCCCATACTCAAAGATATGGGGTTAAACGTCTTTCTTAACTTTCTTTTTTAGCTGCTTTTATTTTTTCTATTTGTTTCGTTGTTAAACGTAAAACACTACCTGGATATGGCTTCCCCCCAGGATAGTCCCAATCTTTTGGACGCACATTTTCAACAAAATCATTAAACGATTTACACGCATTTTTACTGGGCGTTTGACCTAATTTATTGGCGTAAGCCTTTAAATAGTTGTCACTATCACCTGCTTTTTTTGACAAACAGTAACCTTCAGTTGAATAAGGTACTTCATCTTCAGCTAATACACTGGTTGACAATGCTGACAAAGAAAATCCAATAATAGCCAGTTTTACAGGGTGCTTAAGTAAATTCATAGAGTATTTTTCCTAATTAAATTAGTATTGATTAAAGATATTTCATTACAATTTAAGCTTAGTAAAAACTTAGATTAACGCAAGTTTTTACTATAGAAACATCACCTTATAAACATACTTTGTAACGTTACTTTAGAATGCCAAGATACTGATTAAATTTCAGCTGCAACAACAGATATCTCAACTAATAAAACATCGCGTGCCATCGCCGCTTGCACACATGCTCGAGCCGGCGCAAAACCTTCCGGGATCCACGCATCCCAAACAGCATTCATTTCAGCAAAATCCGTCATGGTTTTCAGGTAAATAGTCGCTGATAACATATGCTCTTTTGAACTTCCTGCTTGACCAAGTAACGTTTCAACTTTGTCTAACATCGTTTGGGTTTGTTCGGTAATGTCTTTACTGGCATCTGCTGCAACTTGTCCACATAAATAAATAGTCCCCTTATGTTTTACGATACGGCTCATGCGTTGTTTTGTATCAATTCTTTCGATAGTCATTATGCTTCTCAGTATAAATTTCAGTAATATTATACATATAAAATTAAAAAAGCCCTGCATAATGCAAGGCTGTATTCGTAAAGTAGTAACGATATACTCTATTTAAAGAGTTTACGACGAGTCGCTAATCCACAGATTGCTAAACCTAATAAAGCAATCGAACCTGGTTCTGGTACAGTCGTTGTATTATGACCAACACCACCAACATTGGTTAAGTTTTCACCTGAAATATCTAAAGCATAAAATGACGTACGACCGTCAAAATTTGTTTCATCTGACCCCTGCCAAACTCCTGTAAGTAAATCACCAGAAATAAAGTCGTTATTATATTGTGTTAGTACGATTGTATACGAACCAATATTTAAATCACGCCTGATAAAAGCATCATATGAGTATTGACTTGAGGCTGAAATTGTACCAGGCCCAGGTCCATGACCTTCATCATTATCATCATCCATGACTAAAAAACCAGATGAACCAAATAAAAATAATTGTGTGTCAAAACCACCATCAGCGATTGTGGCACCATCGCCATTTACGCCTCCAGCATAACCCAAACTCGTAAAGTCTATAATTGAGTTATCCTGAGTAACATCAAAAGTAATGTAAAAACGGCTATCGTCGTTATCAAAAACACCTGTAAATGATTCGGTAATGATTGATGCATTTACGCTGATACTTAATAAGCATGCTAATGTTGTTAATAAAATCTTTCTCATATTCGTTACTCGTATGTTAATTTAATGTAATGCAGTGCAATGTATAGGCAATAAGTAAGCCAAAAGAAAAAACACCTTACTTAACAAGTGATTGAATTTTTATATCAAATTTATAAAAGGCTAACTGTAAAATTTACTGACACCTAAAGTTGAATGTATACACAACAACTCAAACTAAATGCACATAGATTTGAAGCGCTAGTCCGTAAAAAAACCAATGATTTAAACTTTGGGGTTTGTCGAAATATAAACTTTAAGTATTGCTTAAAGTTTATATTAGTAATTATAAAGAATTAAAACATCAGTTAACTAAATTATTCCCACTCAATCGTGGCCGGCGGCTTACCTGAAATATCGTAAACTACGCGTGAAATACCATCAACTTCATTAATAATACGGTTTGAAACCAATCCTAAGAAATCATAGGGTAAATGTGACCAACGCGCTGTCATAAAGTCGATAGTTTCAACACAGCGTAAACTTACCACCCAATCATATTTACGGGCATCACCCATAACACCAACAGAACGTACCGGTAAAAAGACAGTAAAGGCTTGGCTTACTTTTTTGTATAAGTCGTGTTTGTGTAATTCTTCAATGAAGATGGCATCAGCACGGCGTAATAAATCAGCATATTCTTTTTTCACTTCACCTAAAATACGTACTCCTAAACCAGGTCCAGGGAACGGGTGACGGTAAAGCATGTCATAAGGCAAGCCTAGCTCTAAGCCAATTTTACGTACTTCGTCTTTAAATAATTCACGTAACGGTTCAACTAAGCCTAATTTCATGTAATCAGGTAAACCGCCAACGTTATGGTGCGATTTAATCACATGTGCTTTGCCGGTAGCTGAAGCTGCTGATTCAATAACATCA
The DNA here is from genome assembly GCA_047621305.1 of Alteromonadaceae bacterium. GTDB lineage: Bacteria > Pseudomonadota > Gammaproteobacteria > Enterobacterales > Alteromonadaceae > Colwellia_A. Next base: position 75,404 of record JBLHNB010000002.1, on the reverse strand, counting down.
GGATAAATAGTACCTTGTGCTAACCATTTCGCATTTTCAAGCTTGTTCGATTCTTCTTCAAAAACATCAATAAAGACATTACCGATAATCTTACGTTTTGCTTCTGGCTCACTTTCACCCGCTAAACGATTTAAAAATCGTTCTTCAGCTTCAATTTTAATGATATTCAAACCGAAGTGATCACCAAACATGTCCATGACTTGCTGGCCTTCGTCTAAACGAAGTAAGCCGTTATCAACAAATACACACGTTAATTTATCGCCAATCGCACGATGTAATAACATAGCAACAACTGATGAATCTACACCACCTGAAAGACCAAGAATAACTTCATCATCACCCACTTGTTCTTTCATTTTGGCAATAGCATCATCAATGATTGATGCTGAAGTCCATAATTTTTCACACTGACAAATTTCAACAACAAAGTTTTCTAAAATACGTAAACCTTGTTTAGTGTGTGTTACTTCTGGGTGAAATTGTACGCCGTAGAATTTTTTTTCTTCGTTGGCCATTGCGCCATATGCGCAACTTGGTGTTTGTGCAACGCTAACAAAGCCTTCAGGAATACGCGATACTTTATCGCCATGACTCATCCAAACGTCAAGTAATGCATTACCGTTAGCACCAATGCTGTCTTCAACATTATTAAATAATGCAGATTTAGCAATTAATTCAACGGCAGCATAACCAAACTCTTTATGAGTAGAACTTTCAACGCCACCGCCAAGTTGCTCAGCCATTGTTTGCATGCCGTAACAAATACCTAATACAGGTACGCCAGCGGTATAGACATATTCAGGTGCGCGCGGTGAGTTAGCTATCGTCACTGACTCTGGGCCACCGGCAAGGATAATACCTGTTGGATTAAATCCTTTAATTTGGTCTTGCGTTACATCCCAAGACCAAAGTTCACAGTAAACGCCAATTTCACGTACGCGACGTGCAATAAGTTGGGTGTATTGCGAACCAAAATCTAATATCAGTATTCGGTGATCATGAATGTCTTTACTCATGTTGTTTTCCTACTTGTATTTGTACATTTTTAAAATGAGCAGGCTGAGTTATGTTGGGTATAACTCAGCCTGCTTGAATGTGTTTTGTTTCCAATATATCGAAAACAATTAGGCATAGTTTAATTCAAGCTAGTTAGCGCTAGAGCAAAGAAGAAGAGCGAGTTGACGTTAGTCAGTGAGCACTTCGGACCCGCTATTGCGTTAAATAGCACAGCAATAAACTGTTCCGTTTAACCTGTTCTATAATTTGGTGCTTCTTTAGTGATGGTCACATCATGTACATGTGATTCGCCCATTCCTGCTGAGGTAATTTTCATAAACTCAGGCTTGGTACGCATGGTTTCAATATCTTTTGAGCCCGTTAAGCCCATTGATGAACGTAAGCCACCCATTTGCTGATGAATAATTGCCGCTACAGGGCCTTTATAAGCGACACGACCTTCAATACCTTCTGGTACTAATTTGTCTGCTTCGCCTTCAGATTTTTGGAAGTAACGGTCACTAGAACCATCTTTTTGCGCCATAGCACCTAACGATCCCATGCCACGGTAAGATTTGTAGTAACGACCTTGATAAAGCTCAACTTCACCAGGGGCTTCTTCTGTACCAGCCAACATACTGCCAACCATGACACAATGCGCGCCTGCAACTAAAGCTTTAGCAATATCACCCGAAAAGCGAATACCACCATCAGCAATAACTGGAATACCCGTGCCTTTTAAGCCTTCAACAGCATTTGAAATAGCGGTTAACTGTGGCACACCAACACCTGTAACGATACGTGTGGTACAAATAGAACCTGGGCCGATGCCGACTTTAACAGCATCAACACCCGCATCAGCCATGGCTTTTGCACCAGATGCCGTTGCTACGTTACCGGCAATAATTTGTAAGTCTGGGTATTTTTTTCGTGCTTCTTTTACACGGTCTAAAACACCTTGTGAATGACCATGTGATGTATCAATTAATAATACATCAACACCTGCAGCAACTAAGGCATCTATACGTTCATCAGTACCTGCGCCAACGCCAACAGCTGCACCTACACGTAAACGGCCTAATTCATCTTTACAAGCATTGGGTTTACTCTCTGCTTTTTGATAATCTTTAGCTGTGATCAAACCCGTAAGTTTAAAAGCATCATCAACTACTAATATTTTTTCAATACGGTTTTCATGCATCAAGCCTAAAATTTCTGCTCGAGCAGCGCCTTCTTGCACAGTGATCAGGTTTTCTTTAGTGGTCATTAATGCAGAAACAGGCTTAGTTAAGTCTGTTTCAAAACGTAAATCACGACCGGTAATAATACCGACAAGGTTGTTATTATCATCAACGACTGGAAAACCAGAAAATCCTAAATCATCAGCTTTATGCATAACCGCTTCAATAGTAAAGTCAGCATTTACGGTGACGGGATCAGAAACAATACCGCTTTCGTATTTTTTAACTTTTAATACGTTAGCTGCTTGTTCGGCAATGGTCATGTTTTTGTGGATAAAACCTAAGCCGCCTTCTTGCGCTAAGGTTATCGCTAAACGTGCTTCAGTTACTGTGTCCATCGACGCAGAAACCATAGGTACGTTTAAATTAATTTTACGGGTTAATTTAGTTTTTAAATCGGCCGTGTGTGGGAGTACATTTGAGTGAGCTGGTATAAGTAAAACATCATCAAAAGTTAGTGCTTCTTGAGCAATTCGTAGCATCGCAACATCTCTCTAAAAAGGTTTGGTTAGGGAGGAAATATTGCGAAAGAATTTTAACCGTTTTCACCTTTTAGGTAAACTTAAATTTCATTATTTTGTATAAAAACTTATAATATGCTGAAAAACAGTGACGAAATCACAAAAGATTAAATATTTATGAGCCAACAACACATTTTACAAGTCAGTGAACTCACCAAGAAAGTAAAGTTCATGTTAGAAAGTGAACTAAATACGGTATGGCTGTGTGGAGAAATATCTAATTTTATCGCAGCAAGCTCCGGCCATTGGTATTTATCGCTAAAAGATAATAAATCACAAGTAAAATGTGCCATGTTTAAAGGGAACAATCGTCGAGTAAGGCTTACCGGTCCACCAAGAAATGGTCAACAAGTATTAGTTAGAGCTAAAGTTTCTTTATATGAACCTAGAGGCGACTTTCAGCTGATTATTGACTTAATGGAAGACGCTGGAGAAGGTTTATTAAGACAAAAATATGAACAGCTAAAAAATAAGTTAGATACAGAAGGGTTGTTTTCTCAACACCATAAACAGCTTATTCCGCAATACATAAAATCAATAGGCATAGTTACATCAGCGACAGGGGCTGCCGTTAAGGATATTTTAACGGTACTGAAACGCCGAAACCCTTTAATTAAAGTGATTATTTACCCCACGTTAGTACAAGGCAATCAAGCTCACTACGACATTGTACAAGCGATTGAACTTGCCAATGTTCGTAACGAATGTGATGTTTTGATCATTGGCCGAGGCGGTGGTTCATTAGAAGATTTATGGCCATTTAATGAAGAAGACGTGGTGCGCGCTATTTATAAAAGTCATATTCCAACCATAAGCGCTGTCGGTCACGAGGTTGATACCACCCTCGCTGATTTTGTGGCTGATATGCGTGCACCGACACCTTCAGCTGCAGCTGAAATGGCAGCTGATCATTTAACGGTGATGATAGATAAACTACAGGTACTTAAGCAGCGTATTATAATTGCTCATAAAAATAATTTTTCCAATAATAAACAACTTAATCATAATTTACAGCAACGATTATCGTTATTACATCCTGCACAAAAACTGCAATTACAACAACAAAAGTTAGATGAACTTAGTTTACGTTTAAAGCAAATAATTAAACACGAACAACTGCGCTTTCAACAACGCCCTAAGCTACTTCAGCAACGTTTATCGGCAACGGGTCCTGTAACGCAAATTCGTGAAAAATTAACCTTACTCAAACAACTTGAACAGCGGCTAAAGATAACGATACAACGAGGTCAAGAGTTACGCTCACAACAATTTGCACATATTATTGAGCAATTACACCTAGTAAGTCCACTAGCCACCATAGCGCGTGGTTACAGTGTCACAAGAAACAACCAAGGAAAGGTGATTAGTAAAATAAACGAACTAGCAGTGGGTGATAACATTAAGGTGCAAATTTCAGATGGTCAAATAACCGCAAAAATAAGTCAATTAGATTAAGTATCGTCTTCCATAATGACCGCATGTTGAATTAGTTGCTTAATGCTATCTTTAGAGGTTTCACAAAATTCGACACCAACCGCGATGCCACCTTTCTGAGTTTTGGTACTGCGTACATTGGCAATTAAATTGATATTTTTGAGACCTTGAAAGTCTTCAACTATGACATCAATCTTTTCATCTTCAATAAAAACTAACGATTCACCATTATCAACGATAAGTTGGCAGCCATTAAGGGATATATTAATCATGAAAGCTTGCCAATATTCTTTTCTTACTTTTACTTTTACAACAATATTAGTATCTATACGCATTGATGAGCGTAAATTTTGTAAACTTACGGACTGAGGAAATTCGAGCACTATGACTCGTGAAGGAATTTGTAAGGTTTGTTTAACACTACTCACAAATGCAACAACAACGCCTTCATGCCCTTCTATTAAGCCTCTGACCGTGATTGCCGTCCCTTGCGTTATATATTTAGAAAAACGGTCTAATTTGGACGCCTCTGGGTATTGAATTAAGATATACTTTTTAGGTAGATAACCAATAAAACACGTTCTAAATTTACCTTTTTGTCCAGCAGGTGTAACAATATCAATGGTGATATTTGAGCCCGGTTGTAATAACGTTAAATTCTGATTACTACGGCTGGCGGTAACGACCTTGACTGAACTTGCTGGCATATTATTCCATTAATGATAAATTTTTATTGGCTACTATTTCACAGTAGCTAACTCAACAAATAAATGCAATAACGATGAGGTAAGTAAAAATAGCAGCTAGAAGACAATTAATTAAGGGGAGCTTAGGTTAATTAAGTAGAGAAACAATTAAGCCTGTAAAGTTACAGGCTTAATATACTGGGTTCTTAGTCTTTATTATAACCTTTAGTTGCTCTGGCTATTTTCTTTTGTTCGGTAAAGTTTAACTTTTTCTTACCGGCAAATGGGTTACTGGTTTCCCTAAACTCGATACGTATTGGCGTACCCATTATCTTTAATGATTTACGATAATAATTCATTAAGTAACGTTTATAGGAATTAGGTAATTTTTTCGCCAAATTGCCATGTATAACAATGATCGGTGGGTTATAGCCACCAGCATGAGCATATTTGAGTTTGATCCGACGTCCCTGATGCATCGGTGGTTGATGGTCAAACTCTGCCATTTCTAATATTTTGGTAACCATTGAGGTTGATATACGTTTAGTTGCAGACACAAAAGCTTCTTCAACAGACTCGTACAAATGACCCACACCTGTACCATGTAAAGCCGATATAAAATGAACGCGGGCAAAATCGATAAAACCTAAACGGCGATCCAATTCTGATTTAATCCTGTCTTTAACATGATCATCAAGTCCGTCCCATTTATTAACCGCTAATACTAACGAGCGGCCTGCTTCAAGAATAAAACCTAATAGACTTAAATCTTGATCACTTATGCCTTCTTGCGCATCTATAATAAGTAAACATACGTTGGCATCTTCAATAGCACGTAATGTTTTAATGACAGAGAATTTTTCAACAACATCGGTCACATTTTTACGACGACGAATACCAGCCGTATCAATGAGTGTGTATTTTCTCCCATTATGTTCCATTGGAATATAAACGCTGTCGCGTGTTGTTCCAGGCGCATCAAAAACAACAACGCGCTCTTCTCCCAATATACGGTTCGTTAACGTCGACTTTCCAACATTAGGTTTACCAATGATCGCCAATTTAATGGTGTCATGTTCTTCTGGTGCGGCATCAATGATTTCTTGATCGGTAAGACCACTGCCCATTTCTCCATCAAATTCATCGTTTTCTTCTGCTTTTGGCAGACTTAACGCTTCAATATGAGGGGTAAGTGCTAATGTTAATAACTGTGTAACACCACGGCCATGAGCAGCAGCAATTTGATGAACTATATCGCCTAAACCTAGCGAATAAAAATCTGCAACCGCAGAGTCTGCGTCAATACCATCGACTTTATTGGCAACAAGAAAAATCTTTTTATCTTGTTTACGTAAATAATCAGCAATACCAATATCAGCAGACGTTAAGCCCGCTCTTGCATCAACCATAAATAGCACAGCATCTGCTTCAGCAATTGCCGTCAGCGATTGTTCCGCCATTAAAGCATCGATACCTTGCTCATCACCTTGAATACCACCGGTATCAATAACAATAAAAGGATGTTCTTCAACTTTAGCTTTACCGTATTGTCGATCTCGGGTAAGTCCTGGGTAATCAGCAACAAGTGCATCTCGACTACGGGTGAGACGATTAAATAATGTTGACTTACCAACATTTGGGCGCCCGACAAGGGCTACAACAGGAAGCATGATGACCTCAATAAATTCAATAGTAAGTGTAAAATACACTCTGTTTCAAAAAAAAATAACGGCTCCAAGACTAAAAGCAATGGAGCCGTTTAATTATAGCTAATAAAATGACTACGGTGTTGTAATTGCCTGTAAATCACCATCTCGTGATTGTACGTATAAAACATCGTTTACTACGGTTACGGCAGAATGAATACCACTGCTATCAACAATATGACGGGCGACAATATCACCACTGTCACGGTCTAACCAATGTAAATAACCTTCAAAATCACCAACAACGACATAATTCCCCACAGCAGCAGGACCGGTAACACCACGGTTAGTTAAAGCAAGTTGACTCCATTTTTCTAAACCATTTAAGCGATCAATCGCATAAATATGTCCCTTTACATCGCTCAAATAAATATTATTACCACTTATCGCTAACTCTGTGTAAGAAGAATATTGACGTTTCCATAATACTCGGCCAGTACGTAAGTCTAGTGCAACTAGGTTACCTCGCGCTGAAACAATATAAACTTTATCACCGAATACTAGGGGTGTTGAATCAATATCAATAACCCGTTCTAATTCAGTTGATCCGGTTGCTTCACCCACTTCAACAGTCCAACCTTGTTGACCGCTATCAAGTAAATAAACTGAAACACTACCATCTGCTAAGCCAACAATAGCACCACCAGATGCAACAACCGGAGAGCTAATGCCACGTAAGGTTAATGCGGGGATATCTTGTTCAATACTCCACAACTCTTCACCATTAGATGCGTTAAATGCGGTCATAATACCAGAGGCACTATTAACCACTAAAATACCTGAATCGATACCTGGTGCTGCGATAATTTCGCCTTTGATCTTTGCTTGCCATGCCAAACTACCATCTTTAGCATCTAACGCAAAAATATCACCATTTTCACTACCAAGAAAAACTTTATTAATACCTGCTACCGGCCCGCCGCTGATCAATGCAGGTTTATTGCTATCAAAAAAGCCACGGCTATTATCGATATTACTTAAATCGACTTTCCAAACCTGTTTACCTGTTTCAATATCAAAGGCTAAAGTGTCACCATTTCGGCTAGCACTGAATATTTTGTCGTATGCTGCAACAGGTTTAATACGTGAGAAGTAATCATCAACACCATCGCCAACATTATTTTCCCAAATGACTTTAGGTGTAAATTGTTGATCAATTTTCACCAGTTCTGCAGGTAATGTTTTATCAATTTCATCCTCGGTTGAAGAACAAGCCGACAACCCAAGACTTAACAAACAAATAGCTAATGTTTTTTTATTGAATACTTTTTGATTAAAAATATGCAAATCAAGCTCCACTCTTTATCTTTTTGGTTATGCCAAAAAGAGTATTATCAAACGTTCACTAAACGGTAATTCACCCAGAGGTTTTATCTCATCTAGTGGGGATACAATCTATTTGCCTAAATTAATAGTTTCTGCAAGATCATCTAATTTTATTTGCAAAGCAGAATTTCCTGCTTGGTCATTTACATTTAGTGCAGCTTGATAAGCGTTACGTGCTAAGTCTTTTTTATCTTGCTTCAAATATGCATCGCCTTTAATTTCTTCTACTGTAGCTTTAAATGATTCAGGTAATGGCGAGCTTAATGTAACCAACGCTTTTTCAATTTGATCTAATTGAATTTGTACTCGAGCCAAACGAAGGGTAGCGATACCTTTAATACCCGCATCCGTTGCTTTCGCAATGGCTGTCGCCAGATATTTTTCAACCTGCGGCCAATCTTTATGATTTGCTGATTCTTTAGCTAAAGCTAATGCCGTTAAGCTTGCGTAGCTTGACTCGCCATTTTCAGCAATAAACTTTTCACCCGCTTTTGTATAAGCTTGTTCGTCTTTACCTACTAATTCTTGGGTTATTTGATATGATTCTGACGTTGATAACTCTTGCTCTAACTGCGCGTCTTTATAAAAGTTATAACCAATAAACGCCGAAAAACCAATAACTAAACCAGCAATAATAGCGTTACCATTATCCTGCCAGTATTTTTTCATCGCATCGACTTGTTGTTCTTCTGTTTGATATATTTCCACAACGATCCCTTAAATTAAACTTGCTAATAAACTTGGCACTTCATCAAATGACAAACTTTGTTGTTCTTGTTGTCCACGTAAATATTTTACGGTGACCTGTTGTTCATTCATTTCATTTTCGCCCAATATTAATGCTATTTGAGCGCCGGACTTGTCTGCCCGCTTCATTTGTTTCTTCATATTTCCGCCACCGCAGTGAGTTTGCAAGCGGCAATCTACTACTACGTCACGCCATTGTTCTGCTAATTGATTACCTTTAATTTCAGCATCGTCTCCTAACAGAATAAAATAGGCATCAACTTGTGGACGAATATTTTTCACTTTATCCAAGCTAGTCAGCATTAAAATAAGGCGTTCTATACCTAATGCAAAACCAAAACCTGGTGTTGATTTTCCGCCTAACTGCTCAACTAAACCGTCATAACGACCACCGGCACAAATAGTACCTTGTGATCCTAAGCTCGAAGTTACCCATTCAAAAACGGTACGGTTGTAATAATCTAAACCGCGCACTAAGCGGTCATTAATAACATATTCAATGCCCGCAGCGTCTAAACGTTCACGGACTTGCGAAAAATGCGCTGTTGATTCATCACCAAAATAGTCGCTCAGTTTCGGCGCGCCCACTAATGCTTCTTGTACTTGTGGGTTTTTACTATCAAGTACGCGCAGCGGATTAGTTAACATCCGACGTTTACTGTCGTCATCAAGTTGCTCTTTTCGCTCAGTTAAAAATTCAACCAATGCGTTGCGATAATTTTCCCGTTCTTCGTTTGAACCTAATGAGTTTAGCTCTAGTGTGACAAACTCATTGATGCCAAGTTCCCGCCAAAGTCGCGCAGTCAGTGAAATAATTTCTGCATCGATATCCGGAGTCGCTATACCAAAGGCCTCAAGGCCAAATTGGTGAAACTGACGATAACGACCTTTTTGTGGGCGTTCATGCCTAAACATCGGTCCTATATACCATAATCGTTGTTCTTGATTATAAAGTAAACCATGTTGATTGGCCGCACGAACACAGCAAGCCGTCCCTTCTGGGCGGAGTGTTAAACTATCACCATTACGATCATCAAAGGTATACATTTCCTTTTCAACAATATCAGTCACTTCACCAATTGAACGTTTAAAAAGCGCAGTAGACTCGACAATCGGCATACGTATTTCGGCAAAACCGTAATTACTGGCAATACGGCGCAATACAGATTCAACCATTTGCCAAATATTACTTTCTGATGGGAGGCAGTCGTTCATACCTCTTATAGCCTGAATTGTTTTACTCACGTAGGTCATTCTCTCTTTGTCGACGGTATTATTTGTCGACTGTATTAAATGGGAAATATTAATTGCAGCGCGCATTATAGGCAGTTTAAGGGTAAACGTAAATGAAATTGCCGTTTAGTCTCTTACTTGAATAGCACTTAATCAACTTCTTGAATATTAATTCTGTTTTTTTCATCTAATAACTTCGCTTTTGCACGAATGCGTGCTTCTAACTGATCAACTAAGTTATTATTATCAAAACGTTCTTTTTGACGAATACCATCAAGATAAAAGCCACTTTTTTTACTGCTGCCAGTTAAACCTAAATCTGAAATAATGGCTTCACCGGGTCCATTAACAATACAACCAATAATAGAAACATCCATTGGCGTTAAAATATCTTCGATGCGTTGTTCTAGCGCATTAACCGTTGAAATAACATCAAACTCCTGACGAGAACAACTTGGACAAGCAATTAAGTTAATACCACGACTACGTAACTTCAACGATTTTAAAATATCAAAACCGACTTTTATTTCTTCAATGGGATCTGCCGCTAAAGAAATGCGCAACGTATCACCAATACCTTCTGCCAGTAATAAGCCTAAACCAACAGATGACTTAACCGAGCCCGAACGTAAACCGCCCGCTTCAGTAATGCCAAGATGCAAGGGGTTATCAATTTGCTTAGCGAGCAATCGATAAGCACCAACCGCTAAGAATACATCGGAGGCTTTAACACTCACTTTAAATTGATTAAAATTAAGCTTATCGAGTATATCGACGTGTCGCATTGCTGACTCTAATAACGCTTCAGGCGTAGGCTCTGTATATTTTTCTTGAATATCTTTTTCTAAAGAACCGCCATTAACGCCAATACGAATGGGGATATTGTTATCGCGAGCACATTCAACCACACTACGTACACGATCTGCCCGGCCAATATTACCGGGATTAATGCGTAAACAATCTGCACCGTATTCTGCAACTTTCAGTGCAATGCGATAGTCGAAATGGATATCTGCAACTAAGGGGACTTTAACCTGTTTTTTTATTTCTCGAAAAGCTTCCGCCGCGTCCATTGTGGGTACGCTAATACGCACAATATCGGCACCAACGGCTTCTAAAGCTTTAATTTGCGCTACTGTCGCCGCAACATCAGTAGTTAAGGTATTGGTCATCGACTGCACAGTAATAGGCGCATCGCCACCAACAGGGACATTGCCAACCATAATTTGACGAGATAGTCGGCGAATAATAGGGGATTCTTTAAACATAATATTTCAACAAATTTAAAAAGTAAGTATTACGGCGCGATGGGCAAACTAAATTTAGCAATTTGGCCGACTCTAAACTGTGCCATATCGATAGCTTGGCCATCAAAATTAACAGTAACCAATTCAGGCTTACCTAACGTAACATTAAAAGGTGCTTGTCCATTGATATTCATTACATAACCAAGTTTTTTTATGCCCCATGCTATACGTTCGCCCGTTGCATCGTAAATATTTACCCAGCAATCACCAGAAAAAGTAAAGGTTACCACGACCGGTGGCGTATCAAAGATAACTACGTCATTGACGATCAGTTCATTTGGTGTCGACTCAGTAATGCTATTTGGCGTTGTTATTGTATTATCGCCAACATTATTAGCGAGTGTAGGCGTGTCGCTATTGGCGGAATCAACAATACCTTCATCATTACTCGAGTCTGTTGCTAATACTTGTGCTGAGTCACCGCTAGCACTACCAGGAGAATCATCAAGTACGACTATATTTTTAACATTTATATCTTTCGTCAAAAGTGCTTGTTCTATACTTTCAGCAAGCTCAATTTTATTTTCATCGATAACGTCTTCGCTAGCTGGAGTTACAAGCTGCTCAGCTGATGTTAGGGTTAAAGTACGGCTTTCACCTTGTAACCACCACATAACCGTTAAACCAACTAAAACAGCTAAAATAAGGTAACTTATCCACATTAATAGGTTATTTTCAGCTTCTTTGATGGTGCCTTTTGAGAAGCTTAACATTTCAGAGGCTTGTACTTTGGCATCGTTTAACATGTCATAACTTGCCAAAACGTCATCGATAGAAATATTAACTAATTTTGCATAGTTTTTCAGGTAACCACGGTTATAAGTCTCAGGTAATGATTTATCAAAGCGTTCTTCTTCAATATCACTAACCAGCGAAACTCTAAAATTTAGTTTATCCGCTACATCTTGCTGGCTGAACCCACGTTTTACTCTTGCTTCCGTTAGTATTTGCCCTGGGCCTATAACGACCTTTTCTTCTATATTTTCCATTAACTCAGGCATTATTTCGCTCATTTAGCTTTTCTCATTTCATTTATTTCTAGTGGGTTCGGATTGGCTAAATAAATAATGTCACCTATACGAAGTATCTGGCTGCGCTTAAAGTTATTCCAACTTTCCAGATTATGCATATATATATTATATTTTTTGGTAATAGCAAAAAGGCTTTCACCACTTTGCACTTCATGAAAAGGTATATTAACTTTACTGTCATCATGTGTTATTAGAGTCATGTCTTTAGTAGAAACGTCATTAACCTCAATCACTTCAACGGCTTTTGTTGGGTTAATGCCCTTAACTTCGTTAGACTCATTTTCTAATGGGGTATTACTGGCGATATTTTCTTGGGTCGAAGACGTATCCAGTATTTTTTTAGGCGATAAAACTATGACACGTTTTTTTGACTTTGGTGTAATAAATTTTACTGTCGATAAACGGTACTGCTCGGCTAAATCATCCGCTTCAATATGCTGTAATTCATTTAAAATATATTGTTTTGCTTCATAGGAGTTGGGAAACATTTTCACCAACATACTTGCATAATTTTTGGCAATACGAAGGTTATGTTGCTTAGCGTAAACTTTATAGGCCAGTGACAAAGCATTTGCATTAAAGCGTCTCGTCGATTTTTCATATTTACGTAAATAGTCTTGCGCTTTTTGATATTCCCCAAAAGCATATTGTAAACGCACCATTTGTAACAGCGTTGAGGCGTTATTGGGATTATGCGCTATCGATTTTTCGAAATAAAGTTGCGCTTTGTCGAAGTTTTTGGCTTTTAATTGACAAAGCGCCAGATTTTCATAGCTTTGAGAAACTAATAAATAACTTGGAATATCAATGGCTTTTAGTATTTGTTTTTCTGCTTCAACATAACGCTGTTGTCGACATAAAAAAACACCATAATTATTAAGCGTATCTGCATCTTTATTATCTAAAGACAATGCTTTTTCATATGAAATTATTGCTAGTTCAGGCTCTTCGACTGTATCGTAATAATGGGCATATGCGGTATAAACTTGGGTAAGTTTTGGCGCAAAACGCTTGGCTTTTTCAAGGTTTAGTTTTGCTTGCGTGGTATTACCAATTTTTAAATATCCCAACCCTAATGAAATCCTGGTCATGGCAATTTCATTGTTAGTTGAGCTATTTTCTATAACGGGTTTATCGTCATTGTTTTCGTAGTTTTTTGTAACACAAGCGGACAATAAACTAACAAGTATTATTGATAATAGAACTCTGATAATTTTATCCATTTTTTGCCATCGTCACTTTTAATCGTATAGTATCAATCAAAAATAAGTGTACTTCAAATCCACATATTTTAACGAATAGGAAGTCACTTTTTGAGTGTGACATTAAGCTCTACAAGTATTTATAGCAGAGCTTGATCTATTTTCCCTTTAGAGTAAAGGTATCAGACTATTTTTACTGAAATATTTTCGCCACTTACTTGATTTTTATCATTTGACTTAGCTGTACGTTTAGTACGATCGACAACATCGCCAGCAAGTTGTCCGCAAGCCGCGTCAATGTCTGCTCCTCTCGGGCGTCGTGTGATCACCGTTAGGCCATAACTTTGTAAAACTTTGTCAAAACGGTCTATACGAGAATTACTTGGACATTTATACCGAGAACCTGGATAAGGATTAAAAGGAATTAGATTGATTTTACTTGGTGTATCTTTTAAGGCAATCGCTAATTCATGAGCTTGTTCAGTACTATCATTAACATGATCAAGCATCACATACTCTACGGTTACCTGTTTATTCGCTTTTGAACCTTCAATATATCGGCGTGAAGCCGCTAAAAAATCAGCCAAAGGATATTTTTTATTTAAAGGCACTAATTCGTCACGTAATTTATCATTAGCGGCATGTACTGAAATAGCCAATGCACAATCAATTTTCTCTTTTAGCATATCAAGTGCTGGCACTACGCCCGAAGTACTGACCGTGACACGACGTTTCGACAGGCCATAGCCTAAATCGTTTAACATGGTATCTAGTGAAGGGATCAAATTTTTCATGTTTAGCAAGGGTTCGCCCATTCCCATCATGACTATATTAGTTATTGGACGTTTACCCGCAATGCGTGTTGCGCCAATGTCATTGGCCACTCGCCATACTTGACCAATAATTTCTGACATCGAAAGGTTACGATTAAAACCCTGCTGTGCTGTTGCGCAGAAAGTACACTCAAGTGCGCAACCTACTTGAGAGGAAACACAAAGTGTCGCGCGGTCATTTTCAGGGATCCATACGGTTTCGACAACCTGACCACCTTCAAGTTTTATTGCGTATTTAATCGTGCCATCACTAGAGACTTGCTTTTCAGATATTTCAGGCGCTTTTATTTCTGCCAATCGTTGTAGTTTTTCTTGTAGCTTCTTATTTAAATTAGTCATTTGTTCGAAGTCGGAATAACCAAAGTGATAAATCCATTTCATTATTTGGTCGGCACGAAACGGTTTTTCACCTATAGACTCAAAGTATTCACGCATTGCTTTGTGATCTAAGTTTAATAGGTTCATTTTTCTATTTGATTTAGATACCGTAGGGCTTACAACTTCAGTCACTTCACTCATGATTTACAACTTCTTAGACAACAAAATTACAGGAAACAGATTGTACATTTTTTAAACAAAATAGACAATTTGAACATTGCTTTAAAATAAACTTGAATACTCTCAATAGCCTATAAAGATAAAAGTATTCGACTTTATTATTAAGCCAAAAATAATAAAAGGATTTTACTGCAAATCAGCAAAACCCTTTCATATTTCAATTTTTATCAAACTCAGTTAATGATAATAATTTAAGACTAAAGCCTCGACCCTACGTTAGTAAGAAAGTCCTTTTGACGAAAAAATATTCAGTAACAAGGTTCAATTAAAATTAACGAGTGCGTGGGCAAATTTCATCATCTGAGAAGAAATAAGCAATTTCACGAGCTGCTGATTCTAAAGCATCGCTGCCGTGAGCTGCATTTTCGTCGATGCTATCAGCAAGATCTGCACGAATTGTACCGGCAAGTGCTTCAGCTGGGTTAGTAGCGCCCATGATTTCACGGTTTTTAAGTACCGCATTTTCGCCTTCTAAAACTTGAACCATTACTGGGCCAGAAGTCATAAATGAAACTAAAGCACCAAAGAAAGGACGCTCGCTATGTTCAGCGTAGAAACCTTCTGCTTTTTCTTGGCTTAAATGAACCATTTTAGAAGCAACAATTTTTAAACCAGCAGTTTCAAAACGGCTGTAGATTTGACCAATAAAGTTTTTAGCAACTGCGTCTGGTTTTACGATAGAAAAAGTACGTTCGATAGCCATGATAAGCCCTTTTAAATATATGATTAAATAAGATGGTATAAATTTTGGACGCGATTATAGTCCAATTAAAAAAATTAACCAAGCTATCTAGCTATATCAATGACAAATACTCATAAAATACTGTCATGAACAATCATCTAAGGGATAATTTAGAGTGTGCCAGCGTCACTATCTATTTAAATAAATACTGTACATTAAAAATACAAAGGGGAGCTAAGGAGCTCCCCTTTGTTAAAAACATCAAATTATTAGATATATTTATAAATATTTATAGATATTTAATGATATTAGCGACCAAACATACCTCCGCCCATACCACCAGAGCCGCCTGGCGGCATCATGCCTTTCATGCTACGCATCATTTTTTGCATGCCACCTTTCCCTGACATTTTTTTCATCATTTTTTGCATTTGCGTAAATTGTTTAAGCAATTTATTTACATCTTGAATTTGAGTACCTGAACCAGCGGCAATACGGCGCTTACGAGAGCCTTTGATAATTTCTGGTTTTTTCCGCTCACCTCGAGTCATAGAGTTAATGATGGCTTCCATTCTACCGGTCATTTTATCATCCATCTGACCTTTAATTTGCTCTGACATGTTACCCATACCTGGTAACTTATCCATCAAACCCATCATGCCGCCCATGTTTTGCATTTGCGTCAATTGGTCACGAAAGTCTTCTAAATCAAAGCCTTTACCTGACTTAACTTTTTGCGCGAGTTTTTCTGCTTTTTTCTTATCAACTTTTTGTTCAACTTCTTCGATAAGAGAAAGTACATCCCCCATGCCTAAAATACGAGAAGCAATACGATCAGGATGGAAAGGTTCTAAGGCATCTATTTTTTCACCAACCCCCATAAACTTAATAGGTTTACCTGTAATATGGCGTATAGATAGTGCAGCACCACCGCGAGCATCACCATCGGTTTTGGTTAAAATAATCCCTGTTAATGGTAATGCATCATCAAAAGCTTTTGCTGTATTAGCTGCATCTTGCCCAGTCATTGCATCTACGGTAAATAATGTTTCAATAGGGTTAATTGCCGCATGCAACTGCTGAATTTCAGCCATCATACTTTCGTCAATATGCAATCGACCGGCAGTATCTACAATAAGTACATCAAAAAAGTTTAACTTCGCATGAGCAATAGCTGCATTAGCTATATCAATAGGTTTTTGTTTAATATCACTTGGAAAAAACTCAACGTTGATTTCTTCGGCGAGTGTTTGTAACTGTTTAATAGCGGCAGGACGATATACGTCAGCACTTACTACTAGTACTTTTTTCTTTTCGCGCTCAGTTAAAAACTTTGCAAGTTTAGCAACAGAAGTTGTTTTACCCGCCCCTTGCAAACCAGCCATTAGTACGACCGCTGGTGGGATCGCTTTTAGATTTAGCCCCTCATTAACTTCACCCATTGCCAATTCAAGTTCAGATTGAACAATCTTGACAAATACTTGACCTGGTGTAAGGCTTTTTGAAACGTCTTGACCAACAGCACGTTCTTTTACTTTACTAATAAACTCTTTGATAACCGGCAATGCAACATCGGCTTCAAGTAACGCCATACGCACTTCACGTAACGTATCTTTAATGTTGTCGTCAGTTAAACGACCTCTACCACTGATGTTTTTTAAGGTTTTAGTTAAACGATCGGAAAGATTTTCAAACATGAACGACTCTATTGATATGGCTAACGACGATGAATAAGAACATATTATACCCATCATGAAAATAAGCGAAAGTACAATTTTGAAACAAGGTTTTTTATTGGCTGATAATTGTTATTAATCATCTATTTGATTATAAACTATGGTGTCGCACTGCCAATCTGATAGAATCGTTAATTGTTAGTTATTCTCTGCTTATATTGTTTAACAACTTATTATTAATCATCCATATTGACGGTGTTGGAGCACTTTGTGAATTTATCGAACATTGGTTCTTTTATTGCTTTTGCTAGCTATTTATTGGCAACGCTAGCAGTTGTTTTTCGGCTATTTCATCCCAAAGGCCCAAGTATTGTCGTTGTTTTATCTTTTGCATCTATAGCGATTATTGCTCATGCCTTGAGTAATGGCGAAATTTTATATTCAAACGAAATAATTAATTTTAGTTTACCTAATGTCATATCACTGGTGAGCTTAATCATTACCTTAACAGTATCTGCAATAGCGCTACGTTATAAAATAAATTTATTACTGCCAGTTGTTTATGCGTTTGCTGGTGTTTGGCAGTTAGTCATGATTTTCATACCCACCATAGGACAAGCACCTTTGGTTATTGAGAAACTTCCGATTATTAGTCACATCACCCTCGCCTTAATTGCTTATTGTGTACTCATTATTGCAACACTTTATGCCTTTCAAGTTGCCTATATTAATTTAAAATTAAAAAGTAAAAATTTATTGGCTGTTAGCCACTTACCACCTCTCATGCAAGTAGAAGGGCAGCTTTTTATTATTTTGGCTATAGGTACATCTTGTTTATTTGCCAGCGAGCTGGTTGGCTTTATTTATCTCGAAAATTTTATATCTAAAGCAAATGCTCATAAAACAGTATTGTCATTACTCTCTTTATGTGTGTATATCACCATATTATGGGGGCACTATAAACAGGGATGGCGCGGTCATCGTGTATTGGTATTAGTTATAATCGCCAGTACTTTATTAACCTTAGCCTATTTTGGTAGTCGGTTTGTTAAAGAGTTTATCTTGGCCTAATTTACCTTTTGAATAACAAGGATCCACTTTTTGGATAATATCACCACAGAAATTTTGTTTGTCATTCTTGGCATGCTCATTTTGATTTCAGCTTATTTTTCTAGTTCAGAAACAGGAATGATGTCACTAGATCGTTATAAGTTGAAGCATCTAGAGAAACAAAAACATAAAGGCGCTCAGCGTGTTACTAAGCTTCTTGAAAAGCCCGATAAACTTATCGGCCTTATTTTAATCGGCAATAATTTAGTTAATATTTTTGCAACCCTCATTGCAGGTATCATTGCAGAAAGATTATACGGAGATACTGGGATATTTTATGCTGGATTGTTATTAACTTTAGTCATTTTAATATTTGCTGAAATTACTCCTAAAACATTAGCGGCACTTTATCCAGAGAAAATTGCTTTTCCAAGTTCTATTGTTCTTTCGCTATTATTAACATTATTATATCCACTGGTCATTGCGGTTAACTGGATCACAAATGGCTTACTTATGTTGCTTGGCGTCAGCCATAAACAAAGAGAACAACACAGTTTAAGCTCAGAAGAATTGCGTACCGTTGTGAATGAAGCCGGCGCGCTATTACCCGGGCGTAACCAAGATATGTTAGTCAGTATCTTAGACCTCGAAAAAGTCACTGTTGAAGATATTATGGTGCCGCGCAGCGAGCTTATTGGTATTGATATTAATGATGATTGGAAGAGAATTCAGAAAAAACTGACCCAGTCCAACCACACTCGTGTCTTGTTATATCGTGACAACATCGATGATGTGGTGGGTTATGTTCATGTTCGTGATGCGCTAAAATTATTATCAAAAAATCAATTTACCAAAGCATCACTACTTCGCGCCGTTAGAGAGCTTTATTTTGTACCTGAAAAAACCCCTTTAAATGTGCAACTGTTAAAGTTTCAACATGCCAAGGAACGCTTAGCTCTGGTTGTTGATGAATATGGCGACATTCAAGGACTGGTGACTTTAGAGGATATACTTGAAGAAATTGTCGGTGATTTCACCACAACAATGACACCAACGACCAGTGATGAAGTAACCCTTCAGCCGGACGGTAGTTACCTTGTTGATGGCAGCGCAACAATTCGTGATATTAACAAAGAGATGAATTGGCATTTCCCCAGCGATGGACCAAAAACACTCAATGGTTTAATCCTTGAGTACCTCGAAGATATTCCTCAAGCAAACATCAGTGTAAGAATTTCAGGATACCCAATAGAAATTATTGATGTAAATGCAAATATGATCATCACCGTAAGAATTTTACCTGAACTATATCAAGGCATTGTTCATGAGGAAGATTAAGTCTATCCCGAATGTTTTATAATACCTTAATGATTAACATCAGAGGTTAGCGCACTGATTGACTTTTTAACTTAAGATCACTTAGGTTAAAAAGTTTTCAGTTAATAAACCCAAAACATGTTACGAGTGATTATTTAAGATTTTTCCGGATTGAAAACCGGTTAGATTTCCCCTTAAAAAGATAGAGTAACTCATAAAAAACTCACTATTTTAATGCTATAGCTACAACTTAGCGCTCATCAATGATCACTTATCAAACCAAGTTAGCATTAATAATGCATCCATTGAGCTTAAGGCTTCATACGTCCTAAAACTCTAATAGAATCAATTATTCACTTAATTAGACACTCAGTTAGGTATCAGTTAGATATTCTTAGTATTGTGGACAATACCAGCTTAGAACAAAGTTAATCACAAAGTTATTCACAAGCTAATTAGCCAACTTGCTTTTTCCACAATTTCTGTGGATAACAAATGCTAGCCCAATAAGATATTGTGTTTACGATTTGCAATCAATATTTTTTAAAAATCATGAAGTTTTTTTGACTTTATTTAAAGGTATAGATTTACCAAGAGCTTGCTGTAAATTAACAAAAAATATTTTTTTATGGCAAGCTATATGCGTATAAAAAAACTAGACTTTGCTGCGCAAATTATAACGAAAATATCGATTTATTCAAAAAACAAGCGCCATAACCAATTTGAATTTAATTCTTCTTCACAACTTTTGAGTTGCCCACTATAACGTTTGGCTCTGCTATCAACTTTACGAGAAACTTTAACCAACCAAGCTTTCTTTTTATAAGTTTTTCGCTTAAACCCTCCCCAGCCTTCATGATAATTAAGGTATTGGTTATACGTATCCCACTTAGACACTTTATTAATCTTCTGGGTTTTAAAGATGAACCACGACATAAAATCAATCGCATCGTCAAAATCGTCTCGATCAGCGCCCGAATTACCTGTTTCTCTGATGTAATCTTCCCAGGTCATCGTTTTAGCTTGAGAGAACCCATAAGCCGAACTAACACGACCCCACGGAATAAATCCCAATAAAAAGTCTTTAGGTGGTAAAGCATCTGATCTAAAAGAGCTCTCCTGGTACATCATACTCATAGGTACGTGAATAGGTACTCCCCATTTATCTTTTGCATCTTTTGCGGCGAAATACCAATCACGATGCTCTCGAAAAATTTCACATAAATTTTCAGGGTTTTTAGGCGGTGAATTAGCACAACTTGTTAAGAAAACAAAAATGAATAAAACAATGCGTTTTGAAGAGATTAGGAACATAAGGAAATTTACTGGTGGCTTATAAAATTATAATGCCAGAAAAGGCAGTGAATACCAAACGGATTAGTGATCACATTAAAAAATATTATTTATTTGAACTATTAGCAGATTATTGGTTCTTACTATATGAGAGGCTTATTTCCCTAGTGCTTCATGTTTTATAGCGCATTTACTGTTAAGTAAAATGCGCTTTTTTTTTATCCACTTTCTTATTTAAAATATAGCAGTAAATAAATTGAATGTTTTTTGAACTATTCAAATAGTATGAAGTCATAAGTTATGAAAGTAAGACATCCCTGGACTGCTTTCTTATTTTATAGCGCGTTGCCCTAACGCGCTTTTTTTTGTCTTTTTTACTATTTATTACTTGGCTTAGCTACCGATGAGTCAACAACAGATGAATCAAGAAAATATTCAGCTATAAACTGATCAAAACCAACCGTATCACTTTGTTCGATATCCTTTTGAGCTTGATGAGAGGTAATCACGCTGTCAGTAAAATGATCTAAGTTAAAAACCTGATAATCTTGCGCTAAAAGCTCGTCGCGATACTTACTGGCCATGGTTAGTGCCGACTGTACTAAGCTACCTTCTTTGGCAACTAACAGGTCTAAAATTTGTGCCGACGGTGTTAAATTAGCATCAACTAACTTGGCTTTTTCATCATTTAATACTTGCTGATATTTAGTTGAACTGTTCGCCTTATCTAAAAGCTTAGCAACGTCCGCCATTTCAGTGAAAATTTCTAAACCCCATTGCTTAACTGATTTTTGTTCACCTTGGTCTGATAAACGTAATGCGGGATCCCTTCCTCGGATAACAACTTCGTCCATATTTTCTTCATAGCCTTGCTGAACGGAGCAATCTAAATTTGAATGATCCTTTAAAGCACAATAGGTGAGGAAAATATCCAAGAAATAAACTTGTTCAAGGCTAATACCAGTTTCAACAAAAGGGTTTACATCTAGCGCACGAACCTCGATGTATTCAACACCTCTATTTTGTAAAGCTTCAGAGGGTTTTTCGCCTGACTTTGCCACTTGTTTTGGGCGAATAGGGGCATATAATTCATTCTCTATTTGTAATACATTACTATTTAATTGTTGGTATTTACCATCAACTTTAATACCTATTTTTTCAAAGGTTTCTGATGTTAAGTTAATCGCCTTTTTAACACCGTCAAGATAACCATCAAGATTGTTATAACAAATTTGTAATGAGGATTGTTCACTGTTGGTATAACCTAAATCACTCATACGTAATGACGTGGCGTGTTCTAAGTACAAATAACCTTTGGGTGATTTTTTAAAAGGTAAGTTTTGCGCTTTTCCTTGCAAAAATGAAGGGCAAATTGCAGGAGAACTCCCATATAAATACGGTATCAACCAACAAAAACGCTTATAGTTACGTAATACTGAAAAATAACGGTCTGAAATATATTGATCCAGATTATCAGTATTATTATTGATTGATTGCAGCGTACACCAAAAATCTTGAGAAAATGAAAAATTAAAATGAATACCCGCAATCACTTGCATCATACTGCCATAACGGTTTTTAAGGCCTTGGCGATACACTGTTTTCATCGTACCTACATTAGAACTACCATATTGTGCTAATGGTAGTTTTTCAGCATCTTCGACAAAACATGGCATACTCATTGGCCACAATAATTCACCCTCTAGCTGACTAAGCGTAAATTTGTGAATATCTTGTAATTGTGAAATAACGTCTTCAGGTGTATAGCTAACCGGTGTTATAAGTTCTAACAGTGCTTCTGAATAGTCCGTAGTTATAAAAGGATTTGTCAGCGCTGAGCCAAGATTATAATGATGGGGTTGTTCTGAAATTCGACCTTCCCTTAAGACCCGCAAGGCTTCTCGTTCAATCCCTCGGCCAAATCCCGTCAAGGACGGTAAATTTGAGGCTTGGCTAAATGTCGTAATATGTTCACTAAAGGATAATGTCAAAATAAGTTCCAATGCCTAAAGCATAAGTTATAGTTTCTATTTATGGCTTAATCGTATTTTTTCAATGGTTAATATACGTTATTTATCGCCAACAACCAGAAACATCAAGCAATTAATATACCTGACCGTATGTGTTAGTAAATCATTGCAGTAATTTCATCAATTGTACCTATACAGTTTTGCATTAATCGTAATAAAATGTTTCTTTTACACTTTATCCTGTAATAGTCTATACCCAAACTCTTTCATACGGTAAAGTCTAACGTAAAAAAGAAGTCACCTTACCCATGCAAGATAGCCCCCTTAGTTTATTACCTCCTCTAGTTGCCATAATTATTGCTGTTTGGCGTAAAAATGCCTTACTTGCATTGTTTTGTGGGGTGTTGTTAAGTTCTATTATGGCCGTTAATTGGCAACCTATTGAAGGGCTAAAAGAAAGTGCTTTAGGGATAATCAATGTTTTTTCATCATTAGGTAATACCTACATCATCACCTTTAGCCTACTGATTGGTGCCTTAGTGACTTTAATGAATCAATCTGGCGCAGTAAATGGCTTTATCAATCACCTTAGCGCACTTAACTTAGTTAAAAACCGTCGACAAGCCAGTCTGCTTCCAACCATTATTGGTACCAGTATATTTACAGATACTAATCTCAGCATGTTTACGGCAGGTATGGCAAGCCAAAAAGTATTTGATAAGCATGGTATCAGCAGAGCAAAATTAGCCTATTTATTAGATTCAACGTGTGCACCTGTTAGCATCTTATTTTTAATAAATGGCTGGGGGGCTTATGTATTAGGCTTACTAGATGGCTATCAATTTTCCGACCCTGTGGGGATTTTAATCGGCACCATAGGCTATAATTTTTATGCCATCATTGCCGTTGCCCTCGCCTACTACACAGCTTATAGCGGCAAAGTATTTGGCCCAATGAAATATTCTGAGTTGATGTTAACAACAACGTCGACTCAACAAACTATCGAAAAGATAGCGCCTGCCAAAGTCATGTGGTTACCATTAATATCATTATTAGTCATTACTTTAGCGCTTTTATGGGTAACCGGTAATGGCGACATTCGCAGTGGCTCGGGTTCTTTTTCAGTGTTTTGGTCTATTGTAAGTTCACTTGTTATTCTTATATTTATGATCCTATTTTATAAATTATTATCCTTTAAAGAAATAACCATCGGCTCAATAACGGGCATTAGACATATGGCTCCTGCGGTTGCTATTTTGGTGCTTTCTTTTGCCTTTGGTGATGCGATAAAAGCATTAGGTACAGGTGTTTATGTTAGCCAACTGCTTAATCTTGAGGTGCCTTTATTTCTAATGGCTCCTATTCTATTTCTTGCTGCAGCTGTTATGGCATTTGCAACGGGTACGTCATGGGGCACTTTTGCCATACTTGTGCCTATTGCTGTGCCTATTGCTCAAGAAAGCGGCTTACCGGTAGAGTTTTTAGTGGCTGCAGTATTAGGTGGCGGAATTTTTGGTGATCATGCATCGCCGATATCAGATACTACCGTAGTTGCCTCTATCGCTAGTGGTTGTGATCATTTTGAACATGTTAAAACACAACTCCCTTATGCACTTTTCGGCGCTGTTGCCACTTTGATTATTTATGTCCTTATTGGCCTAGGTTTATAAAACGATGACAAAAAGTACAGTAGGAGTAAATGACATGGTGTTAATTGATGAGCAAAGCGACTTTATCATTGTCACCAAGCCAACAGGTATTAGTTTTCATGATGAAGATATTTTAGGTTCAGGGCTATTTAGTCAGATTAAAGCTCACTATGGTTACAGTGAACTCTATCCTGTACATCGATTAGACAAAATAACGTCTGGTTTAATGATCTTTGCAAAAAATAAAATTGCAGCAACAGCATTTCAACAGTTATTTGAACAACACAAAATACAAAAATATTATCTTGCCTTAAGTGATAAAAAACCAAATAAAAAACA
Organism: Alteromonadaceae bacterium; assembly: GCA_047621305.1. Taxonomy (GTDB): domain Bacteria; phylum Pseudomonadota; class Gammaproteobacteria; order Enterobacterales; family Alteromonadaceae; genus Colwellia_A. Next base: position 50,607 of record JBLHNB010000002.1, on the reverse strand, counting down.
AGGTTTAATCAAAGGCGATATGGTTAAAAGTCGGCGCAGTATGTGGAAATTACTGCGTAGTCAAACCAATCCAGCTATTAGCCAATTCTTTTCCTATAGCATTGACGATGGCAAACGTTTGTTTATCATCAAACCCCATTCAGGAAAGACACATCAAATTCGTGTTGCGCTCAGCAGTATAGGTTCTCCGATAATTGGCGATCCTAATTATTATCCTACGTCACAAGCTGACCGAGGTTATTTACATGCTTTTGGACTGCAATTTACCTTAAATAATACATTATATTCATATGTCAACGCACCAACAGCTGGGATGGAATTTATGAAGAGTAGCGTAATAGCGCAAATAGATAGCTTATCAAAACCCTGGCAATTGCTATGGCCCAGTATAGTAAAATAGTTAATTCATCTGTACCTTTTTAATAACCTTGTACTCTCGAAGTAATCCCCATTTTTTGTATATATCGTGCGCTTGATCTGTGAGGATAAATTGTGGGAATTTTGCATCCCAAATATTCTTTAGCTTAAGTGATTTTTCATTTCGACTAAATCCAGCAAAAATATCTAACCGCCCTATTCTTTCAAAGGTAAATCTTTCTCTATATTGTTCAACTTCTTTTAATAAATAACCACATTCGCAATCAATTAAGAAATCATCTCGACCTATGAGCATTTTTTTGTACGCTTGGTCTCTAGTATTCACTTCATTTAACATTAAGCCATCTGTACTTACATATTTTTCCAGCGGTTTTTGTACGCCGGGAATAACCGCAATATTTTTATTTTTTAAGGTATTAATACCTCGCCATATGATTTCTTTATCTTTGGGGTAAATCACAACAATATTGTCAGCGTCGTGAGGATATTTTGAAAAAGTTAGCTTTAATTCACTATCTTTAAGCAAACCTACCAAGATATCAGCTTGACCACTTTCAAGTATATAAATAGCTCGTTTATAAGGATAAACTTTAGTAACTACCTTATAACCCAAAGGTTCAAAAATTGCTTTTACGATGTCAAACTGTTGACCACTACCATCTGCATTTGTCATTGGCGGAAATAACTCACCAATAACCGTTATGGTTTGTAGAGACCAACTGCGCCCCATGAAAAAGGTCATCATTAGCACGCATAGTATTTTATACTTATAGATACTTAAAAAAAACATAGCCCCTCCCAACCTCTTTTACTATAGCCTGTATTAAAGCCTCTATTCATTTTTTCCTATTAGTAGTTATGATAAATACCCTATTTTACTTTGAAAATATTCTAAAAATGTTCTTGTTTTAAAAGCAATACTCCGACTTTGATATAAGACGGTAAGTTGTAATGCTACAGGTGAATGACTCAGCTCAATTTTTTTTATTTTATGTAATTGCCCACTGGCTTGACACAAATAGTCTGGTAATTTAGCGATACCTAAATGTTGAATAATTGCTTCTAATCTCATTTCAGGACTGGCAAGCACGATCCTTTCATTAATAGTAATGAGTTGAATTTGTTGTTTGTCACGAAATAACCAAGGACTATTACTTTCACTCGAAATACACTTCTCCTTAGCAATATCACTTAAATTATGTAGATGCTCTATCGGATAATCGCTGCCTGCATATATAGATTGAGGAAAACTGAGTAGTGGTCGACCGATCCAATTAGATGCGGGCAGTGGGTTTTCGTGTAAAACTAAAATCAAGTCATACTTAAAATCTTCTACCGGTAATACGGATGAATAGTGACTGCATTGGATCATAATGTGAGGGTATTGCTTGGCGAATTCTGTAACTAGTGCACTAATGACTTTATTAAAAAACTCTATCGGTAATAGAATGCGCAGAACGCCTTTGGGCTCAACATTCAACGAGGTTATCTCATTTTCTAAATCTGCTAATGCCTCGAGGTGCCCAATACTCGAACGGTAAAGCATTTGACCATTCTGAGTTAACGTTTGCCGGCGCGTTGTACGTACTAATAACTGACAACCCATTTGCTCTTCTAGCATCGCCAAGCGACGACTCAATTTAGATTTTGGTACAGCCAGTTTTTTAGCCGCTAAAGTAAGTGAACCACACTCAACAATAGTGGTAAATAATGACAAATCATCGAAATTTAACATTTAGAGGCCTTTGAACGATACATTCACTATTGTCCTATAAACAGAACAATAAATCCCATTAAACCCTGCTAATCATTTATATGCAACTTTATTATACTGCACATCGTCAATAACAATTTAATTTTAATAATCAGTGAGGTAAACATGGCAAACGTAATTGAAGTAAGTGCAGCGGATTTCGAACAAGAAGTAGAACAGTTTAAAGGTAGAGTACTGGTGGACTTTTATGCACACTGGTGTGGGCCATGTAAAATGATCGCCCCCGTAGTAGAACAAATTTCACAAGAAAATGAAGCGTTGAAAGTCGTTAAGGTTGATGCCGATAATGCGCAAGCTTTGATGACAAAATTTGGTATTAGGGGCATACCCACACTGCTACTCATCGATAACGGTGAAGTTGTTGCTACAAAAGTAGGGGCTGCATCAGTAACGCAAGTACGCGAATTTGTCGCGTAAATAGTACACAATTAACTATTTAGTTTTAGAACTTATGCTATTTGAATATAAAAAAGAAATACAAATGACTTTGTATTTCTTTTTTGTTTAAACATTTACCGAGTAGAACTAGAGTGAATGAATAAATACAATAGCAATCGCCGTTGGGCATATAAACTTAGTATAAATAGGCCATACTTTCCAAAATAAGCTATTTTCAACTTCCTCATAGCCATTCTTTATTTCAGTTAATATTTCATTTCTATGCCAAATCCAGCCAACAAAAACACAACATAACATCGCAATAATCGGCTGACCGTACTGTGTTGCTATCGTAGCAACTAAATCCAACATAAAGTCTATATTCAATACGATCACTGAACTTAAGACTAATATCCCTAACCCAATAATTAACGTTGCTTTTTCACGAGGCAAGTCATGGCGTTCAACGGCATAAGATACTGGACCTTCTAACATTGAGATAGAAGAGGTTAATGCTGCAATAGACATTAAAATGAAAAACATGAAACCAACAAACAATCCCATACTGCCCATGCTATCAAATAAGGCAGGAAGCACTGTAAATATAAGACTAGAACCAGAAATCAAACTGCCATCTTCAGCAAATATAGCCACGCCTTGAGCTTGTGCAACGTACATTGCAGGGATAACCAACAGGCCAGCTAAAAAAGCAATAGAAACATCAATCAGTGTTACTTGTGCACCTAATGAAACTAAGTTTTCTGCTTTTGATATATAAGAACCATAGATAATCATGACACTCGTACCTAGCGACAATGAGAAGAACGCCTGCCCCATAGCACTTATCAATAGATCCGGTTCAAAAATTCGTGAAAAGTCAGGGTTTAAATAAGCATTTAACCCTTCTGCTGCACCGTCCAAAGTCACAACATAAATAATAAGTGAGACCAGTAAAACGATAAGCACCGGCATTAAACGTTTTGACCACTTTTCGATACCATTTTCCACGCCACTGCGAATAATAAAAATGGTTAAAAACATAAATAAGGTAGTGAATAATAAATTTCGAACGACCGACTGAGAAACCAACCATTGCGCGGTATTATCACTACCCAGTAAGAGCGCAACAGGCTCTATTGCAAAAGACATCATCCAACCAGCAAAAATCCCATAAAAGCTAAGAATTAACGCTGCACAAATAATCCCGCCAAAACCCACAAAAAAAGCAAATTTCTTTTGGGTTCCCGTACGTGACATTTTTTGCATTGAGGTCACTGCGTTCGCTTGTCCAAATCGGCCAATTAATAACTCGGCCATAAACGCGGGATACGCGAGAAAAAAGGCCAATACTAAATAAACTAAAACAAAGGCCGCACCACCATTACTTGCTGTTTGTGTTGGAAAACCCCAAATATTACCTAAACCTACAGCAGAACCCGCTGCAGCCATGATAAAACCTATACGAGAACTAAACCCGCCTCTTGAAACACTCATCGAATTTATCTTTTTTATTATAAGAGCCTCGTAATCTACTTAATGTCTAAACAAAACAACAGAATTAATTTGTTAAAAGTTACAAATGATAAACTTTAGTTAAAATAATAATGTAAAGCTTTCTCGCCACCTTATAGCCCTTATCATCAACGACAAAATGAAATATACTTACCTACATTTGCATACATTTACATATATTAACATGCAATAGCCTTACATTTTAATACACATCCACTACACTTTAATATATTGTTAGCCATGATTTTTTTAATACTAAAAATCAAATTATAGAATTAAGACAAGTTAAACATATACTTACCACGTCATTAATTCTGTAACACTACAATTTATACAGGCGCAGCTGATTGCTTACATCACATCGACGAAATTTAGCTTTATTTTTCTCCATAAGCATTTTTTTTATGGCTTCAATGAACAACGCTTATGCTGAGCCGAGTATTTGTGAGCAACTAAAAAACATCACCTTTATTACTCATTCGGTTTTTGATGAAAATGATGATGATTCCTTTTTCATCCATGAATGGGCTAATTTTTTCCATATTGATACCAAAAAAATCACCTTAAAAAATGAAGCTGCCTTTTTCCTACAACGTTGTAATGCCTCTAGAGAAGACTTGTCAGAATTAGAGCGTCACTTAAGACAGCGTAAATTTATTCGAGATGCAAAAGTCACTCTCAATGATGAAGATAAAATAACCGTAGAAACTTGGGATAATTGGTCGTTAATGCCAACAGCCAGTTACGGACGAAAAGGCGGTAAAAATAAACTAGCGCTAGGAATAAAAGACAGAAATTTGTTCGGATTAGGTATTGATGCCGAAATGGAGTATTTCACCAATGAGCAGCATAGTGGTTATAAATTTGATACTGAAATCCCCCTATTCTTAAATAACAATACACAGCTTGCTTTAACTTTTATTGATAGTAATGATGGTGAACTTTATTCAACCTTTATCAATAAATATTTTGTCGGTCACGATACGAAAAACGCCTACAACATAGGTTTTTTAAACGCTAACAACCAAACAAAGCTTTTTCAAAATGGTGAAACACTGTCAACCTTCAATCACAGTACACGTTATAAAAATATGCAATGGGGTTGGTTACATCAAGATAATAACAAACATACTCTGCGCTTTTACGCGGGTTTAACCCAACAAGAAAATACTTTTTCGGTACTGTCTGTAAACGATATTGAATCGATAGATAACAACAAAAATAACCAATACTCATTGCCAAATGACAGAACTTTTACCTATCCCTGGCTAGGTTTTGAATATCAAGAAAAAAATCATAAGAAATTAACCAATATTTATCTCATAAATCACACCGAAGATTTTAATTTTGGCTGGCAATTCAATGGGCATATAGGCATAGCTGATGGTAATAAAAAACATTCCGCTTGGGCGCTATATAAAATTAATATCAGTAAAGGTATACAAATTTCGTCACAATCTATGTTGTTATTTAGTGGCGAAATAACAGGGGAAACATACAAATCTAACGATAACCGGATCTTAGCTAAATTATCGTTAGAGGCTTTTCATACATTGAATGAGCAGTGGCGATACTATTTTAAAAATACTAACGTTTTTAGTAAGAATCAGTTTAAAGATTTACCCATTTCTTTAGGTGGAAATACCAGTTTACGGGGTTTTCCATTACAATATCAACATGGTGAAAATACAATATTATTTACCAGTGAACTTCGCTACTACCCTCAAATAAATCTTTTTAAATTATTTGAATTAGGCGGAGTGATTTTTTGGGATGTTGGTAAGGCATCTGGTACTTCTACGATAAAAAATATCGACAACGGATGGTTAAATTCTTTAGGTATTGGCGCCCGTTTCTTCTCAACCCACTCCAGTGAATCCCAAGTTATCCATCTGGATTTGGCTTTTCCCATTTCCGATAATAATCAAGTCAATGGCGTAGAGATACGTGCTGAAACAAAATATGCATTTTAGGAGCATAAATGAATTATTTATCCATGATTAGTATTAAAAATAAGATAAACGCTAATCAACTGGTTATTCTGGTAGGTTTATATATGACTTTTATATTAAACATTCCTTTCTTATCAAGAGTTTATGATGCCATAGTTACTCAAGAGATATATAATTTACCGTTTTTGATTTCTGTGCCCTTTTTATTACTCAGTTTAGTCATTATTTTCTTAACACTATTTTCTATTAAATATGTACTTAAAGCGGCATTAATATTTTTAACTATATATTCTTCACTACTTTTTTATAGCACCCTCACCTACGGTATCGTATTTGATTATGGGATGTTGCAAAATATTTTTGAAACAAATTCAGCAGAAGCATTTTCTTATTTTAATCTCTATGCCATGTTTTTTATTTTTTTTACGGGCATCTTACCCAGCCTAATCATCGCACAATTTAAAATCACCTATAAACCCTTATTACCTGAGTTATTTTCTCGTTTAAAAGTCCTGTTGCCTGCTCTATTGATGTTGTTTATCATTGCTTTTGTTTATTATTCAAATTATGCCGCCGTTGGCAGAAATAATCGTGGGGTTGAAAAGTACCTGATCCCATTTCAGTCAGTTGCCAGCACTATTCATTATGTTAAAAAGAAACATTTTTCTCGGCCTTTGACATTTTCATTAATTGACTCGGCTCCGGTATTAAAGATAACAGAATCAACTGAAAGAACAGTGACTGTTTTAGTTGTTGGCGAAACAGCAAGAGCTAAAAATTATTCACTTAATGGTTATGAAAAAAATACTAACCGTCATACCGAAAATTTACCCTTAATATCTTTTAAAAATGTATTTTCTTGCGGCACTGCCACTGCGGTATCTGTGCCTTGTATGTTCTCAGCTATGACCAAACACAGTTATGACGATCGGGAGGTTTCCTATCAACAAAACCTTTTAGATATTTCTAAACTTGCCGGCATGGATGTTTTATGGATAGATAACAGTGATGGCTGCAAGGGTGTATGTAATCGCGTGCCTACAATGAAGATAGACCCTAAAAGTGATAACCCCTTGTGCGATAATGTTTATTGTTTTGATATGGCGTTATTAGCACCTTTTAAAGAAAAACTTCATAGTTCAAATGCACAAGATACCTTAATTGTTTTGCATTTAATTGGCTCTCATGGTCCAACATATTACCGACGCTATCCAGATGAGCATAAAGCTTTTACGCCCGACTGCCCGCGTAGTGACATACAAAACTGTAGTGAAGAGGAACTCGTTAATACTTATGACAATACCATTACTTATAGTGACTTTGTTTTATCAAAAGTGATCAGTGAACTTTCACAGTATAACGAAGACAATACCTCAGTAAGCAAGCGTATAAATACCTCGGTATTATATATTTCAGATCACGGAGAATCGCTAGGTGAAGCCGGTGCATATTTACATGGCTTTCCATATTCTCTGGCGCCCGTAGAACAAATACATATACCTATGCTGTTTTGGTCAAATTATATTGAGACTTCAAGCGATTCTTGTTTATCAAATCTTGCAGATAACCTCTATAGCCATGACAACCTTTTTCATACCATGCTTGGTTTAGTCAATATTGATTCCAAAGCATATATACAAGACCTCGATATTTTTTCGGCGTGCAAATAGAACCCAGTATGAACACTATTTAAAATAATACGAATTTTGGCAATAAAATATAGGCAATACAATGATGACAACTGAAAAATTTGACATAAACAACAAACCGAGTGGTTTAACACGCATTTATTTAGCGTCCGTGAATTCAACGCGCGCTTTTAGCTGGCTGTATAAAAACGAAACCGCTTTTAAACAAGAATTGTTACTACTTGGTTTACTTATTCCTGTTAGTTTTTTCTTTGATGTATCCGCAATAGAACATGGTGTTTTAGTTATTTCTCTGATCTTTATTGTTTTTACAGAAGTTGTAAATACTGCAATTGAAGTCGTTGTTGACCGCATAGGTCTAGAGATCCATCCGTTATCAGGATTGGCAAAAGACTTAGGTTCAGCCGCTGTTTTATTAAGCCTAGTCATTGCCATCATTACTTGGTGCGCCATACTATGGCCTTTATAACGGGTTCATTAACTAGAGATAAAAAAACAGAGCCTGTAGGAGATTACTTTTAGTATTATTGATTGCACTCATTTTTATCTAGAGCGCATTTGGGCTTTATTCATTGGTAAGTAAAAGCAAGGTATCGAGCTATAAATTAACATAACCCTATAAATAACTAACTATTTATAGGGTTTATTTCTTAGCCAGCAAAACTTGAATTCTTTGCAGTAACTCTTGGCTTTTAAAAGGTTTATGAAGCACATGGCGATGTAAATCTTTACCTGCCAATTCAATATGGCTGCTATCGCTAAAACCACTGGCCAGCTGTATCTTAATATGTGGATATTTACTTGTCACTTCTTTCGCTAATTGAAAACCATTCATTTCGGGCATAATGACATCAGAAAAGACTAAATCAATCTTCTCTTTCGATAAAATATCTAAAGCCGACATAGCATTTTCTGCTTGAAAAGTAACATAACCATGATCATTTAATACTTCACAGGAAAGGTTTAATAGTGCCAGTTCATCATCTACTACAAGGATACGTTCACCGTTACTTTTATTAGCTAAGATAACTTGCTCAATAGAGCTATGATCATTTTTTTCATCTTGCTCAAAGCGGGGAAAGTACAATGAGAATCGCGTACCGACACCAAGTTCAGAATACACATTAATCACACCGCCACACCGTTCAACAAAACTATAGACTTGACTTAACCCTAACCCAGTTCCTTTCTCACCTTTGGTTGAAAAGAAGGGATCAAATATTTTTTCAACAATTTCTTTAGGCATACCGCAACCCGTATCTGATAAGGTTAATAATACATAATCACCCGCTTCGACTAGTGATATTTTGGCATCGGTATCACTAATGTGTTCATTGCTCGTTTTTATCGTTAAACGACCACTGTCTTGAATAGCATGCATCGCATTAATACTTAAATTAATCACCATATCTTCAAAGTCACCGCTGTCTACTTTGATCGACCATAAGTCGTCACTCAACTGATAATCCAATGCGATGCGTGCCGTTAACGTTTTTTCCATTATTTGTTGTTCATACTTGAGTAATCCATTAATGTTAATCGATTTCAGATTAGTATTACGTTTACTTGAAAATGCGAGCAGTTTTTTAGTTAAATCAGCACTTCGTTCACCCGCATGAATTATTTTTTGACAAAATTGTTCAAGTTTTGGTTGATCAGTTAAAGAACGTTCAAGTAGTTCTGCAAACCCTAAAATAACACCCAACATATTATTATAATCGTGTGCTATACCGCCGGTTAACTTACCTAAAGCTTCCATTTTTTGGCTACGACGTAACTTTTCTTCTTGTTGATTACGTTCACTTAAATCGATAATAAAAACAATAAATTCATCTCCGTCATCTCCGTCATCTCGATACTTTGAACCACCAATCAAAATAGGAATACGATGACCTTCTTTATGATAAAACTCTTTTTCAAAGGGTGTCCAAAAACCTTTTGCTTGTGCTTCTAACATAGCTTTTTGATCAAGGGGAGCATATTCTCTAGGTGTTAAGCTCACCCAGTCCATATTTCCCTCTAAGAGCTCTTTTTTCGTGTAACCCAGCATATCTAGCATCATTTTGTTTGCTTCAATGATGCGACCATCAGACCATGTATGTAAAATGCCAATAAAGTTAGATTCTTTCCATAACTCAAAACGCTGGGCATTTTCTCTGAGCATATTTTCCATTTTTTTACGCTCAGTGATATCGGTTGAAATACTACATACCGTATTTTCTTTCTCTGTATCTCCCGCAATAAAAAATTTAACAGAAACATAAGTATGCACTCCCTCTTCTCGAGGAATAAATTCTTCAACTTCTAACGACTGCTTAGTCTCGAAAACATCGTTATCATTACTTTGTAGTATTTGTGCGACATCATTAGGAAAAATGTCATGTGCAGTTAAACCGACCAGTTTTTTTCTTTCAATATTGTGGAATTGTTCAAACCTTTTATTAACAAAAGTAAAACGACCTTTTACATCTTTCACATAGATAACAGCAGGTGAATTGTCCATTATCGCTTGTAAATGTTTTTTGTGTTTTATTGCCACTTGGCGCAATTGATATTGCTCTGTAACATCATTAAAAACTAAGACCATACCAAGAATAGCACCATTTCCACTTCGAATAGGTGCCGCTGAATCAGCAATTTGATATTCAGAGCCATCTTTAGAAATAAGTGTTGTATGATTGCTTAAATAGACTGTTCTTCCCATTTTTAATACTTTTTCAATGGGGCTACTCACCATTTTCCGCGTGGATGCATCTATAATAGAAAAAACAACATCTACAGGCTTATTTTTCGCTTCGATGAAAGACCAGCCAGTTAAGAGCTCCGCAACTGGATTCATCCGAGTGATATTGCCTTTTTCATCGGTTGTAATAACCGCATCGCCAATACTGTTTAATGTTGTTTTTAAATCTTGTTCACTTTCAACGACTTCTTGAGTAGCTTGCTGTAAATTACGTTGCATATGCGATAAAGCCATTTGCAGCATATCTAATTCATCATACTTATTTTCAGCATTAGGTTGGCGATTAAAAATAAGTTCTTTATGCAAAGTGTCTATATTTAAGTTCTGTGAAAACCTCGCTATTTGATTAAGGTGTCGCGCAACTAAACGATGAAAAATTAATAATATCAGCGCCGCGACAATAAAGGTTTTAATCGCATTAGTGAATAATATGAACATCGCTCGATTAAATATTTTGTGATAGATACCGTCAAGCGTTGCTTGAACAACAAGTTCCCCTATTAACTTATTACCCCCATTAAAACGATGGTAGAGCGGATACTTTTTCACGACAACGTTATCCTCACTGATAGTTCCTGAAGATAATAATAATTCGCCGTCGGCATAAATAGCAACTGATTGAATATAGGGGAGATCCAAGAGGCCGTTTAACGTGATTTTTAAATCTTGAGTTTCTAACTGCCAAACACGTGAAGATACATTGGTAAGATGGGTTTTTTCTATTTGTTCCAATCCTGAATGTACCATCTCTATATCATGTTGAAACTCATTGTAAATTTGTAGGGAGGTACTAAATATTGCAATAAGCGTACTGGCAAAAATAACATATAAGCTTAATTTTCGAGCCAAACGACCTTTGACAAACTGAATTTCTTTTTTCATTAATCAATTTTCCTAAGACATATATTTAACACCTGACTTTCAAGTTCAGTATTTTTGATTTTATTTTAAAAGATTATACATCTTATTTATCAGTTTCTTACAGTATATTTCTGATATTTACAACCAAAAAAAAAGTTTAGCAATAACCAAAGGTAAACCTAAAATGGTATACGAAAAATAGACTTCTTTCGTCGCTACTAGTAATACCTTACAGGGGCTAATCATAGTATTTATAGTCCCTACAGCTAACATTACTACCGCCTTTTTAAAGTTTGAGGAGTATTGATTTTTAATAGATAGGGCATTATCAATAAATATGCTTCCTCGTAAATAAGCAATGTTTTGCCGTGTAATGCCTCAAGTGCAGAAATAGAGTCCTTTTAGCCCAACAATCACATTTTTAACGCTGCTATCGGCACGATATAAACAGCATATTATTCTAACTATTGATACTTAAACATAATAGTTAAATCAGTTCCGCTGATTTTACTTCATGAATAATTCTCGCATAAAGTTATCACTTACAATGCTGCAACATCTTGACTATATGTAAAACTCACAACAAAGCACAACAAAGCACAATAAAATAATCAGCTGACCTAAAACTTTATTTATTACATTTCTTATAAGTAACAAAGTTAACAACGACTTCCCTAACTACTCAAAAGTTAAAACAATAGCTAATTTTTGAAGTATTGACAATCGTTGCTCTCGAAATTAAAACCTGAACTTTTGAATAACGCCACCCGTAATACCAATTAAAATAATGAATCGATCATTCTAAGGCGGTCTACATATCCAATACCTGCGTTGCTTTCAATCCCAATAGCACGCTATTACTCATTCAAGCGCCTTGCTATTGAACATTTACCCTCGCTTATAATAGATCACTACTTTAATTCAATTGGTATAACATGTATGCCCAATCTATTTGAAGGGACAATTTCAAGTGGCTAAGGTAAATCATGGCATGTACAAACTTAGCTTATTAATACGCCTAAACATTAATTTAGTTAAATCAATGTTTATTAAAGTGTAGTTGAAAAAATTTACTTCAGAATAAGGATAAATAAAATAGTTAATATCAGGTTATTGACCAATAGGATGATATCCCTGTAAAAATATTATAGAGCCTGCCAGGATGCCGCTATAAGTTCATGACTACCTTGTATTACTCTAGCTGTAAATTTTCCGTACTGAGGAATTTCACCCACACCTCTTGGTGTTCCTGTCATTACGATATCACCATCTTGTAAGGCTAAAAAATCGTCCAATTCACTTAAAATCGTTCTGGGTTTATAGATCATCAATGCAATTGCCCCCGCCTGTACTACCTCATCATTTATGGTCAGTTCAAAAGAGAGAGGGCTGTCAAGGTCGTCGATACCAACAAAATGACTAAAAACGGCAGAGCCATTAAAAGCTTTAGCACGCTCCCAAGGTAATCCTTTTGCTTTAAGCTTATCTTGTAAGTTACGCTTAGTAAGGTCTAAGCCAAAACCAACAGCAGTAAAAGTCCCTTTTTGATATAAAAAACAAAGTTCACCTTCAAAATGAAGTGGCTCTTGGTGAAAAGAATGAAGTTCCTGAGAAATAGCCGAATTGGGTTTTATAAAAACGACCATATCGTCAGGTACTTCATTACCTAATTCTTCAATATGTGCAACATAATTACGGCCAATGCAGACAATTTTTGAAGGGATGATGTTTTCATTATTAAAAATAATTGCTGACATGTTTTTCTTACAAATAATTATTATATTTAGGTGGATATATTGAGGTTATCATAGAATAATAAACTTAACTGCGGATAATAAACTTAATGAATAGCCACTATGTCTGTAAGCTATTAAAATCAGGCCTTTGCACTTGCCAGATTGTTGGAATCATTGGTTTTTAGGTTATGCATAGCAACCACGCTTGTAAAGATACTTAAGTCATTTTGAGTACCTTCACTGACGATTGCAGTTTTCCAAGTCCGCTCACTTTTCCAAGTCCGCTCACTTAATGCAGCGGGAATTAACATGGGGCTGTAAGAGTGACTTATAACGAACCTTAGCAAATTACAAATAATTAACATTTTGCTAATAAATCGAAATTCGTGCATAGTCATATGACTCAATGTTACCTATATTGTTCATCGAATTTGTAACTCATTAAGAACCTAAAATAGGTTTATTTTAACCCTGTATATTGTTAGCTTATATGACTAAAGATTATTCTCAATACCAAAAAATCATCACTCAATTTCGTGGCAAAGTACTAAGTAACGATTTTAATAGTAAATTTTTAGTTGCGACAAAAAACATCCTTAAAACTGATCGTTTTCTATTAAAAATGGAATTAAAACGCTTAGCGACTCCTTGCGTACGTGCTCTCGATTTACGAGAATATGCACAAGAAACGTGTTTGTTTTTTGAATATGGCAATCAACAACATATTCTTGATCAGGATGCTATTGATGTCTTCAACGAAAATGTCAAAGCGTATGGTGAGTATACTTTTGGGGTATATGAAGCGGTAATAAATTTCCGTGATAAAATACAGCCTGAACATGTATTAATAACACCCGATAACTCGCCACAACTTAATTCAAAAATCAATACCAATTTTTTAGTTAAATTTTACCAATTTGGCCCCTATTTTAATCGTAGCCAAGAACGGATGAACTATGCGACGCCATTACAGTTAACCTTAAGTGATGACTATATTGTTGATGCAATAAGTTCAGATATCAGCGAGAGTGGTTGCAAAATACGGCTTAATACCACCCAAGTTCTCCGTATTGGACAAGTCATAAAAGTTACATTTTCACAATTTAAAACTGACTTTTCTGTCGATGTAAATAATGAGTATAGCTACAAAGTTTGTAATATTTATTTTAGTAATAACATCCAATTCATTGGCTTATCTAGAGTCTATGATAATGAGACAACGGACAGCCTCAGGCATTTTCTGCGCGACTATATTCAAAATAATAAAAGTCGCTATAAAATAAATATGGAAAATACCCTAAATGCTATTCGTTCAAGAAGCTTTGAGCATTTTAGCTTGCCTAAGTCCAATGAATTAGCCGTTTTTATTGAGCAATATAAAGATACGATGTTGCCCCGTTATGCTCTAACAACCAATAACAACGAATTTGTTTATCGGTATTGGAAAAATGAAAGTAATCAATCACAACTGCATTGTTTAATAACCGCGGCACGTATTAATCGCTTAAAAAAAGCAGCAACACTTGGACGAACATTACTGGTTTATAGCTTTATTCATGAAAACCAGGGTAAATCTTATTTTTATACAGCCGATGAAAAACAGTTAACCGCAGAGCCAAGTTTAATGGCTAAATTTTTAAGTTTTTCGGCATCAAAAACGTCTTTTGCAATAACGAATCTAACCATTATTAAAAATAATGAGGCGCTAGCACATTCACCTTTAACCTTATCTAACTCTTTGCCTAATGAAGCCTTGCCTAATGACAGTTTCTCAGATGAGGTTGCCACGGCACTATCAAATCTACCGTATATCATTGTGGCTAATGCAATTAACCACGAGCATATTATCCAGGAGTATGCACAACTCCCTTTTGATAAAAATAACCTAGCAAGCCTAAAAGTATTTGGTCATCAAAGAGCGTTTGAAAACAAAATAGATGAAGTATTCATTAATTATCATGCTCAAGAATTAGAACCTCGTTATCACTATAAAACCCCTGTTCTCTTTACCTCATCGAACAAAGTCATTCAGGGGCAAACCCAAGATATTTCAATTTCAGGCTTAAAAATCAAGTTGGCTGAAGAAATTCAACTACAAAAAGGTGATATTGTTAATTTAACCCTCCCTGATTTACAGAAAAGAACGGTACGTTTTAACTTAAAAAAACTCGCTTATCACGTAACTCAAATCACTAAAGCTGAGCAAGTGGTGCACCTAAAAACCGTCAATAAGAGGTTACCCCACCAAGGCAAGCTCTTTTTTAAAGAGTTAATTGAAAAAAACAAGGAAAAACTTTCAACACAGCTCTATGAAACAATTATCCCAGGTCTAGCAAAAGCGTTACGAAACATTTATAGCCAAAGCTTAATAAACCCGGCATTAATGATCCAAACGGATGGTAATGGTTATAACATTGAAGCATTGGTGAGTGGCGCAGAACACGGCAAAATTTTATCTCATATGCGTCACTTAAGTACTCAAAAATCATTTTACAACGTCTATCCAATATTAAATAAAATTCAGAAGTTCGACGCTATGATCTCTGAATTAAAAACAATGCAAGAAAATGATGTTCCCTTAATAAGTACATTATATATAGCAATAAACCCTAATGGTGAGAGTATCGAACGTTCAGTAACGACGAAGCTAGAAACTGAATTAACATCACAAAAACTCAAGCAAATTTTCATCAATAATGCTTTGAAACATGGTCATTTCTTTTGCTTACAAGCCAAACTATCACGTACTGAAAAGCCTGAAATGAGTTACCTAGCTCCTGAATTAGACTACATTAGTACTTACTTCAAGCAAAAAGCTAAAGAAATAGAAAGTGACAACTCAAAAGTTATTGGGGTTATGCAATTATTTGATATTACCCAAGAAGCTCTTATTCGACATAAATGCATGACAGATAAAACTAAATAACGCTCATGTTCAGATGACTTTTCGTTAACGTTCCCCTAAAAAAGATATCAGCCCTTACTTTATAAAATAAACGATAACAATCCTCACACAAGTGGCCATGAGCAAAGTGCAGCTGTCTATTCAATCAAGTAAATTCACAGAATAAGTTGGACTATGAACGTTGCTAAAAGAAAATACTGATACCAATTTCATTAAGTTTGTGATCTTGTTGTGTGCAGGAAAAACATTATAGAGCAACATAGACCTGAAAAATCTTAACAAGTACAAGTGAGCAATAACTTAATGGGATTGGTATGAACGTTTAGAATTAGGGGCTCAGTAAGAAACTATCAGTAAAGTGCAAGCTGTAGTGAATATCAAGTGTTTTGGAAAAACCAACCCTAATGAATTTGAAAATCAAGAATATAAACGTCCCGGCAAAAGTAGCAAAGAAGTATGGGTTTAGCGTCCTATAATCCCATTATAGATTTAGATAGTACCCATAAAACTATATTCCTTAACCAAAATCGATAGGTGCCGTTCCCAGGTGTGATAAAAAAACCTAGTTTGAATAAAGCGGGAACCTCGACCAACAAGCTGTTTATGGGTTATACATTAGTTTTATAAAAGAAGAAGTTATTAATGAGTATTAGTGATTGTGGTTGATGCTGTTTGTAGACAAACTATTGAAATGGTGCCTTGACCCGGAATCGAACCAGGGACACGAGGATTTTCAATCCTCTGCTCTACCGACTGAGCTATCAAGGCTATACTAACATATTCAATAGAGGCTGAAGCTCATCGAAGAGCGCATATAGTATAGCTATTTACGATACCTGTAAAGAAAGTTGTTCACTGTTCTAAACATAAGAACAATGAATTGCCATTATAGTGCTTTCAATCAAGATACGTTTGCGTATGATAATGATTCTCAACTTTGCTAACAATTGTAAATTATGTATAAAAATACCAAACAACAATTTGGCCTGATAACCAAGTTATTCCATTGGCTCTCAGCGATGACCATTTTTGGCTTATTTGCCTTAGGGTATTGGATGGTTGACCTTGATTATTATAGTCAATGGTATCAAACAGCCCCACATTGTCATGAAAGCATTGGTATACTTTTGTTAATAACCACAATTGCCCGTCTTGTATGGCGCACTATCAATGTTAAACCCGCACACATTTCAACACACACCATAACGGTTCAACGCAGCTCCGCTATTGTTCATATCATACTTTATCTTCTGCTTTTTTTGATGATGTTCAGTGGTTACCTTATCCCTACAGCTGATGAGCGAGTGATAAGCGTTTTTACTTGGTTTGATCTTCCCTCCCTTGGTCAACTCTTTGCTAATCAAGAAGACGTTGCTGGCACTATTCATGAGTATGGTGCATATACCATCATATCTATTGCGGTTCTCCATGGAGTAGCGGCACTAAAACATCATTTTATTGACAAAGACGCCACCTTAATGCGTATGATTAAATAACGAATTACAATACCAATAACAACATCGAACTCACTAAACACTTAAAAGGAAAACACATGAAAAAGACACTTTTAGCCACCGCATTTATTGCCAGTAGTTTTTTAGCAACTGCGAATGCAGCTGATTACGTAGTTGATACTGCCGGTGCTCATGCATCAATAAACTTTAAAATTCAACATATCGGTTTTAGTTGGTTAACTGGGCGATTTAACACTTTTGATGGTTCTTTTTCTTATGATGAAAATAATATTGCCGCATCAAAAATTGTGATTAACATAGATACAACCAGTGTTGATACTAACCATGCAAAACGTGATAAACATATTCGTACGGGTGATTTTCTTGATACAAATAAGTTTGCTACGGCAAAGTTTGTGAGTACAAAAATTGAAGATAAAGGTAATGGCGCCTTAGCAATTACTGGTGATTTAACTCTACACGGTGTCACCAAGTCATTAGTACTTGATGCTAACAAGATTGGCGAAGGTAAAGATCCCTGGGGCGGCTATCGCATTGGCTTTTCAGCAACGACTCAGATCACGATGAAAGATTTTGGCATAGACAGTAACTTTGGTGACATTAGTTTTGATTTACACATTGAAGGGATACGTAAATAACGTCATTTGGTTTATTAGAAACATAAACGCCAGCAAATGCTGGCGTTTATTTTTTAATGTGTAAATCTTTTACAGAAAAAGAGATTATAAATCAAAATCACCAAAATCCATATCTTGTGAATTATCCAGTAATTTTTTATCCAACGGATCTAAAAGTGATGGCTGTACAACGGCAAGCTCTTGCTTGATGATTTTTGCTTTGCACTTACCATTTTTACGTTTTTTACGTTGTACACAGCGTTTAATAACTTTCTGTTTATCATCTGACGTAAACGTTATCCATTTTTGGCGCTCTTCTCTGGTACGAAAGCAGCCCAAGCACTGCCCTTTGTCATCAGACTGACAAATACCTATGCATGGACTAGGAACATCAAAAAATTCTAATTGCATACGCTTCTATTTAATTGCCTAACCTTTAATCCAATTTATCAGTGGCAATGTGATAATCGGGATCTTCAATCACATTTATTTCAACCAAGCTACCTGCTTTAGTTAATAATTCAGTACACTCATGACTTAAGTGACGTAAGTGCATCGTTTTACCACGTGAAAGATAACGTTCAGCTAGTGTATCAATAGCTTCTATTGCAGAGTGATCAGCAACGCGGGTATTTTTAAATTCTACGATGACATCATCACTATCGTTATCCATATCAAACTGTTCTAAGAAATTTGATATGGAACCAAAAAATAACGGCCCGTTAACGTCATACACAGTCGAACCTTCTTCATTAGTACTACGATGTACAATAACATGTTTTGCATGTTCCCAAGCAAATACAAGCGCAGAAACGATAACACCTACCACAACGGCTATCGCCAAATCGGTTGCAACAGTAACGCCCGAAACTAAAATAATAACAAAAGCATCGGCCTTAGGCACTTTGCCTAATATTCTAAAACTTGACCATTCAAAAGTACCAATAACAACAATAAACATTACACCAACTAATGCAGCTAACGGAATTTGTTCAATTAAACCTGAGGCAAATAAAATGAAACCCAATAGCGCTAATGCTGCTGTAATACCAGACGCCCGACCACGACCACCAGAGTTTACGTTAATCATTGATTGTCCAATCATTGCACAACCACCCATGCCTCCAAAAAAACCAGTGACAGTATTGGCAGCACCTTGAGCGATACATTCTTTATTACCGCGACCACGGGTGCCGGTTAATTCATCAATCAATGTTAATGTTAATAAGGATTCAATTAAGCCAATTGCCGCTAAAACGATGGCAAAAGGGAAAATGACTTTTAGAGTCGTAAAATCAAATGGCACGCTAGGAATGCTAAAAGTGGGTAAACCACCGGCAATAGAAGCAACATCGCCAACAAGTTTGGTATCTAGGCTAATGCCAAAAACAAGGAATGAAACAGCAACAATAGCCACTAAAGTTGACGGTACAGCCGTAGTTAATTTCGGCAGGAAATGGATAATAGCCATCGTCAATATAATCAAGCCAGCCATAGTATATAAAGGTGTACCCTGCATCCATTCTAGTTCACCAGCGGCATTGGTAAATTTAAACTGTCCAAGCTGGGCTAAGAAAATCACAATGGCTAAACCGTTAACAAAACCGAGCATGACTGGGTGAGGCACTAAACGAATAAACTTACCCAGTTTAAAAATACCAAACAGTATTTGCAGTAAGCCGGTGAGCACCACAGTAGCAAATAAATATTCAACACCATGTAGTGCAACTAGGCTCACCATAACAACAGCCATAGCCCCCGTAGCACCAGAGATCATTCCTGGACGACCACCAAAAATAGAGGTGATCAGGCCAACCATAAAGGCAGCATATAAACCTACTAGTGGTTCAACACCAGCAACAAAGGCAAAAGCGACAGCTTCAGGAACAAGCGCTAATGCAACGGTTAATCCCGAAAGGACATCGTTTTTAAGGTTAGAAACTTTACTGGCATGTAATTCAAACATTGTTTTCTCACATTTTAAAAGAGTGATTTTACGTTATTGTGCAGTATGAATATGATGTTCATACTGCAATAATTTCATGATCCCAAAAATACTATTGATTGAAATTGAAACTGATATGACCGAATCACTATGACTTATTATTACTTAATAATAGGCACAAAATACCATCAAGATAAAAAATAAAGCTACCTTGGGGGGTATTTAAACTAAGTGTATTTAAACTAAGTGTATTTAATAGGCACAAAAGAATTTTGGGGTTTTAGGCGGCAGGATACTATAGCGTTTTGTGAGGAAAGTCAATAACCGTACAATTTAACAGCACGGTTTTAAACAGTTATCTATTTGAATTTATTGATCATTCTTTATTAGCTGCTTCACGTTCATTTAGAAATTCTTTAATTTCGTCACGTGAGCCAAGTATATGCTGTTTTAAAATAGCGACCGCGCCATCAATATCGCGAATTTTACACAGTCTTAATATTTCATTATGTTCCGATTCCGCTTTTGAAATACCGCCAGCCCACAGTAAATGCATACGAATATAACGGTCAGCATTCTTATTTAAGGTATTCACCAAATCTTGTGTTTGTGGACGTGGTGCACCTGAATATAAACAGTTATGATAATCAGAGTTCAACTCACTCCAGGTATTCGCTGCATTTTCTTTACCTAGCGCTTTATCAAGTTTGCTTAATAACTGCGTTGCATGCTCCAAGCTTTCTTCACTTAAATTTGGAATGGAAGCCGCAAGCAAATCACACTCTAACATCGCTCTTAATTCAAATAATTCATCAACTTGACTAGCATTAAGTTCAGTTGCACTTGCACCTTTATGGGGTTCAAAAGAAACTAAACCTTCAGCTTCAAGTTGTAATAGTGCTTCTCGAACAGGAATACGGCTGACATTTAATTCTTCAGCTAATGCCGCTTGGCGTAAGGGTTGACCCGCTTTAATTTCACCACTTAATATTTTTTCTCTAAGGGTTTCAACAACTAACTGAGTTCGCGTTTTATATACTATGGTCATATGTGAATTCCTAGAAATAGTGTACCTATTATAAGGAATCAACGACAAAATCACAGCAGTAATACCAATTTGCTATAAAAAAAGAGAATTATTTAGAAAATAATCCTCTTAAACTCAATAGTTATCTGGAATATGCTAAGTGTTTTTCAATAATGCCGGCAATAACGCTTGCGGCATATTTTGATAACAGATAGGACGTTGAAAACGTTTAATTGCTTCACTACCTACCGATGTTGAACGAATATTTGTTGATGCAGGAAAAGGCCCGCCGTGATTCATTGAAGCGCATACTTCAACACCCGTTGGCATTTGATTATAAATTAATCGCCCCACTTTATGAGCCAGCATTTTAGCAACAATTTGTGCCTGCGCCAAATCACTATCAAGACCATGAATAGTCGCGGTTAAATTACCTTTAAGTGAGGCGACCAATTGCATCATTTCATTATGGTCAACACAACGAACAATTAAAGCTGACGCACCAAAAACCTCTTCATGTAGTCTTTTATTTTTAGCGAAGGTGGTAAAGCTAGTGCTAAACAAAGCGGCTGAACATAAGTGTTTTATTGATGATTGTTGACCTTGAGCAATGAGTTCTACGCCATCAAGTGCTTGCCATTCATGTACTGCAGCTTGATATGAGGTCGCAATACCTGATGTTAGCATTACACCCGCATCGGTATTTTTAATAGCGGAAGTTGCCGTTTCAATAAAACGCTCTACCGCACTTGATGAAACTTGATCATCAATGACCGCCCAAATGCCCGGACTAGTACAAAACTGACCTTGTGCCATCATTAATGACGCAACTAAAGCACTCGCTAGCTGAGTAGCTTCTTCTTTTAGCTTATTTTCTAGAATAAATTGTGGGTTAACACTGCCCAGTTCACCATAAAATGGGATGGGTTCTTCACGTTGATTAATTTGTTGTTGTAAAATCATACCAACACGTTCCGAACCAGTAAAACCAACAGCTTTAACGAGCGGATGAGTGACAATTTGAGTTGATATAGCATAGTTTTTTCCTTGAATTAATGAAAAAACGCCTTTGTCTATCTCACATAACGCAATTGCATGACCAATAGCTCGCCCAACTAATTCAGCTGTACCTGGGTGAGCTGCATGAGCTTTCATAATGACCGGACAACCAGCAGCTAATGCCGAAGCCGTATCCCCGCCAGCAGTTGAAAATGCCAAAGGGAAATTACTGGCAGCAAAAACACCAACAACACCTAAAGGCAAATACCCTAGACGGGTATCAGGTTTAGGTAATGGCTGGCGATCTGCATCAGCCACGTCAAAAACGCCTTGATATTCGCCACTTTCTAATAAGTCTGCAAACAAGCTAAGCTGCCCGACGGTTCGACCACGTTCCCCCTGAATACGTATGGCAGGTAAACCCGTTTCTGCACAAGCGATTTCAACAAGATCATCACCTAACGCAATAATTTGCTCACCAATAGTCCGTAAAAAATGAGCGCGCTTAGCGCAACTCAATTGGCTATATGATGTAAATGCGGTATTTGCTGCCGTTATCGCCTGTTCAATTTCAGTGACTGTTGCATCAGAGAATATCGTTGGCAATGCCTCATTAGTGATTGCATCCGTTGACGTAAACCCGTTACTTGTATCACCAGACCATTCGCCAGCAATCAAGTTTTTACCTTTAAGTATCATAGTATTATCTCTTTCCATTTGAATTTTTCTAAGTGTTCACCAGCAAAAAATAATTTATTTATAAGCCAAAATCTAAACATTTACAGTTGCTCGATACACTATATGTAAGTAAATCGATGAACCACTATTTAACGACAAACCCCTTTGCATAAGGGTCATCATCATCAATAGTGATACAATTTTTACCAAAAACTTTTGCCCAGCCTTGTATGCTAGGTTTTATTGCTAAAATAAAACCATTTTCCGTTTCGATTTCAATAACATCTTCAATTTTTCCAACAAATTTACTGCCGATATAACTTTCATGAACGTAGCTATCACCCAATCCGAGCTTACCTTTAGCAAACAACTGCGCCATGCGAGCGCTGGTTCCGGTACCACAAGGCGATCGATCAATGGCTTTTTCACCATAAAACACAGCATTAGCACCATCAGAGCCTTCACTCTGTGGTTGTCCTGTCCATAAAACATGTGAAATACCATTAACACTTGCATCTTCAGGATGAATACATATCAATGCTTTATCCGCTATCTCACGAATAATTGGACTCCAACGAAGAATGTCACTTGCGTTCCAGTGTTCAATACCAGGAAAGTTATCTTGTGAGTCAACAATGACGTAATAGTTACCACCATAAGAAACATCAACCGTTAATTTACCTAATTCCGGTATATCTAATTCAATGTTTTCATAAGCTAAGTATGAAGGAACGTTAAAGAGTTTCACTGAATTGACTTTACCCGCTGATTGCAGGTATTCAACTTTAATCTGCCCGGCTGGTACGTCAAGTAATAGTTGTCCTGATTTTTTCGGTTTAATAAGCCCACTTTCTATCCCCGCAGTCACTGTACCTATCGTGCCATGACCACACATCGGCAAACAGCCCGATGTTTCGATAAAAAGTATGCCCGCATCTGCATCTTCACTACATGGTGGATAGATAAATGCACCCGACATCATGTCATGACCTCTTGGTTCAAACATTAACCCTGTTCTTATCCAATCGTAATTTTCCAAAAAATCTTGACGCTTAGCACTCATCGTCTGCCCTTTTAAATTGGGATGACCACTGGTTACCAAGCGAACGGGGTTACCACAAGTATGTGCATCGATACAAAAGAATGTGCCTTTATTCATATCTGCCTTTTATAAATTTAATATTAATAAAATGTAATGCAATATCGTCAGTTCTACGTTATCTAAAACTAATCTAAGTTAAATTTTGATAAATCAATACGTGTTACAACCGCTTTATTATATAAAGCTTCAACGCGCGCTCTTTCTTCACCAACCAAAGGTAAACGTGGTGCACGTGTTACTTCACTACCACGACCAGCAAGTTGTTCACAAAGCTTAATGCACTGCACTAGTGTTGGAATAGTATCTAAGCGTAGTAGTGGTAGAAACCAACGCCAAATTTCTAATGCTTCTTGATAACGACCTTGTTTGGCCAATTTATAGATAGCAACAGACTCTTGTGGAAATACATTGGTTAATCCAGAAATCCACCCAGTGCAACCTAACATTAAGCTTTCTAGGGCAATATCATCAACCCCACCAAAAACAATAAAACGATCATCAAAAGCAGTATACAACTCAGAAATACGACGTGTATCTTCTGTCGCTTCTTTAACAGAAACTATCGTGGGCTCTTTTGCCAATTCACGCATACCTGCAATTGAAACGTCAACACCATAGGTAACAGGGTTGTTATAAATCATAATGGGTAAACCACAATTACGCGCAATTTGTTGATAATGATAAATAGCTTCACGTTCACTTGAACGATAAACCATACCCGGTAAAACCATCAAACCATCAATGCCAACGTCTTCACACATCTGTGAATATTCGATAGCAAATTGTGTTGTTGTTTCAGCAACACCAGAAATAACAGGAACACGACCAGCGACCACTTCTTTTACAGCAATAAGAATAGCTTTCTTTTCTTCACGGGTATGAGAACAATTTTCACCCACCGTACCTAATGCAATAATACCGTCAACGCCTTCTTTAATTAAGCTATCAATCATAGCTTGAGTCGCTGAAAAATTGATCGACATGTCATCAAAAAACTGGGTGGTTACTGCGGGATAAACACCCTGCCAATTAACATTGTTCATAATCTCTTACCTTATAAATACTGTAATTAAAAATTAATTAATACTGTGAAAGTATCACTAGAAATAGCTTGGTATATTGTATACAATTATTTCATTGGCGCAACAATTATGTTTGAAAAGTTAAATAATTAACTTTTATGGAGTGTGTAAAATGATATTTAATATAAGTAATTTAGATGGTTACCAATCAATTCATAGTATAGACGCTCACACGGAAGGTGAACCCCTGCGGATAATAACCAATGGTTATCCAGAAATTATGGGACATACAATGTTAGAAAAGCGAGCCTACTTAACAAAAGAACTCGACCATTTACGAAAACTATTAATGTTTGAACCCCGTGGACATGCTGATATGTATGGTGCATTAATTACTAAGCCATGTGCTACTGGTAGTGCTTTTGGTATTTTATTTATGCACAACGCAGGCTACAGCAGTATGTGTGGTCATGGTATTATCGCCGCAGTGTCAGTAGCAATTGAAACTAAGGCACTTATTTTACAATCTCCCACTACCGCGATTAAAATTGATGCTCCCGCAGGACTCATTCATGCTTATGCTCAATTAGACAAAAATAATAATTTGTCCGTAAGTTTTGATAATGTTCCCTCATTTATTGAAGTACTTGACCAAGTCATTACAGTCGACGGTTTAGGAAGCATAAATTACGATATTGCCTATGGTGGCGCCTATTATGCTTATGTAGATGCGGATCAACTAAATTTAGCATGCACGTATGAAAATCAACAAGGGCTTATTGATGCTGGTAAATTAATTAAAAAAGCGGTAATGGCAAGTTACAGCATTAATCACCCTGTTGAAGAAGATTTAAGCTTTTTGTACGGCGTTATTTTTTATTCATCAAAAACGGATAGTGCCGACTCTCATTCACGCCATGTTTGTATATTTGCAGACGGTGAAGTAGACCGTTCACCCACTGGCACTGGTGTCAGTGCACGTATTGCACTATTAGCTCACAAAGAAGGAGTTACACCGCAGCAAGACATCATCATTGAAAGCATTGTAGGTGGCAAAATGACCGTTAACATTCAGGCCCAGCTTAATTATCACGATAAACAAGCTGTGATCCCAAGAGTAACTGGGCGAGCATTTATTACCGGTTGTCATCAATTCATGTTGAATAAACATGACATATTTCCAACCGGTTTCCTTCTTCGATAAATAATGAGTTGTTCAATGAATACAGAAAATAACAAATCCGTAGCAGTAATAGGCGCAGGCATTATTGGTGTTAATTGCGCGGCTGAATTACAAGCACTTGGTTTTAACGTAACCTTACTCGATAAAACAGGTATTGGTGAAGGCTGTTCTAAGGGAAATGCCGGACATTTCGCAGCTGAACAAGTATTTCCATTAGCTGAGGTTAGCTTATTATGGCAATTACCTAAATTGTTAATGGATCCCTTAGGTCCAATCGCCTTGTCACCTAGCTATCTCCCCAAAGTATTACCTTGGTTTATCAAATTCATCGCTAACATGCTGCAATCAAAGCGAAGCAAGAATAGTGAAGCGCTAAAAACACTCAATAAACATGCGATTAGCTATTACCTGCCAATATTAAAAGCAGCAAATGCCAAGCATTTATTAACCAAAAGAGGCAGCTTACTTGTTTTTGAAAAGGCATCATTAAAAGCAGCTAAAAAACAATATCAGCACTATCGAAACGCAGGTATTGCGGTAAAGTTACTTAGCCGCCAACAAGTCTTATTATTAGAGCCAAATTTAAGTGAAAAAATTCAGTATGCTTTATATTTTACTGAGGTTGCGCATACGGCTGATCCTTTTGCTATTTGTACCTCAATAGGAAATTACGCACTGGCTATAGGTGCTAAATATCAACAATTTATTGTTAAAAAAATAGAACATCGCGCAAACAAAGTAAACTTAATCAGTGATGAAAAACACTTAACATTTGATCTCGTTGTTATTGCTACAGGTGCTTGGTCAAAGCCATTACTCAATCAATTAGGCTATCACTTACCAATAGAAGCGGAACGAGGTTATAGCTTAGATTTAGAACAAGCAACCGAAGCTGAATTATCTCGACCTGTGGCTTCCGCAGACCGCCGTTTTATCATGACACCGATGACCCAAGGACTGAGACTTTCAGGTACAGTTGAATTCGCTGGTCTTAAACAAAAAGCCAATATGCAACGTGCTGACATGCTTTATCGCCATGCAAAAGAATTATTAGTAAATATTGCACCATTTGATAAAGACACTGCCACAGATCAGCAAAGATGGCTTGGTTTTCGTCCTTCTCTTCCTGATTCACTACCAGTGATCGGACAAGCGCCCAATCACGCGAATGTTTTTTTTGCGTTAGGTCATCAACACCTTGGTTTAACTCAAGGCGCTATTACTGGAAAGTTGATAGGTCAGCTTATGACAAATAAAGAAACAGTTATAGATATCAGCCCTTTTTGCATCAGTCGGTTTAATTAGATCATCCACTCACTGATTCACTGATTCACTGATTCACTGATTCACTGATTCACTGATTCACTGATTCACTGATTCACTGAGCACAATTTAACCTAGATCAACGTACTTTCTACATATTTATTTATACTAAATAAAAATATTAACGTTTAAGTGCAATGAATCAGCAACTCCTCTCTTTTTTAAAAGCTTTTATCGGTAGTTTTAAAGACTTACTACCGATAATTTTAGTGATCGCTTTTTTCCAGTTTGTTGTTTTACAGCAGCCGATGCCCAATATCGGCGAAATAGTAATAGGTTTATTTTTGGTGGTGCTGGGGCTAACTTTTTTCATCTACGGCCTTGAAATGAGTTTATTTCCCATTGGTGAATCTATGGCGCAAGCTTTTGCACGTAAAGGCAGTATTGGCTGGCTGTTAACCTTTGCTTTTTGCCTAGGTTTCGGTACAACCGTTGCCGAGCCAGCATTAATTGCAGTCGCAAAAGAAGCCGCTGCAATCGCTGCATCTGGTGGTATTATAGAATTAAGTGCACAAGCACAGTTGCAATATGCTAATGGCCTACGTTATACCGTTGCAGCAGCCGTTGGATTTGCGATTGTGGTCGGTGTATTACGTATTATTCGTGCTTGGCCAATTCATTACTTGATCATTGGGGGTTATGTCTTGGTGGTCATCATGACAGCCTTCGCACCCAATTGGATTATTGGTATTGCCTACGATTCTGGCGGGGTAACCACATCAACCATTACTGTGCCCTTAGTAACAGCTTTAGGTGTTGGCCTTGCCTCCGCGATTAAAGGGAGAAACCCCATGATTGATGGTTTTGGTTTAATTGCCTTTGCTTCTTTGATGCCTATTATTTTTGTGATGATGTATGGCATGGCACTGGGCTAACAAGATGAGTGTACTCAGTTGAATTTATTCATTGAAATATTACAGACCCTCAAAGCGACAATTATCGATGTGATCCCGATATTATCGATCATTTTGGTCTTTCAACTGTTTGTTATTCGCCGTGCAATTCCCAATGTTAAAAAAGTAGGTTTTGGTTTTTTTTACGTACTACTAGGCTTAGCACTTTTTTTGCTTGGCTTAGAAAAAGCCTTGTTTCCTTTGGGAAAAATGATGGCTGAACAGCTCACCGCAGTAGAGTTTATTAACAGTAATCTTCAGCTAAATGCAGAACATTCTTGGTATGATTATTACTGGATTTATATTTTTGCAGCTGCTATTGGTTTTAGTACCACCATTGCTGAGCCTTCTTTAATTGCTGTAGCATTAAAAGCAGAAGAAGTTTCTGGTGGCGCGATTAACGCAAATAATTTACGTATTTCTGTCGCTATTGGTGTTGCTGTTGGTATCTCCTTGGGCAGCTATCGAATTGTTGTTGGCCATCCTCTTCAATATTACATTATTGTTGGCTATATAATTGTTGTTATTCAAACTTTTTATTGCCCTAAACTGATTGTCCCACTCGCTTATGATTCAGGAGGGGTAACCACATCAACCGTCACTGTGCCTTTAGTCGCCGCATTGGGTTTAGGTCTTGCCAGTACAATTCCAGGCAGAAGCCCCTTAATTGATGGTTTTGGTTTAATCGCATTTGCCAGCTTATTTCCAATTATAGCCGTGATGGCTTACGCACAAATTACACAAATAAAAACGCACACAAAACGTTAAATATATTAAAGACATTAGGGAAATATTATGCATTTCAAACTAATTATAGCTTTCACCGAAGACGATGTAACTGATGCGGTAATGAAAGCAGCACGCATGGCTGGCGCGACCGGAGCCACAATTATTAATAATGCTCGCGGTGAAGGTATTCATCGACAGCGCACTTTTTTTGGCATGCAACTTGAAACACAAAGAGATGTATTGCTGTTTGTTGTTGAAGAGCATCTGAGCCGAAAAATTTTAGAACGCATATCTCAAGCTGCTGGATTTGATAAAGATTCAGGAAAAGGTATTGCGATTCAGATAGATGTTGAAGATGCAGTAGGAGTTGCCCATCAAATTGAGCGACTCAAAGGTAAGGTTGA
Organism: Alteromonadaceae bacterium; assembly: GCA_047621305.1. GTDB lineage: Bacteria > Pseudomonadota > Gammaproteobacteria > Enterobacterales > Alteromonadaceae > Colwellia_A. The sequence goes on along the minus strand of JBLHNB010000002.1, from coordinate 21,322 downwards.
GGAAGAACTATGAAAACTAAAAAAACGTTTGTTAAAGATGCTATGCAAAGTGATAGCTTTCAATTCAGTGATGGCATGGTAACGGTTGCACAAGGCATAAAATTAGCTAAAGAGCATAATGTGTCCGCCATAATAATCAATAAACGCCATGATGACGATGAATATGGATTAGTTTTACTTGCCGATATAGCCAAGCAAGTCATTGCGAGAGACCGTTCGCCAGAACGTGTAAACTTGTATGAGATCATGTCGAAACCGATATTATCGGTAAAGCCAAGTATGGATGTGCGTTATTGTGTTCGCTTATTTGAACGTTTTGGTGTGCATACGGCACCCGTAATAGAAAATGACAAAATTGTCGGCATGGTTGATTATACCAGTATGGTACTGACACAGATTGATAATATATAACTCATCTGAATACAACTTGGTAAGCGCTAACTCTATACCTTACCGAGTCTATTTGTAGTGGCAGAGTTAATATTGGCTGCTGATTTCCGCCGCGGTAACTATTTTATCATGCCCTATAGGTACCTTAACTTTAAAGACACAGCCCACATCACTATCAAGACATTGTATAGTGCCACCTAATTTAGCATCAACTAGATTAAAGACAATATTCATACCTAAGCCGGTACCACCTTGCCCACGCTTAGTGGTCACGAAGGGATCAAAAATTCGATGCTTAATGTCCTCTTGTAACCCTTGACCATTATCTTTATAAATAAGCGTTAAGAATCCATTTTTTTCAGTGAAATTTATAGAAATTTCACCACTATCCCTATTTTCAAAACCATGTATATGGGAATTCATCAAAAAATTAGTCAATATTTGATTCCATGCACTTGGATAGGTAACTAAATTAAGTGACTTATCAACTTCAACAATAATATTATAGTTTTTACGTTTAAAGAGCGTTTTCACTGTGTTAACAACATCATTAACATGTTGTGCCAAGTTGATTTTTAATTCTGGATCAGTGTGATGTTCCACCGCGACTGATTTAAAGCCGCGAATTAAGTCAACAGCTTTAGATAAGCTACGCTCAATAATTTGTTGATATTCCAACAATAAGGCTAATGTACGGGTTAACTTAGATTTAGTTAGATTTTCAGTTTCAATGGCATTGGTTAGTTCATGCACTTTTTCTTTTAATGCAGTAATTGACGTTACACAAATACCTAAAGGGGTATTTACTTCATGAGCAACACCAGCAACTAATTGCCCTAAAGATGCCATTTTTTCAGATTGCACCAACTGATCTTTTGCTAAGGTTAAATGGTCCAGAGATACTTGTAGCTGCTTATTGCTTTCAGCGAGTTTAGAGGTTCGGTCATATACTTTTATTTCTAATTCACCATTTAGGCTGATCAGTGCATTTTCAGCTTCACCAAGTTTAATAATGTCATTTTTGAGTTTTAAACGCATATCGTTAATGGCATTAACTAACAAATCTAATTCATCTTTATTTGCTGAACGTTTAAGTAAAGTCAGCGGTACATCTAAGTTTTCACCTGAAATATTTTGTGAATAAGTCGTAATACGGTAGATATGACGCGTGATCAACCAATGAACAATAAAGCCCATTAATAAAGCAACAATAAATATTTTTACAAATTCAGAGGCGACAATAAAACCGGCTTTTTGCCAAAGTCGAGCATAAATATCCTCGTAATCAGCAGAAACAATCAAGATGCCAATATTATTCTGCTCATAAGAAATAGGGTATTCTACAACTTTCGCCGCCACAACGTTTTCATTACCGTGCTGATAAACTTTACCAAAGCCCGTGGTGATTTTAACAAAACGAATGTCCGGTAATTTAACAATACCTTGTATTTGTTGTTGGACAAGGGCTTCATTAAAGTCCCATAAACTAGTAGAAATCGATTGAATATAGCTAGTTTCTATATTGTCAAAACGCTGATTTAACGACGATAAATTATCTTGATAATCAACATATAATTGAATAGCTGTTGAGCATAAGGATAAAATAGAGCTACACACAAAGATATAAGCAAGTACTCGTCGACTTAACTTATTGGTAGAGGAAATCGCATTTGACATTAAATTGTTCCTGTAATTCTGTGTTTCCATTTAACGCTAATCAACTGAATTTATTATGTGTTTAAGCTTTAGCTGTGTTAATCAAAATATTGAATAAAAATAATGCTAACTCGACCGCAACTAAATATTCACTTTCTCTATAATAATTTAGTTGCTAAACAGATAAATTTCCTCTTAATTCAATAAATTATTTAATTTTTTGCATTCTCTTTAACATATTGAGCGACAAGTTTTGCAGCAATGAGGTCTTCAAGTGCATGTCCTACTGATTTAAATACCGTAATATCATCAGCTTGTCTAGTAACAATAGTATCTTTTTTACACAGTGAAAACAAATCAGCTTCAATATCATGCTCTGTAATTACCCCTTTACTTAAAGGAATAGCAATATCACCGGTTTCACGAAGTGCACTATCAAAATTATCAACAAATACACGTGCCCGTAATAGACATTCATCATCCATTTCACGCATATCTGGCCGATAAGCACCAACCATATCGAGATGTTGACCTGCCCTCAACCATTTTCCAAAAAGTAATGGCTTTTGACTCAAGGTTGCACATGAAATAATATCAGCTTCTTCTACATGGATCTCAATATCAATTACCGGCTGACAATCAATATTCAGATGAGCAACCAAATCGCAAACGGTTTGCGCTTTTTTTAAAGACCTACCCCATATTTTTACCTGTTTAATCGGACGAACAGAACAATGAGCTTCAATAAGCTGTGATGACAATGTACCTGTACCTATGACCAATAAATTACGGCTATTTTCTCGAGACAAAATACGAGAAGCTAAACCCGACGCCGCAGCCGTACGTTTTGCCGTCAATGCAGGAGCATCCATCATGGCAATTGGCGAGCCAGTACTAACATCTAGCAATAAATATATACCTTGAATTGACGGCAGGTTTTTCTGAGCGTTATTAGGTGCTACGGTTACTAATTTAACTCCTGCAACCTCCCCTTTTTGCCATGCTGGCATCATAAGTAAGGTGGTTTCTCGATTTTCTTTGGGGTTTTCCATGTCAAAATGTAATCGAGGAGGTACAACAATTTCACTTAAAAAGCCTTGTTCTAAGGCATTAATCAAAGAAGGAAAAGCTAAAGCTTGGTTTACTGTTAAAGCGTCGATAGTGATCATTTTGGGGTTTTTAGGTAAACGAGTTATAACTCATTATTGCATAATGTATACAAAATATAAATTACAAATATTCGAGCATTAGCCATATGTATATTAATATGTTGACATAAGAGTCTATAACGACACCTACTTTAGCAATCGATTCAAAAAAAGTTATTAAATACTTATTTAAATACGAATTTGAGCTTTTTTTTAGGCTAGCAGTAGCACAAGTATTTATATTTAGGGCTATTTTTCTAATAATAGTCCTAAATATAAATAATGTGTTAATGAACCGTTTTATCGCTGTCAGCATCCCATTTTGCTTTTAGGCTTTTATACGCATCTAATCTTCTTTCATCTAAATTAAAGCTTTCCAACAAACCAATAATTTTATCTGCCAATTCATCATGACTTGCATCAGCTTCACCTTGCTTTTTAATAACAATAAGGATCTTAAAAATACTAAACAATAATTTTATATTTTTAGGTGCAAGCTGTAATGCTTGTACAACAGAATCAAGTGCCGGCTGTAATTTATTTTTTTGGAAAAGCTCTACAGCCATACTGTTCAATTGTTTGGGGGTAAAATGTATTTCGGAACGCTCACCTGCTTCTTGATCCACATACTTATTGATCACCTCACTTGATAATGAATCACCTGCAATCTGATTTTTTACAGCACCGAGTAACGCAATAGCTTCTTCTCGCATACCAAGCTCATGGAAAACTTTTACTTTATCTAAATTGTCTTCTATCAAAGGGGACGGTCGTAAGTTTATATGTGTTTGCACCAGCCTTGTTGCTAGATCTTTTTCATTTCGAACATTGTGTAACCTTGCCTGCGCCACAATAAGTTGTTCTTTAAAATCAGACGCATCAACATAGTCTGCTTCCAATTTACGCATAAAACCTTCAACTTGCCCAAGTATCTTGTCAGAACTGTCGTCAGTAATTGTACAAGCAAGATCAATGCCCGAACGTATAACATTGAGCAGCAATACTGGGGAGTCATGAATAGAGTTTTTGGCTTGTTGAGCAATATTACGTGTCGCTACATATTGCCCCATATGATCATGGTTTAGTCGTGCCAAATCCCACGCTTTTTTATTACGTTCGATATTACGTGGCGAAAGTGCCGTCGCTTTTTTTATCTCATCATAAGCGAGTTCAAACTCTTCTTGTTCTAAATAATACTGCGCCAACATATCATGCATGGCAAAGCGGGTATCGGGTTTTTTCATCAAGGTTGTTACTAGTTGGTGAATATCATTAATACGACCTTGTTTTAATAATGATTTTACATAACCAACATGTACCCAAGCATAATCATATTTTGTAATAAGCTGTTTGAAAAAAAGTTCTGCTTCTTTATATTCCAATAAACTCAGTAACGCCTCACCTTTCATTCTTAATATATTTGCATGATATTTTACCAGTTCATTGTCCTGAAAATGCCGATCAGCATAATAAATCACTTTTGCAAAATCTTTATGATCTATAGAATAATAAATACTGAATAAGGTTTTCTTCAATTCGATGGTTTGGTGCAACCTATCACTGACCAATTTGGGTGATAAAGGTTTTACCCAAAAATCATCAGGTTGTAATTCTACAATTGAATTGACTAACGACTCACTTGTCTGTGTACTCAGAAATATCAATATGGTTGTTTTTTTAACGTGCCCTTTGAACTTTAATTCTTCAAGTAAATGAAAACCGTCTTTATCACTTTTGATATTGAACGAACATATAATGATATGAAACGGCATTTCATCACATAACCTCAAACCATAAAATGCCGTTTCAGCACATTTAACATTTTGAAATCCAAGACCAAAAAAAGTACTTTTCATGAAGTCATGAATTAAACGGTTATCGTCAATGATCAAAACATTCAGTTGAGAAAAGTCATTTAAATCATTTTTACTGGTTACTTCCATTCAATCAGAACCTAAAATTCATATCTACCATAAATATATACTTAAATTACGTGAATATACAGAAATCAGTCAACAATAAAAATACTCGTGCTCTTTATATTTTTGGTAGCATATTAATATCCAGAAATATTCAAAACTACATTAAGGCGTTCGTTGAATGAGCAAGCCAACAATTTACTTTATTCCCGGGACTATGTGTGATCAACGCCTATGGCAACCGTTATGGGAACAATTACAAAAAACGTCTCTAATTACCCCGACGTTAATTCATTTAACCATACCTACCGACAAAACTATTGACAAAATTGTGGCCTATTTGGCAACACAAATAATTAATAATGATAGTTATCTTGTTGGTTTTTCTTTGGGGGGCTATCTAGCCAGCGTATTAGCACTTAACTATCCACATAAGGTCAAACAGCTATTATTAATTTCAACCATGTCGAGTGCTCTTGCCAATAAGGAATTAAAAGAAAGAACTCGCACGATTGATTGGATAAAAGTAAATGGTTATACCAGCATATCATTAAGGCGTATTCATGCATTTTTACATGCTAATGCTTGTAAAAACCAGAACATTGTTGATGTGATCAAAGCAATGGACAGTGACTTAGGAGAAGACGTATTATTACATCAACTAACCGTCACAACTCAACGTAAAAATTTACTGCCTAAATTAGCCCAATTAACAATACCCGTAACATTTTGTATTGGTGTTCAAGACAAGATTGCCGATTTAAAAAAAATTACGGCGATGACCTCATCAAGTAAAAACATAATTATTCATCCACTAAATGAAACCGGCCATATGTTACCTCTAGAACAACCTATTTTATTAGCTGAAATAATTAAGAATTGGATCAACCAGTAATAACAATATCAACCAAGCTATAAACACGGTAAAATAGTTCCAATTGTACATTCTGGAATAACTCCCTTGAACGATAAAAACTTTTCATCTTTACCGCTAAAGCCCGAACTAATTGAAAACCTTGCTACACTTGAATACCATGAAATGACTGATATTCAAATGCAAAGCTTGCCATACATCCTGGCTGGAAAAGATGTTATCGCCCAAGGAAAAACCGGCTCCGGAAAAACAGCAGCATTTGGCTTGGGACTGCTCAATAAACTAGAAGTAAAACGTTTTCGTATACAAACATTAGTTTTATGCCCAACAAGAGAGTTAGCTGATCAAGTAGCTAAAGAAATTAGAAATCTTGCCCGAGCTATTCATAATATCAAAGTATTAACGCTCTGTGGCGGCGTGCCCTTTGGCCCTCAAGTAGGTTCTTTAGAACATGGCGCTCATATCATCGTAGGAACACCTGGTCGTATTGAAGATCACCTAGGCCGAGGAACTCTAACTTTAGCTGATGTTTCAATGTTAATATTAGATGAAGCAGATAGAATGCTTGAAATGGGCTTCCAAGCGTCTTTAGATAACATCATCGAACAAATACCATCACAACGTCAAACACTCTTATTTAGTGCCACTTATCCAAAACAGATTCAAGTCATTGCAAATAAAATTATGGTCTCGCCAGAAATGGTGCAAGCAACAGCAACTCATGATGAAAGTACGATCACGCAACTATTTTATAAAGTAGATGACAATGATAATGCTCAGCGTGTGCAAGCTATACGTTTGTTATTGTTAGAATACCAACCAGAAAGCAGTGTGGTTTTTTGTAATACTAAGCGAGAAGCACAAGATGTTGCTAGTAGTTTAGTTAACTATGGCTTTAGTGCCGTTGCTTTACATGGCGATCTTGAACAAAGAGACAGAGACCAAACTTTAGTACGTTTTGCTAATAAAAGTGCCGCGATTATGGTCGCTACTGATGTTGCCGCAAGAGGGCTTGATATTGATACCTTAGACGCCGTTTTTAATTTTCATATTGCCAGAGATAGTGAAATACATGTTCACCGCATAGGGAGAACCGGACGAGCAGGGAATAAAGGTATGGCTTTCTCTCTTTATAGCGATAAGGAAAGATATAAAGTTGGCTTGTTAGAAGATTATCTAGATAAAACAATTGAAAGTGAAATACTTCCTGATGTCGAGGTACTAAACAGAGCTGTCTTTGTACCGAGAATGACGACATTACAAATTGATGGTGGTAAGAAACAAAAAATCAGACCCGGTGACATTTTAGGCGCTTTAACGGCTGAAAATGGTATAGACGGTAAAGATGTAGGAAAAATACAGCTTGGCGCCAATTGGGCCTATGTTGCCGTTGCTCGCTCATCGTTGAAAATAGCACTTAAAAAATTAACGGAAGGAAAATTAAAAGGACGTAACTTTAGGGTTAGAGAGCTATAAAGCTTATTTACAGACTATGTAAACCTTAGGTAGCTCGGCAACGTCAAAGAATTTATCGAAAATATTGAAGTTGCTTGGCTACACGCAAGCTTAAACATATTTTATTATCATACTATTTAGGTATTTAGGTTAAGTTACTCTGCAAATCCAACATTAATTTTTGAAACAGCGGCCATATCTGTAATAGTTACCCCGCCAATGCTGTTTTCCAATTTAGCAGCGATTCGGTCTGAACCATGCTTACTTGCAAATTCAATAATATCATCACCATTGCACATCACTTTCATCGCAACATTTTCATCACTTAAGCGGTATGATTTAATTTTATTCTTGAATTGTAGTAGGTTACCTTTTTGTGCAGATTTACACACATCAATTAGTGCTGATTCGATATAGTCGTTCATCGCAAAAGCATTGAAACTTGCACCTGCTAATAAGCTAGTAGTAACGATTGCATAAACTGTAGATTTAACTGTGCTCATGATATTCTCCAAAATTATAGTGGTAATAGGTTAGTGTTTTTCCGTGTTCAATATAATAGTGCTACTTTTTTAAAAAGAAGTTCCCCCTTTAAATCTTACTAAATGTAACTAAAACCACATTGATTAATATTTAATAACCTAGGTTAATATATTGATCATTAACAACTAAACACATCAATCTGAACAAATTTCAGTAACTATTTTTTACATCCAAATATACCTAGCAACAAAACATCTACGCTTTTAGCAGTACATCGCAGGACGAATAACGCTTAAAAATTATTTTTTGGTTGGCATTAATCAAAAAAGGGCGTATCTTACTGTTGTTTTATACAGCTTTTTTTAATTGTCTTTTCATATATGCTATTAAATCCGTTTATATTTTTATCTTTACGGTTCAAAGGATGTATTCAAATAACGTTTAAATTTAATTAAGATATAAAACACTCATTCATTGTTTGATTAAATAAGGGAAAATAATGGCAGTTGAAAATAGATATGTTGTCATTCGACATGGTGTGGAGGTGCAGACGTTCATGGAAAAAAAAGCCGCTGATGAATACGACAAAATGTTGGATATCGCTGATAACTTAACAGAAATGTTAAAGTCAGTACCATTTGAGTTAAGTGAGGAGGTCAGAGAAGAACTGAGTATCTATTTAGCTAAAAACCGCGAAGAGGTTTTAGTAGCACTACAAGCTAAGAAAGCAAAAGATCCAAGTCCTGCACCAAAAAAAGTAGCAAATGAGAAAACAGTTGATAAAACTAAAAGTAAATCTTCCGCTAAAAAAGAAGAGGCTTGATACTAGAGAAAAACGTACTCAATGTTTGATTATCAATTAATACGAAGTGATCGTCGTAAGACTATCTCGTTACAAGTAAAAAGAGGTCGAATAGTTGTTCGTGCTCCTAGCTTTTTATCGCAACAACAAATCGATCTCATCATAACTAAAAAATCAGCATGGTTAAAAAGAAAACTAAACGACACCATGCAATTACCAGCCACTGATGAGGACTTTTTTGTCAACGGAAGTTCCATATGGGTAAACGGACAACAAAAAACACTTCGTATTGTTTTTGGAAAAAAAGCTGCTATTGACGTGTTAAATGATGACCTTTTAGTTACTCTTTCACAAAGAATTGAAGCTAAATGCCTTGAACAAGCTTATTTATCACAACAGGTAAAAAAGTATCTTGCTATTTGGCTAAAAGAACAAGCTCAACATTATATTAGCAAAAGACTTCCTCATTTAAGCAGCCATATAGATTTGATACCTATATCTTTCAAAGTACGCCTTTATAAAGCTCGCTGGGGAAGCTGTAATAATAGAGGTGAACTCAGTTTTAATTACTTACTAATGATGACGCCTCTTTGGGTAATCGACTATGTTATTATTCATGAACTCTGCCATCTTAAACATCTAAATCATTCAACTGAATTTTGGCAGTTAGTCCATCAACATTGTTCAAATTATAAAGAAGCCAAAAGCTGGCTTAAGCACCACCAAGCACAACTTGTTTGGTAAAAAAGTCCACATTCTCATGCTAAAACAATCGCTTTCGTTCAATATTTTGTGTTTAATAAAAGCAGTTGGCACAAAATTTGTTTAATAATTTCATAATACTAAAAATAACCACAAGGTAATTTATGAGATTAAACAAGCACAGTATGACGATGACCGTTATATACATCACCTCAACTATTTTATCAGTCCTACTCATACAAGTTCTTCTAGGTTTATAACGATGAACAATAAATGTTAGCCTTTTTTATTTATTAGCAATAAATTAACTTTAATAACTTGCTAATAAATAGGCTTTTTTTTCTGTGAGAAATAAAAACCCCATTTTAAACCGTATTTGATTAACACTTCGACACTTTTAGGGTAAATTAGTGCCATCAATAATAAAAATATATATGGACTATAACCTTTATGGACTTGTCAGTACTGGTTTGTGATGACTCTAATTTAGCTCGAAAGCAAGTATTAAGAAGCTTGCCTGAACAATTATCCGCAAAAACTCAAATTGCGACTAACGGGGAAGAAGCGCTAGTCATCTTAAAAAGTCAAAAAATTGACCTTTTATTTCTTGATTTAACCATGCCCATATTAGATGGGGTTGGCGTTTTACAAGGTATTAAAGATGAAAATATCGATGTGGCTGTTTTTGTTATCTCAGCCGATATACAACCTGAAATGCAAAGTAAGGTATTGGCTTTAGGTGCAAAAGCCTTTTTGCGGAAACCCGTAAAAACTGAAATATTAAATGAGAGTTTAACTAAGCATGGTTTTCTATGAATACTTTAAACTTAAATGAAGACCAACAAGATTGCTTGCAAGAATTAATCAATGTTGCCATGGGACAAGCCAGTGACCAACTCGCTCGTTACCTAGATACCTTTGTTCATTTAAATGTACCGAGTATTGAACAAGTAGATGCGAAAAGCTTATCAGACTCCCTAAGCGATGAACAAATGGCGGTAGCTGTTGTTAGCCAAGGTTTCTTTGGTTTTGAAGGAATAAGAGGTGAAGCGTTACTTATTTATCAACCAAAAGATTCCGACCGCTTAGCCGACTTATTAGGGTACGAACCTGGTGAACTTTCAGTTGAAGAGCAAATCATTGATTTAAGCTCTATTTTAACGACAACTTTTCTAAATGTTTTTGCCGGTCAAATAAATAATCAAATGTCCTATAGTGCCCCTCGACTTTTGTCATCTACAAAAAGTCTAGTGTCAGAACATTTACATCAGCTTTCTTTTAACTGGGATTTAGCATTAAAGGTTAAGATAACTTATCAGGTTACCGATTATTCGTTTAATTGCGATATGATATTACTGATCCCTGAATCTGCGATTGTTAATATAACAACAGTATTAAACCGAATTTTGGATGATTTTTAATGTCTGTCGATCATTTCTACGAAAACATAGCTGATAAAATTGATACCGGTATCCTAATTGTCGATTTAGATTTAGCCATTGTAAAGTGGAATCGTTTTCTTCAAGTACACGCTAATGCAGCCCCTGAAAAAGTTATGGGGAAATGTATTTTTGATGTATTTCCTGAACTACCCAAAAAATGGTTTGAACGAAAATTATCGAGCGTCATTCAATTAAACACGCAATCGTTTTGCTCATGGGAGCAACGTCACCATTTATTTGAATTGCCACATACCCGCCCTATCACAACTGATAGTCACTTTATGGCACAGAACTGTACATTTTTACCCATAACCTCTAACAACACCATAAGCCATATTTGCATCCTTATCGAAGATGCAACCGATGTTTCTCATTATCAAACCATGCTAAATAAAACGTTAGAAAACTTAGCTATAGCAAACAGAATTGATGGTTTAACCCAGATATTTAATCGTAAGCACTGGGAAGAATGCTTAGCTAAAGAGTTTTCCAGAGCACGTCGATATAAACACGGGCTCGCCTTGATCATGTATGATCTTGACCATTTTAAGTTACTCAATGATACCTATGGTCATTTAGGTGGCGATAAAGTACTTGTAGATACTGCTAAAAACATTCAATCACTGCTGCGACTATGTGATCAGTTTGGGCGTTATGGTGGTGAAGAATTTGCTATTGTATTACCTGAAACCGACCTCAAAGGCGCAGAAGATGTCGCCGAACGTATTCGTGTATCGATTGAAAGTACGGTTATAAATTTTCAAGACAAAATTATACGAACATCTGCGAGTGTTGGGGTCAGCATGATAAACGAACAAGATGAACGGTATGAAGATTTAATTGAAAACGCTGACAACGCCTTATATAAAGCTAAATCTTCTGGACGCAATAGAGTTTGTTTATCTACAGAATTATCTTAACACTAAAGCGCTAATTGTATAAAATAATTGTATTTTCTTATATTTTACCTATTTATTCAAAAACTCAGGGGATTTATTCAAAAAACAAAGCCACTTTATTCACAATTAATTATTGACATAATTACTCTAATCAGGCACTTTAACCCCATGACTACATTAATTCGCCACATTACCATTATTATTACCACTACCACCCTCATTGAGATGGTAGTCATTGGCTGACGTGTAGAATAAAGATTTTATCAAAGCCTGTGACTTAAACATCACGGGCTTTTTTGTTTTTAAAAGGATATATAAATGCGTGTATTAAAATTTGGTGGTTCATCACTAGCAACAGCTGAGCGTTTTCTAAACGTTGCTGCGATCATCAGAGAAAAAAGTCTATCATCACCTATTGCTATTGTGGTTTCAGCGCCACAAGGGGTTACTAATCATTTAGTTGCTATGGCAGAAAACATTAGTGACGAAGCTAAATTGGCTGCTGACTTACACTTATTTAAACATGCTATAGACACCATCATTGATGGGTTAAGTGACAGTTTACCTGAGTTTGATCGTCAACATTCAGAACAAGCATTGGCAAATTGGGAAGGTAAACTAAGACGGTATTTACAAGGTGCGACCATGTTGTCGTATTGTCCTGAGCATATCAGAGCGCGTATCATCAGCATGGGCGAGCGACTAAGTGTTGCGATATTAGTATCCATATTACAAACAAAAAATGAAAAAATCACAATTATTGAACCTGAAATATTTTTACGCACCAATGATGTTTCGCTAAATGCCGTTGCTGATCTGGTACTGTGTAAAGAGAAATTCCAATCCAATTATCATGACCTAAATAATATAGCTATTATGCCTGGTTTTATTGGTGTTGATAGTAATGAACAAGTCACCACTTTAGGTCGAAATGGCTCAGATTATTCAGCGGCGGTATTGGCTGTATGCACTCAAGCTGAGTGTTGTGAAATATGGACAGACGTAGATGGTATTTACAATGCGGATCCTCGCGTAATAAAAGAAGCCACGTTATTAGATTATTTATCCTATCAAGAAGCGATGGAATTATCTTATTTTGGTGCCAGTGTTTTGCATCCTAAAACTATTGGTCCTATTGCGCAGTACCACATTCCCTGTTTAATCAAAAACACTGGAAATCCACAAGCACCTGGGACCTTAATTGCCAATGAGAATTCTCAAGAGAAAAAAGTAAAAGCGATATCAAATCTTGATAACCTCACCATGGTTAATGTATCTGGACCCGGCATGAAAGGCATGGTGGGCATGGCCAGTCGTGTTTTTGCAACGATGAGCAGAGAGAATATTTCTCTTATTCTAATCAGTCAGTCATCAAGTGAATATTGCATCAGTTTTTGTATTTATACAGCCGATGCAGCAAGAGCTGAGCGCAGTTTACAGGAAGAATTTGAACTAGAGTTACTCAACGCCTTATTAGAGCCTTTATCGTTAACCCATGAGTTATCCATTGTGTCTTTGGTCGGTGACGGCATGCATCATCAACGTGGTGTAGCAGCTAAGTTTTTCAGCTCACTTGCCCAAGCACAAGTGAATGTTGTCGCTATTGCCCAGGATTCATCTGAACGTAGTATTTCCGTTGTAATTGAACAACGAAAATGTACCGATGCGATGAAGGTTAGTCATCAAAACTTTTTTTCTCACAAACAAACAATTGATGTATTTTTAGTAGGTTGTGGTGTGGTAGGTAGTGAGTTAATCGCACAAATATCACGTCAGCAACCTCAATTGAAAAAACAGAATATTTCATTAAAAGTTTACGGCCTGGCCAATAGTAAGGGTATGGTTTTTGATGAAAATGGTATTGATTTAGATAACTGGCAAGCCGCACTCAATAAAAACCCCATAGCTGTTAATGTTGAAAACATCAAAGCTTTTGTACGTGATAATCACTTAATTAATCCCGTGTTTGTTGATTCAACATCGAATGAAGCACTAGCAATGAGTTATGTTGGTTTCCTCGAAGAAGGTTTTAACATAGTCACACCAAACAAAAAAGCCAACACAGATTCATGGGAATATTATCAAGCCCTTAGAGTTGCCGCACAAAAAACAAATCGTCGTTTTTTATATGAAACGACCGTTGGCGCAGGTTTACCTGTTATCGATACCTTACAAAACCTGCTTAAAGCCGGTGATGAATTACAACGCTTTGAAGGTATACTATCGGGTTCTTTATCTTACATATTTGGTAAACTTGATGAGGGCATGGCGTTATCTGCAGCGACAGCAATAGCTAAAGAAAATGGTTTTACCGAACCTGATCCTCGTGATGACTTAAGTGGTATGGATGTCGCCCGTAAATTATTAATCATGGCACGTGAAGCCGGCATGAAGTTAGAATTGTCTGATATAAAAATTGAATCTGTATTACCAGAAAGTTTTGATGATAGCGGCGATGTTGCTAGCTTTATGAAAAATTTAAGTAATGTAGACGCTGAGTTTAGTCGACGAATTGATGACGCTAACTCACAAGGTAAAGTATTACGTTATATTGGTAATATTGTAGACGGTAAATGTCAGGTATCCATTGAGGCTGTTGCACAAAACCATCCTTTATATAGTGTAAAAGATGGTGAGAATGCATTAGCGATTCACAGCCGATACTATCAACCCCTACCCTTTGTATTGCGTGGCTACGGCGCAGGTGCTGCGGTAACAGCCGCAGGTATATTTGGTGATTTATTAAGAACACTTGCATGGGAGCAACAACACTAATGTCAGTTTCAATTTTTGCACCTGCTTCAATCGGTAATGTCAGTGTCGGTTTTGATGTATTAGGTTTAGCGGTAAAACCTATTGATGGCACTCTTTTAGGTGATGTGGTTACCGTTGAACTCGCCGATCAAGATAGCTTAGAAGTTATTGGCGAATTTGCTAAAAAATTACCGCCTTCACCAAAACAGAACATTGTTTGGCATTGTTTGCAGTTATTTAATAAGGCCATGGATGATGCCGGTTTTGTAAAAGATAGTGTTAAGCTAACCTTAGATAAAAAAATGCCTGTTGGTAGTGGTTTAGGGTCTAGCGCCTGCTCAGTAGTTGCTACTCTTGCGGCACTAAATGCTTATTACCTTCAAGCAACGGGTAATACTTATTTTGATAAAAAACAGTTATTATTAATGATGGGAGAAATGGAAGCTAAAATTAGTGGCAGTTTACATTATGATAATGTTGCTCCTTGTTATTTAGGTAATTTACAACTGATGGTACCTGATGCCAATATCATCGCGCGAACATTGCCCGGTTTTGATGACTGTTATTACATCATGGCCTATCCTGGCATCGTAGTTTCGACTAAAGCAGCCCGTGAAGTTCTACCTAAAAATTATAGCCGTAAAGATGTCGTTACTTATGGGCAAAATCTTGCTACTTTTGTTGATGCTTGTCATCGAGGTGATAAACAACAAGCCTTTTCAGTATTAAAAGATGTGATAGCTGAACCTTATCGTCAGTATTTATTACCTAAATTTGAGCAAGCCCGTGAGCACTTAACTTCGCAAGGTTGTTTGGCCGTAGGTATTTCAGGCTCAGGACCAACACTGTTTAGTGTTTTTGATAAATTAGACAAAGCACAAGAAATGGCATTGTGGTTAAAAGATAATTATTTACAAACTGAACTAGGATTTGTTCACATTTGTAAAGTAGATGACGTTGGCGCTTGCACGCTACCCATTAAATTGAATGATAAATAGTGAGAAGTAAACGTGAAATTTTATAATTTAAAAGAGAACGACGAACAGGTTAGTTTTTCAGGTGCCGTTAAACAAGGTTTAGGAAAAAACCAAGGTTTATTCTTCCCTACCGAAATCCCTAAATTTGACAACATTGACGCTTTACTTGCTATGCCATTAGTGGAGCGTAGCGTCAAAATTTTACACCCTTTTGTCAGTGAAGACCTGAGTGAAAGGCAATTAAAAAACATTATTACGGCGGCATTTAACTTTCCAGCCCAATTACAGCCGATCAGTGCTGATCGTGCTATTTTAGAATTATTTCATGGGCCCACCTTAGCATTTAAAGATTTTGGTGCACGGTTTATGGCGAAATGTTTACAAAAATTTAGTAAAGATAAAAAAATCACGATTCTCACCGCAACCTCTGGCGATACTGGTGCTGCGGTTGCCCATGCATTTCATGGTATTGAGAATATTCGTGTGGTTATCATGTATCCAAAAGGAAAAATCAGCCTACTACAAGAAAAAATGTTTACTACCTTAGGCGGAAATATCGAGACTATTGCTATTGATGGCGACTTTGACGACTGCCAAGCACTGGTGAAAAAATCTTTTGATGATGAAGAACTTAAAGTCAGTATTGGTCTCAACTCTGCAAATTCAATTAATATCAGCCGCTTATTGGCGCAAATATGTTATTACTTTGAAGCAGTAGCACAACTTAGTCGCCAAAAAGGTAAAGAGGGCTTAGATGACCTTGTATTTTCTATTCCTAGTGGTAACTTTGGCAACTTAACCGCAGGTTTATTTGCCAAAGCAATGGGCTTGCCCATAAAGCGTTTTATTGCTGCAACTAATGCCAATGATACGGTTCCTCGTTATTTGGCAACAGGTACATGGTCACCAAACCATACCGTAGCAACAATTTCCAATGCCATGGATGTAAGTAACCCGAATAACTGGCCTCGTATTGAACACATGCTTAAATCAGGCATTGTTGACAAAGACTGTGTCACGTCTATATCTATTGATGAAGAACAAACACAAATTACCATGATACAACTCGCTAAATTAGGTTATATCAGTGAACCTCATGCTGCTGTTGCTTATAAAGCACTACAATATAGTACAGAAGATAATGAATTTGGTGTGTTTTTAGGTACGGCTCATCCAGCCAAATTTAAAGATATTGTTGAAAGTACCTTAGGACAACCTATTGGTTTACCTAAAGAGCTTGCTGACTGTGCATCAGAAACGATATTGTCAGTGAGTATGGCGGCGGACTTTTCGCTGTTACGTGAATACTTACTCGCGAATAATTAATGCCACTGGGTTTTATACCCAGTAATCAATAAACGATAATATAAAAGCAGTTTAATACTGCTTTTTTTATTTGGAAATTATAAATGCTTAAAACACCTCAATGGCAAAATATTTTAACCACAGAAAAAACAAAACCATACTATAAAGCACTCTCATCAGAAATAGCGAAACAGCGTGATGCTGGAGAAATTATCTACCCCGCGGATAATGAAGTATTCAGTGCTTTTGAACATATTGACCTAACCGCAGTTAACGTCGTTATATTAGGTCAAGACCCTTATCATGGCAGAGGAAATGAAGGTCAATCACAAGCACATGGGCTCGCATTTTCAGTAAAAGAGGGTATTAAAACCCCTCCTTCTCTCGTTAATATTTATAAAGAGCTCGCCACTGATATTAAGGGCTTTACAACACCACAACATGGCAACTTAACGCACTGGGCTAAACAAGGCGTATTATTGCTTAATACAGTGCTAACCGTTAAAGAATCACAAGCACATTCGCACGCTAAACTTGGCTGGGAAACGTTCACAGATAAAATAATATCTGAACTTTCAATAAACAATAAGGGCTGTGTTTTTATGTTATGGGGCAGTCATGCGCAGAAAAAAGGTAAGAATATTGATGCTAACAAGCATTATGTTTTAACTGGCCCTCACCCTTCACCTCTTTCAGCTTATCGTGGCTTTTTTGGCTGCGAACATTTTTCAAAAGCAAATACATGGTTACAAGCACATGATAAAGACATTATTGATTGGCAGGTATAGTATTAACTAATGTAAACTAGCATTCAAATATTTACAGTGCTTAGGCCGACAGGGTAATTTGTGGAAGTAATTGTTTTAATCGCAGGAAGTGCCTTTGTATGGCTATGCTGGCAACTTGTTCAAGCCAAAAAATTTACAAAATTTAAGCTACGTATTGAACAAGAGCTAAAACCCCAAGTGATCGGTAAAATTATTGAAGACTTAAACGAGCAGCGCTCTGATTTATTTCCAAATAACGACTGCCACAAAGACGCGACAATATTTTATTGGACACAATACAAAAGTAGGATTTTAAAAGCGGCCTTGCAACAAGAGATCATTGATGAGGCGTGGTTAAAAGATACTGGCAATTGGCGTAATAGCCAGCATCTATTTCATATTGAACAACATCTGATGTAGCTCGAAGTTTACCTACAAGGACTTAGTTTTTGTAGTTAAATCAAAGCGCTACTTCGACAATAGCTGTCGAGCCTAGTTCGGCTCAAAGCGTTCTACAAAAAAGCTAAACAGTACGTTTAAATTGAATATCCCATACGCCATGACCTAATCTTTGCCCACGGTTTTCAAATTTTGTCAGTGGTCTAGAGTCAGGTCTAGGTACATAATCATTCGTTTCTGACAGATTACTGTAACCTGACGCAGTATTCATATCTTCCAGCATACACTCTGCATAATTTTCCCAATCGGTAGCCATATGAAATACACCGCCAACTTTTAGCTTTTGACGAATCGTTTCAACAAATTCAGGTGAAACAATACGGCGCTTATGATGTTTTTTCTTGTGCCAAGGATCAGGGAAAAATAACTGCACGGTTGTTAATGAATTATCTGCGATACAATCTGCCAATATTTCTATGGCATCATGTTCAAATACTTTGAGGTTCGTTACGCCTTCTTCTTGCGCTAAAGAAATACAAGCACCAACACCCGGGCGATGAACCTCAACACCAATGAAGTTCAACTCAGGCGCATTTTTAGCCATGGTAACTAAAGACATACCCATACCAAAACCAATTTCGAGTATGGTTGGGTTGTCGTTGCCAAAAAGTACGCTCAGGTCGACTAATCCCTCTTGATGACTTAGGCCCATAACACTCCAGAATTTATCTAAAGCATTGGCTTGGCCATTAGTTAAGCGCCCTTCGCGTTTGACAAAACTACGCACTTTACGAATGTATTTGCCTTCTTGTTCAGCTTGCTCAATGGTTTTATGAGTGCGGTTTTCTATTTCTTTTTCAGTCATATCTTTGTTTCTTAAATGGTGCTGTTTAGTAATTATATTTACCGGAATATTTATCGTAAAGCTTGACGCTAAATCAATGAACTTTAGGCAAGGTGCGTGTCTAGTTTTTTCACTGAGTTTAGTCCACTCAGTAATGTTAAAAAGTTAGGAACGCAACGCCGCGTAAAGTTCAGTGATGAGTTATACAGCCCACCAAACATCGTACAAATCGCTAACTACAACAGATGTAGCACCGTTTGCAGAAAGCCATTTTTCAACGATTGAACGATGCTCTTCTGTACATTTACCTAATTTTTGCGTACAAATTAAGCCATGCCATAAAGTATCACCTTCACCGCCGAAGCCTAGGCCATTTGGTTCAATTGCTTCACCAAAGAATTTAGTCATAAACGCATCAATAGTTTCACTATCACTACCATCAACCAATTTAAATGCAATATCAAAACCCAATTCTTGGTATTCATCAACACGTAATTTTTTACGCAAACGGTTAGTACGGTTTTTAGCAATAACTTTCATTTTTGTTCCTTAGTTTTTTAAATTTGTGCTCATCTAATCAAAGTAACTTAAGTCGCATTAGTTTAATGTAGACGAATATGTGCGAGAGCATAGTGCCATTGAAAAATATTGCAATGAAAAAAACATTTTTATTCGCTACACTATCGCCCTTATGACAAATAAAACTCAAATTTCATCCAAGTCTGCCACTTTATTTGCTGAGCAAGTCTTAGCTTGGTATCAAAAGCAAGGTAGAAAAAGCCTACCTTGGCAGCAAAATAAAACACCTTACCGTGTATGGGTTTCTGAAATTATGCTTCAGCAAACACAAGTTGCCACGGTTATTCCTTATTATTTACGTTTTATGGAGAGCTTTCCGTCAATAACAGCACTAGCTAATGCCGATGAAGACCTAGTTTTACATCATTGGACAGGCTTAGGTTATTATGCGCGCGCGCGGAATTTGCATAAAGCAGCAAAAACCATAAAAAACGACTATAAAAGTATATTCCCGCAGTCTATAGAAGAAGTTATTGCTTTACCCGGCATTGGCCGTTCAACTGCAGGTGCTA
This sequence comes from Alteromonadaceae bacterium, assembly GCA_047621305.1. GTDB lineage: Bacteria > Pseudomonadota > Gammaproteobacteria > Enterobacterales > Alteromonadaceae > Colwellia_A. The sequence continues at coordinate 1,415 of JBLHNB010000002.1, read as the reverse complement.
TTCTAAGCATCTCACTCAATAAACACCATGCGATATTAGACGGCAACGTTAAGCGTGTGCTCGCACGTTGTTATAAGGTTGATGGCCATAACGGCCAAGCAAGATATGAAAAGGCGCTTTGGCCGATTGCAGAAACCTTAACACCACAAGAAAATGTCGCTCAATATACACAAGCGATGATGGACTTAGGGTCGCTCGTTTGTACCCGTAGTAAGCCAAACTGCCAGCAATGCCCTATTACAGCAACTTGCTTGGTATTTGCATTAAATGAACAAGCAAACTATCCACAAAAGAAACCCAAAAAGAAAATACCTGAAAAAAACACTATCTTGGTCATTCCACGTATTGATACACAAGTATTAATGGAAAAACGACCTCCAAGCGGCATTTGGGGGGGATTATGGTGCTTTTTAGAAGTCACCCATGAAAATGAAATTCCATCCTTATTAAAAATACTTAATTTAAAAGCGACGAGTAGCCAAAAGCTCACTAAATTTCGCCATACATTTAGTCACTTTCACTTAGACATAGAACCTATCGTTATTGATTGCATAGCACTACCCGCAAAAGAAATTAACGAAAATAAACAGCAGCAATGGTACAATTTAATTAACGAAGCATCGGTAGGCTTAGCCGCCTCCACCCAAAAATTAATTACCCTACTAAAACAATAACCCTACATTGTTATCAAGAGAACCTATTATGAGCCGCACAGTATTTTGCCAAAACTTACAAAAAGAAGCCGAAGGGCTAGGTTACCAACTTTACCCTGGTGAAGTAGGAAAACGAATATTTGACAACATCAGTAAAGAAGCATGGGGTCATTGGCAAAAAAAGCAAACGATGATAATTAATGAAAAAAAAATGAATATGATGGAACCTAATGACCGAGATTTTTTAGAAGCAGCCATGGTTGCTTATCTTTTTGAAGGGAAAGAACCAGAAATCGAAGGTTACGTTCCCCCTAAAAAATAACAAAATTTTAATTACTGCTGTTATTTAGATGAAAAAATCAAAAAGCAACAAGTTAACTTGTTGCTTTTTACGTATCAATGGTCAAAATAATTGTAAATACCCTTTGATGTAATCATTAATACGCTTTTATCAGGAAATATTTATAAAAAAGTACCCGCAGATCTTGTCGATATCTGCTTTATTTCAAATATAAATTGCACTTTATATTTAGCTTAAACAATAAAAAACACCCATTTTAGATAATTAAACCACCAATAAGCCGAAAAAAGAAACAAACAAACCTTTATTTAAAAAAAAGGGTTGACGGGGAAAAGGAAAAACAGTTTAATACGCCCCGTCTTCAAGGCAAAGCCGAAAAGACAGCAGATTAGACACTGCCTCGATAGCTCAGTCGGTAGAGCAGAGGATTGAAAATCCTCGTGTCCCTGGTTCGATTCCGG
>JBLHNB010000001.1:0-159273 GCA_047621305.1 Alteromonadaceae bacterium | reverse complement strand
CTATGAGAATATAGTTGATGAATGCAGCAATGCTTGGAATATCTTCAGAAGTGACGTAAAAAGAGTAATGTCGTTATGTAATCGTGACTGGATTAATCTGATTTAATACTTATGCAGATTGGTATTACTTATTCAATTTAGGTAAATAAAGTAACTATTTAGCATGAAATATTTATATTTTATACTACCAAAATCATAATGTTGAGGCAGTAATTTCAACTATATAATGGAGGATTTAGTAGATATCCTATCTTTTTATTTATAACTCAATGCAATTACAAACATCTTGTAGGCCTATATTCTTCTAGTGTTCATTAAAAATTAATTTACTCAGACGCATTGTTGGACAAGTTTATTTGTTCGAGTTATTCAACAGGACGACATAAATTGAACACTATTATAAAAAGTTAACTGAACGTTTCTATTGGTGAGTTAATGTAATTACCTAAGATGCGCTTAGAGAGAACATAAGTATGTGCTAAACCAGTAACACGGACAGCAATACTAGGTTCCTTATTATAATTATAAAAAATTAAATATGAGACATGGGGTTGACGATGATAGAAAATAAACTACTTCTTGCACTGTCCTTGACTGTAGCAACGTCACTAACGGGTTGTGGTGGTGGGGACGCCGATGAAAATGTAGTCCGTAATTTGTTTGCTGTAGGGGATATTGTTGAAGGGGTAGAAGACGGCGGGCCTATTGAAGGGGATGTAAGTAAAAATGATATAGGAGAAGGCCTTACTTTCGCACTTGTTGAAGGCAGAGCGATGGAAAATGGCACGCTAGTTTTAAATAGCGATGGTACTTTCGTTTATACACCTAATCCAGAGTTTTTTGGTAAAGACAGCGTAACTTACGTCGCTACTCAAGCATCTACGGGTGAAATAGATACTGCGTTATTGACTTTAAATATTGAAAATAATTTTGAACACATTGAAGATTATGGCTGGAGTTTAGTCTGGAGTGATGAGTTTGATTCCGCCGAACTAAATGAGAGCATATGGGCGGGTGTTAATGCCAGTGTTACTGATGGCACGCTTATTATTGCTGCAGAAGAAGGCGTGACTTCTTCATTAAAAGCCGTTGACGGTATCTCTTCTGGTCGTATTGAGGCCAACATTCAACTTCCTGAAGGCTCAGATTTATTTTCCGTATTCGGCCTGCTCCCAATGGCTGACATGTATGAAGGTGAAAATGCACTTGTCGCAATGGAAGCTGATTCTGATGGCATCATCGCTGGAGCTCACTATGGTCTAAGACTCACTAGCGGTGTTAACTTTAATAGTGATAGCGTTGCTGGCGCTAAAGCGGAATTCCATAACTATGCTATCGAGTGGGGAGCAGATCAAATTCGTTGGTATTTCGATGGTGTTCACATTCACACCGTTGACCCATTAAATACTTGGGCTTACACCTTAAACGGTGAAGAATTTGTGCCCGACAATGCCGGCCCATTTAATCAAGATATGCAAATCATCTTGGAGTTATCAACCGACAGCGTTGAGCCAGTTGCACAAATGCTGGTTGATTATGTCAAGGTTTACTCATGTGATCCTTTAATTGAAACGAGTGTGGAAAACTGTGCTTCTTATGTTAACAAAACAATAAGCAAAGCAGCGTCTGACCGAATTGAAACAGTCGGCCTTGTTATCACTGAAATTTTCACTGATGGCTATTTTGACAAAGATGACGTTAAAATTTCAGACCTTGAGCCATTGATGTGGCATTACACAGATGAAGTGGTAGAGCTATCTATTGGTAATTTTAACTCTCCAACAATTGAAACAATCACTCTTGAAAATGATCATGGACTAGTTATTGACGTAAGCCACCTTGAAGGTGACGCTAATATTAATATTGCCGCACCAGGAGTCGGGATAATTGGACACGATGCGGTATTAAGCTTCGATATGTATATTGATAGTGAAAATACACTTACAGAAGTCTTGCTTATTAAAATGGAGACAGGCTGGCCATACCTTGGATATTTGACATGGAATGTTACCGATCTTGAGCTTGATACTTGGGTAACGTATAGCGTCCCAGTAAGTGAATTTGTGGTTAATCCATTTATTTCCCCTGATTGGTTGACTTGGTTACCAGGTGTTAGTGGAGGTGATCCATTACCATTGGATCCAACCAATGTAACCTCTTTACTTACTGTCGAGTTTTTGGATGGAGTACATTTTCAGCTAGATAACATCCAATTAAGCTGTACTTCAAATGAAAGTTGTATTCAAGGACCTTTAGCAGTGCAAGCTGCATCAGGACCTGAAGCGCCTAGCACAACTTATCAAGCAGAAGATTGGGATGAGGTTGGCGATGTACAGTTAGAAGACACTGAAGATGAGGGTGGTGGTCAAAATGTTGGCTATATCGATCCAGGTGACTTTTTACAATATACCATTACCGCGCCGGCAGACGGCAGCTACTATATCGATTATCGCTTAGCAAGTTCGGGTGATAGTGATGGTTTTGAACTATCTATCGACGGAGTCGTGGTTGATATCCAGACGCTAGCAGATACCGGTGGATGGCAGAATTGGATAACTCAATCTAGTGCTGAGTTTGAAATGACCGCAGGGCAACATACAGCTCGCTTTGACTTTGTTGGTGGTGCTATTAACTTCAACTGGTTTAAAGTTTTCGAACCTGTTTTTGAAATATTCCTTGAAGCTGAAGCCTATGATGAAGCTGGTGATGTGGCGTTAGAAGATACTCAAGATGATGGTGGTGGACAAAATGTTGGCTATATCGATCCAGGTGACTTTTTACAATACACAGTAAATATTCCTGCCGATGGCATTTATAACATTACCTACCGTGTTGCTAGTTCTGGCGGCAGCGATGGTTTTGAAACCTCGGTTGGCGGCGTTGTCGTTGATACCCAAGCCGTAGCTGATACTGGTGGTTGGCAGAATTGGGTTTCTCAAACTGCAACGGTTGATTTGGTTGCTGGAGAGCAAACCCTACGTCTGGATTTTGTTGGTGGTGCCATCAATTTCAACTGGATTAAAATCACTAATTAAGCAGCTGCATCATTCTTTTAGTTCACTCAAAAATATAGTTGAGTGGATTGTCATCAAAGCTGAACACTAATAAAAATAATGACAATGAAGTTTATAAAATAGCAGCACAGATTAGCGCTATTTAGGGGAGATTATTATGTATATAAGAAAATTTAAGCAGAGTATATTAGCCGCGAGTATTACCGCAGTATTGGCAACAGGTGCTTATGCCAAAGAAGCTTCTTCCGAGGAAGAAAAAAATAAAGTAGCAGAGGAACAAATTGAAGTCATTGAAGTTACGGGAATAAAAGGTACTTTGCTACGCTCTATGGATTTAAAACGCGAAGCTAAAGGGGTAGTTGACGGTATTTCGGCGGAAGACATAGGAAAATTTCCAGATACTAACTTGGCTGAATCGCTGCAACGAATAACGGGTATTGCCATTGAACGTGATCGTGGTGAAGGTTCAAAAATCACCGTTCGTGGTTTTGGTCCAGATTTTAACATTGTCACCTTTAACGATAGGCAAATGCCAACTACGGGCGGACGTTCATTTGACTTTGGTAATATCGCTTCAGAAGGTATTTCTGCAGTTGAAGTCTATAAGTCGGGGCGAGCGAATGTAGCCACAGGTGGTATTGGTGCAGTAGTCAATGTCGCCACCCGCAAACCTTTAGATAAACCAGGACAGCAAGCCGCTTTTAGTGCGAAGGGAGCTTATGATAGTAGTAGCCGTGAAGACAATAGTTTAACTCCTGAATTTGCTGGCTTGTATAGTAATACATTTGCAGATGATACTTTTGGTATTGGTCTAACTTTCAGCTATCAAGAACGTGACGGTGGCGAACAGTCGGCGACGACTCAAGACTTTATGAGCCGTAACTTTATTGACCAAGCAGGCATCGATGCTTGGGAACTTGCTAATCCAGGTGTAGATCGCCCTGATACTAGGGGCGAAATTCTTGTTGGCGACCCTTCCGCAAAAGGCTTTCCAACGGAAGTTGTTGATGGCATCTATGCTATTCCAACCAATATCCAATACAATCTAGCTGAGTTTCATCGTGAAAGGATCAATGCGCAGTTGACTCTGCAATGGCGTCCTATTGAATCATTAACAGCAACGTTAGATTATACTTATGCTGAAAACCAAAGTGAAACCGTCAATAAAGACATTTCAGCCTGGTTTGATCCCAATTGTAAAACGAGAGAAAGCGAGTGGGTAAAAGAAGGTAATATATACTCACCGACCAAGTATTCCCAAATTGGTTGCTCTAGGGAGCGTAATCAAGGTGTAGGTCAATATGCAACTGTGGATGAAAACAAATCGCTTGGTTTTAATGTAGAATGGTTACCGACAGAAAACCTATCTATGTGGATGGATTATCATGATTCCAGTGGAGATTCACAACCTAACAGTAAACATGGCTCTAGTGGTTTTGTTGCAGTTGCTTCGTTGAACCGCATTACCACCGATGGCTATTTCACTGCTAATGGTATGCCTGTTTTAGCCATTGAGCAGGGCGAGCGAAATTCTTACAATCAAATTACCCGCATTGACCAACTTAACGTTGATGATATGAAGCTTAATGGTAGCGGTTTTGGTTCTTTCGAAAATCGAATGGATGTAGAACAATTTCAGTACAGTGCCGAATATGCCTTTGATGACGGTCATAAAATTGAGTTTGGCTTTGGTAACGTTGAAGTAACCAATCGCGGACAAGATGCATGGGTATCTCGAAATGCTTGGAGCGGAGTAGGAGAGGCTGGAGATATTGCTGATCTGTTACGCATTGAGTCTATTGCTGGTGTTTTTGCTGGCATTGAAGGTAGTGGCGATCCACGACAAGCTACAGAGTTCTTCTCATGGGATTATGACAGCTTAATTGAACGCGGCGAGCAATTGTTAAAAACAGGCTCTCACGGCAATGTCGCCGGCAGCGGAGATTGTCTAACCGGTTTTTGCCCTACTTATGATTTTGATAAGGATGAAGTAACGACAGAAAAGTCAAAGTCCATTTATATTCAAGGGCACTATGTGGCAGAACCGTTCGATATGCCAGCGAACTTATATGTGGGTTTACGGTACGAGGAAACTACCGTTCATTCTGAAGCCTTGGTGCCTCTATATGACAGAGTAGAATGGAGCATTGTTAATAATAGTTTTGACCTTTACAAACAGCTTGATGAAGAAGGGGGGAATATTCAAGGATTTTCAGAAATAGACGGTGACTATGACATGTTTTTGCCTAGTATCGACTTTGATATTGAAGTTTTTGAAGATGTTATCTTACGCGCATCAAAAAGTCTGACGGTTACTCGTCCTACTTATAACGATCTAAAAGGTGCTTTGATCATAGATTATCTAGGCTCAGATGGTGGTGGCGGGCGTAGAGGTAATCCGCAATTGTTGCCAATGGAATCAGACAACTTAGATATATCTTTAGAATGGTATTTCGACGAAGCAAGCTACGTTTCAGTTGGTTATTGGAATAAGAAAGTAGACAACTTTATTGTTAACAAAAAGTTTGAAAATCAACCACTTTTTGGTGATTTAACAACGCCGATAGAAGGTTCACTCTACAATCAAGCCATTGAAGCAATTACTGGTGGCGACCCTCAGTTTGAATACGATAATGATGATGTTAACGCTTACTTTGCCGAGAATTTTGCCGATGAACCAAACGTTGTGGTTACTGGTGAAGGGGATGAAATTGAGGTAGTGGTTATTGGTATAGCATCAGATCCAGTAGCAACTTTTGATGTAAACATACCCATTAACCAAAACAAAACAAGAGTGGATGGCTGGGAAGTTGCGCTTCAACATACTTTTGGAGAAACGGGTTTTGGTTTCCAGGCGAACTTCACCATAGTTGAAGGTGATCTGGATTATGATATCAATAAAAATGAGGAACAGTGGGTCGTACCTGGGATGAGCGATACCGCTAACCTAGTGGTATTCTATGAAAAGGATGGCTTGCAAGCACGGATAGCGTATAACTGGCGTGATCAGTATTTACAGTCTGCTGGAAAAGACCCCAAGTTTGTTGAGGAATATTTTCAATTGGACGCCAACGTTAGTTATGAAATTGACGATAACTTCTCAGTGTTTCTTGAAGGGATTAACTTGACAGAGGAAGACCAACGTATACATGGTCGTTCTAGCTATCAAGTTCGCCAATACTCTGTTGGCCATGCTCGATACAACCTTGGCGCTCGCTATGTATTCTAGGCTTTATTAATAAGACATTAGCTAAAGCGTTATTGATGAAAAACCACTATTTATAGTGGCTTTTTTATGTGCGGATGAACCGTATATCTCGATGTCATGGATAAGCGCTATCATTGAGCGTCTACCGCTGGAGAATGCACTATAAAGTGGTATTCGATTGGTGGGACATGGATTTTAACGTGATACAATTTTACGTCACGACCTAGTCTTTACGCGCAAGCATCTATCGGTAAGTATTTATAGCTAAGCATTTATCGGAATACAGCTCAATTAAGCAGACCTTTGTGCGCTGCTTATTCAACCGAGACTTCCTGCACTTTAACATTACTGAATAAAACAGAACATTTCCTTAAAAATAGAATCGGTAAAGAATAAATTTATCCTCATAGAATATTTTGCTATTTCCCTGTCTAACCCATACTAGACCTATGCTCTATTGAATATTATATAAGTTCGAATCTCTCGTTTTTACTCAAACTGAATAAAATCAACAAATTTTACGTTCGAATAAGTTAATCGGACGACGACATATAGTGAATTTGTAACATTGAATGCTCAAACAAATTTTTAGTTTGAATTAACAAAATCAGAGCGTTTATTTTACATGTTCTTAGTAACATCGTTGATCAAAACGCCTTTTATAGCATAATTATTAAGGGGGAGATTTAATGTCAGATAACCGCATTAATAAAAAAGATTTCAGACTCAGCCAATTAGCAAAAATAGTATTGTTGAGTACAGGTATAATATCACTTTCAGGCTGTTTTGGTGTCGATAGTGATAATGAAGCGATTGAAAATTCCGTAGATAATACAGAAGTTCCTGCGCCGGATTTACCAGTGCAAGATGTACCAGTAGTAGAAGGTTTATCTGCACTGCATACTGACGGTGTTAAATGGGTTAATGCAGAAGATGAAACGGTTATATTAAAAGGGACAAATCTAGGTAATTGGTTATTACATGAATATTGGATGATGAATCAGTCCTCTAATACGGTAGCGACAGACCAGTGTACGTTAGAAGCAACTTTAGATGAGCGTTTCGGCTTTGATGAACGTGAACGCTTATTGGATCTGTTTCGTGATAACTGGATAGCCGAACGTGACTGGGATATTCTGGAAGAGTTTGGCCTAAATGCGATTAGGTTACCTTTTGTATGGAATGTTATTGAAGACGAAAATAATCCAATGACATTACGCGATGATGCGTGGCAATACATTGACGAAACGATCGCGCAAGCTGAAGCGCGTGGAATGTATGTGATTTTAGATTTACATGGCGCAGTAGGCGCTCAAGGCGAGAACGACCATTCAGGCTGTGCTGGAAAAAATGAATATTGGAGCACTCCAGAATACCAAGCACGTACCACTTGGTTGTGGGAACAAATAGCGGCACGTTATAAGAACAACGGTACCGTAGCCGGTTATGGTTTATTGAATGAACCTTGGGGCACGGATGCAAACAACTTAGCCGACGTTATGCTTGATTTACATGATGCGGTTCGAGAAGTAGATGCTAATAAAATTATTATCTTACCGGGGCATCATCAAGGTATCGATTCGTATGGGCACCCTGATTCATTCGGTGGAACTAACGTTGCCTTTGAAATGCATTTCTACCCAGGGATTTTTGGCTGGGGTGAACCTACTTATGAAACACACCGAGATTGGTTGACCTGTGGTAAAAGCGGTACTGAGGGCGTGTGTGCTTGGGCGACTAAAATGAAAGGTTTGTCATCCCCCTTATTAGTGGGAGAATTTCAGCCGTGGGCAAATACAGGTTATGAGTTTGGCGGAGAAAATACACGCGCCACTTACGATAAATTTGCTGAGTTTAATTGGGCGGCAACTAACTGGTCTTATAAAGTATTAACGGGTGGCGGTGGTCAAGGTGCTGGTACTTGGGGCATGGTGACTAATAAAAAAGCAGGTCTAGGTTTAGTCTCGAAAGCTTCAACGTGGGATTGTGCTGGTTGGGACAGTACATTGGATGATGCTTGTGGTGCGTCTACTCCTGTCATTGAGTCTGTCGCTGAAGGCATGAAAACGTATTACCTTGTTGTTAAGTTTGGCTCAATTGCTGACGGTAATCTTGATGTTAGCCTTGATAACTTAAGTTTATTAGATGATATGGGTAATGATCTTATCGTAAACGGTAACTTTGGCTCTGCTAGTGATTGGACGACTTGGGCTGCGTCCACTGCACCGACAATTGACTTTAATACTACCGATGCAAGTAAGTTTCCTACGGGGGCTGAAGGTGGAGTGTTACGCATGAGTGGTGTTGACATTAATGGGGGGATCTATCAAGCGATCACGTTAGAAGGCGGTAAAAAGTACGCATTCTCTGGTGTGTTTAAAGACAACGAAAGTGTAGACGCTTGGGCTGAAATTTATATTGTGGCTGATGCTCCTCTTGAAGGTGCTGATATTGTTGCAGGTGATTCAATACCTGCAGTTGACTTTGCTATTGATCCAATAGAAGACATTGAAGCGCTTTTTGAATTATTTGGTACCGTTGAATATGAAGTTCATCAACCGTTGCTTGATGCGATGACAGCGACAGAACCCTCTACTTTATTTACATTACCCGCTAAACCAACTGACTTAAGTCTTTCTGTAGATGCAGGTGTTGTCCGTTTAACTTGGGCTGCTAATCTAGAGGCTGATGTGACTGGCTACAATGTCTACCGTAGTGTTAATAATAATACTGATTATCAATTACTCGCTGAAAATATTAATGCGGTAACCTATCTTGACTCAACAATCACAGAGACCGCTGCTTATTATTACAAGGTAGCAGCCGTTGACGCGCAAGATAGTAGTTACGCCAGTGATGAAGTAGTCACTGGTACTTATATTGCGGCGATACCAGGCATTATTCAAGCTGAAAACTTTACAGACATGTCTGGCTTTGAAGTAGAAGTTACGTTGGATACTGGAAGTGGTAATAATATGGGCTTTTCTGATGCTGGTGATTGGCTTGAATATACCGTTAATATATCTACCGCAGGTGACTATGTTGTTGAATACCGCTTAGCAACAAAGATCGGCAGTGACGGTTTTACCCTGTCTTTAGGTGGCAATATTGTTGACACCGTAGTTGTTGCCGCAACGGGCGGTTGGCAAACATGGGCTACTCAAAGTAGCACGGTAACATTACCCGCAGGTGAGTACACCTTAAGATTAGATGCTGTCGGTGGTTCGTGGAACTTAAACTGGCTAGCGTTTTCAGCAGCTCCTTAGACCTTTCTTCGCAAGACATAATACGTAGGGGATTTTCACTGCGTATTATGTCGCACGGTATATCAACATCCAGAATAACAAAAATTTTAAATAAAGAGAATTGACTCATGAATCGAAAAAATATTATAGCGCCAGTATTATTAAGCTGCTTAGCTGCTTGCATAATAACACCACTTCAAGCGGCTCAGTCGAGTGCAAAATCTATTGAGGTTTACACTACAGCCAAAGATACCGACAAACGGCTGACGTTAACTCAGAAAGTAACAACTAAATCCAGTATTCAGCCTACAGAAGGAGAGGTCTCTGTTTTTGTAAATCCTAATAAACGTTTCCAAAAAGTACTAGGATTTGGCGGTGCAATTACAGATGCAAGCGCTGAAGTCTTTGCTAAGTTACCAGCAGATAAACAAAAAGAAATGCTAACAGCCTACTATGACAAAGATAAAGGTATTGGTTATTCATTGGCTCGAACAACTATACATAGTTCTGATTTTGGTAGCGGCAGCCATACCTATATTAAAGAAGGGGATAAATCATTATCTACGTTTAGCATTGAACATGACCGTGAATTTCGTATTCCATTAATTAAAAGAGCCATTGAAGCCGCCGGTGGAGAATTATTGCTTTATGCAAGCCCGTGGAGTGCTCCTGCTTTTATGAAAAGCAATAACAATATGTTGCAAGGCGGAAAATTACTGCCTGAGTATTATGATACTTGGGCGAGGTATTTCACTAAATTCATTAAAGCATACGAAGCTGAAGGCATGCCACTTTGGGGAATTACTATTCAAAATGAACCTATGGCTGTTCAACGTTGGGAATCGATGATTTATACGGCTGAAGAAGAACGCGACTTTTTGAAAAACCATTTAGGTCCTGTCATGGAAAAAGAAGGTTATGGCGATAAGAATATTGTTGTTTGGGATCATAACCGCGACCTCATTACTAATCGTGCCAATACTATTTTTGACGATCCTGAAGCTGCAAAGTACGCATGGGGTATTGGTTTTCATTGGTACGAAACATGGGCGGGTGGTGAAACCATGCACGACAACCTGGCCCTAATTAATGAATCATACCCGAACATGAACCTGTTATTCACTGAAGGAACAAATGAAGGTTTTAGAGCGGACCGTTATCAATATTGGCCAAATGCAGAACGTTATGGTAATTCGATGATTAAAGATTTTAATCGAGGTACTGTGGGTTGGACCGATTGGAACATACTACTAGATCAAAATGGTGGCCCAAATCATGTCAATAATTTTTGTTTTGCACCCATTCATGCAGACACGAGAACGGGTGAGCTAATCTACACACCAACGTATTATTACATTGGACACTTTTCAAAATTTGTGCGACCTAATGCGCAACGCGTCAGTACCAGCAGTAGTCGTAGTGTATTATTAGCAACATCATTTGTTAATGAAGATAATAAAATGGCGACTATTGTTATGAACCAAACCGATGAAAAAATTGATTACAATTTTATTGTCGATGGTCAGCAAACACTTATGACTATTCCTGCACGCGCTATGCAAACGTTAGTTTATTGATTACCAGCCGGTCTAGCATCCCAAACAATCAGAAGAAGTCTAAGAGGGTTTTAAAAAAATTCGAAAGAGAAATGATCCTCACGATCCCGTGGAATGTAGGCCTTAAAAATATAGATGTATGGTTCCAAGACGAAGCGCGTTTTGGGCAGCAGAACACGACGACACGGCTCTGGGCTGAAAAAGTAACAAGGTCAAGAGCAGTTTGAATACACCTACCTTTTTGGTGCTGTCTGTCCTGCAACAGGAGATACTGAAGCGCTAATAGCGCCATTTATGAACATGGATGTAATGGAAAAACATTTGGCGTTGATATCAAAAAAAGTACCTGATGGTCGCCATGCTGTGATTATTGTAGACGGTGCTGCTTGGCATCAATCGCACTTAACGGATAAGTTTGTTAATTTATCTATAATCAAATTACCAACATACTCTCCTGAATTAAATCCAATAGAGCAAGTCTGGCAATGGCTGAGACAAAATGAACTAGCGAAGAGGTGTTTTAATGGCTACGACGATATTGTTGATGAGTGCAGTCGAGCGAGGAATATTTTTGTTTCTGATGTCTCTAGAGTAATAAATTTATGCTCTAGAGACTGGATAAAAGTGGGAACTTAATTAATGGGATTGGTATTACTCACCGCTTATTATCGTGTTACTTCTTATTATGCTATGTCCGTTGGCCAGATCAGTTACCGCTAGATGAACAAAGGCTAACGTCGTATCGTATCTTAATGATCCTTAAGTGAGATGATTTTAACGCGTAAATTAAGACTATATTGTGGCATTAGTGATAGGACTGTCGGTTACGAAAATCAGTGGTTATTGTTATCTTGTAGATATCTATTATTATCATGTAATATTCTTGCTGCTCATAACTAGCACACGCTCTGCTAGCTATAATATTTTTACAAAAACATAAGTAACCAATTATTTATCAGTCGAGGATTGGCGAAATTGAGAAGGGGTGATATTTTCAAACTTTTTGAAAAAAGTGTAAAACACCGATTTACTATTAAAACCTACCGCTAGGTAGATATCGGTTATTGTGGTGTTTTTGTTCTTAGGATCAATAAGCATTCTTTTCGCTTCTTCTATGCGGTACTTATTAATAAACTCATAGAAATTAATACCAAAGTGGCGATTTATCAACATGGATAGATCTCGGGGTATAATAGACAAAGATTCTGCTAACTTGTCTAGCGTAATATCAGGCTCCATATAAGTCTTATTCTTTAACATAGCGGCGTCAACTTCAGTTGCCATGTCGGGGTTAACAAACTGATCATCTAAAAGCTTTTTAGTCGGTTCTTCATCAGTTATTTTCTCGAAAATCATGAAATATCGAATAGCAGTAAATACTAATAAATTAACTAAGATAAAAGAGGCGTAATTTCCGGTCAGCCCTAGGTAACTGAACGTTCCATATTCAATAGAGTAAAATAAACTGACAACTTTGGCACTAACCAATACCGTTTCCGATAACATCACTACCGTAAAGCCAATAACAAGGGCATTTAGCCAATTTATGTGAACTTTCTCAATATTAGAATGAGTATCCTGCAATCTGTTTTTATATTTACTGATTAAAACAAAGCACGCGAGAGCGTAAAAAACTCGCACCAATTTACTAAAGAGTTCCATATTCACATAACCCGCGCTATACACAAAGGCTTCGCTGAATATCATTTCAATACGGAGGTCATAGCTGTAGCTATAGAACATGGTCGTCATAAAAACGATAAAGGCAGCAAGTGGCAGCAGATGAAACAGATCTACTTTTTTCAGCGAAAAATCACGAAAAACTAACGATTTAATACAGAGAAATAACAGTGGCCCATCTACATAGTAGGCTAGCTCAGGCACAAAATATAAATTGGGCCATTCCTGCCTAACGAGAACCTTAAACTCAGCACCCCACATCATTAACTCATTTAGAGGAATGAATGCATGGGCAAATAGAAAAGCAGTAAGAAACAAAGTACTTTTTATACGCTGGTTATTGGTTATATAAAGTAGCGCACCAAAAAAAAGACACTGCATGGCTGTCATCAACAAAATAACGTCATGGGAGTTGAAGATGACAGTTTGAAATTCAAAAGGCTTCATTGGCTCACTTACTGCAGATGTAATCTAATGTAACTAAAGTTGGAGCATACCATGTTGGATTATCGTTGCAACGCCAATTTAATATTGAATTGTTAAGCAAGGTAATGAATATAAAGATTTGTTAAGTGATAAACGGGTGATCAGTTCTATTAAGCATTTCATTGGTGACGGTGGTACAGAAAAGGGTGATGATCAAGGTGATAACTTATCAACCGAACAGGCTTTGTTTGACATTCATGGGGAAGGTTATGTCGGTGGATTAACAGCCGGTGCCCAAACGGTGATGGCATCTTTTAATAGCTGGCATGGCAAAAAAAGTCACGGTAATAAGTATCTACTTACCGATGTATTAAAAGGTCGCGTGGTCTTTGATGGTTTTGTTGTCGGTGATTGGTCAGTAACTTGGCAGGAACGGGTAATAGCCACGAAGACTTTCCAGGAGCAACATCAATCTGGCTACCAATGTCAGTGGACAAATTATGAACTTGAAATATCAACAGACCCTAGCTTTGATTATTTGGAGTTATTACAGAAGAAAGTCGCTTTTTAGCGGTATAACATTTAGATAGGACTTTAGTTATATCGCCTTAAATTACCATTTTATAGAAAATAATATTTTTAATTTTTTGTTATTTTTTAAGAAAGTAATAGTTCGAGTACGCGCCTTCATAGTTATTCGAACGACATAGTCTTAATTAATAGTTACAGTATTTATAGTCTTTAAAATACTGCAGGAGTTCTTATTAGTGGATTCCGGTAAAGGCCAGTACTATAAATAAGAACGTTAACTTAAAATGTATTCGAAAGAGGTTAGTTGTATGATTCAAATAAAATATAATAACAAAGAAAACTTACACCCAACAATTATTACTAACAAAATAAAAAATAATCCTAAATTAAATGTTAAACAAACTTACCAAAAACAACTTAAAAGTTTATTAACGTTTGCTCTGTTAGCATTCAGCAGTGAACAAGCTTTAGCAAATTCGCCATTTACTGGTTCTCCATTATCGATTCCTGGTACTATTGAAGCCGAAAAGTATGATTTTGGTGGACAAAATGTTGCTTATTTCGACAATAACTCTGGTAATATCGGTAATAGTTATCGTGTAAATGATGATGTAGATATTGAATCAAATTCAGTTGGGGGATTTAACATTGGTTGGTTTGAGCCCGGAGAGTGGCTTGAATATACCGTTGATATAAGTACTGCTGGCGAATATGAAATATCCGCACATATTGCCTCTGGTGCTAACGGTGGCAGTTTACATTATGAATTTTTTGGTGGCACCACAACAGTATCTAACCAAGTTTCGTTTTCTAGTACAGGTGGTTGGCAAGATTGGCAAGAGACATCGATAGCATCGGTTAATTTAAATGCAGGTCAACATGTTATTCGAGTTGCACAACTTTCAGGTGGTTTTAACCTTAATTCGTTCACTTTATCTTTGTTGAATACTCCTGAGCCACAAACGCCATATTTAGGTAGCCCTTTTAGTATACCCGGAACAATTCAAACAGAAGATTATGATAACGGCGGTGAAGGTATCGCTTATCATGATACTACTTCAAATAATACAGGTAATAGTTATCGTGATGATGATGTTGATTTAGAAAGTGCCAGTCATGGCGGTTATAATACAGGTTATAACGCCGTTGGTGAATGGTTAGAATATACTATTAATGTGCAGTCTGCTGGTAGTTATTATGTTGCTGCATTAATGGCTTCTAACGCAGGTGGCGGTAGTATATCTTTTAATTTTTCAGGAGCTAGTGACGTAGACTCTTCGACAATATCGGTCGGTAATACCGGAAACTGGCAGAACTGGGAAGTTTCAAGTATTGCCACTGTTAATTTAAATGCAGGCCAACATGTCGTTCGTTTAAACATCGTTTCAGGATCCGTTAATATTAGTGACTTCAGTTTAACCGCGGCTAATTCTAGTGATCTTCCTATTGCTTATAATGGATATACTGGTGAGTACTCAGGTTATACTTTGAAATATGACGACAGGTTTAATGACTTTAACAGTAATGTTTGGGAAAAAGGAGACGGCGCTGTTGGTGCCGAATCAGATTGTCGTTTCCAAAATCAAGGTGTGCAAGTTATTAATGGTAACCTTGAATTAGTTATTCGTAACGAATTTGTCCCCGCAAGTTTTTCAAATAATCACCAATCATGGAAAGGTAGTTATAATTATTCTTGTGGAGAACTGCGTACTCTGTCGAGTAAACGAATTAAATATGGTCGTATTGAAGCCCGTATGAAAACGCCACATCGCTCAGTTGCTTCTGGTTATATATCTTCATTATTTACTTATACGAATAACGGTTCTCCTAGAGAGTGGGAAGAAATAGACGTTGAACTTGAAGGTGGTCGTCCAGATAAATTCCAAGCAAATTTAATTTATGGTTATGATGCCCCTGATTGGAATGCTACTCGTAATTGGGGCGCTTGGGAACATAAAATAGAAGTAGGACCGGTTGATCAATGGAAAGTATTTGCTATAGAGTGGACACCAACTGCTATTAAATGGTTTGTAGATGGCGTTTTAGTAAAAACCTTAAATGAATCATGGACTAATTGCTCTTCAGGTTGTATTTGGCCACAAATTTATCCAACGCCTACGCCTGATAATTTAGCCGAATTGATGATGAATTTTTGGATCCCTAATGATATTGTTCAAAATAACTTTGGAGGCAATAAAGGCAGTAATGTTTATCCAATGGTAACTAAGTATGATTGGATCAGAATTTACCAACTTGATAGCCAACCTTTAACTAACTGGTAAAATTTAGAATAAATACTTATGTAGAAACAAAAGACCACTAATGAAAATTAGCGGTCTTTTTTATAGGGGCTGTTGATCTTTCAGTTTCAAGGCAATCCAAAGGGCTATGTTTAATTTTCAACCTAACAGCGTTAAAAATAGTTAAAGTAGAGTGACTACATGGCACTTTTTTCGCCTTGTTATCTTAAAAATTAGTCTATATCAGAAACTAAAATGAAAGATCAACAGCCCTTAATGAAAAAGTGAACTAGCCCGCGCCAAGGCTTTTCGCTGAGGCTTTAATTCGCTACGCGAAGAGAGGTATTTGACTTTCCTAACTCGCAATGGGGGCGTTAGCGCCATATAGTTTATATGTTATGTCAGCTCATAGCGATCACAAGCTAATCATTGATGCTAGTGTCCGCATTGTCGGAAAGTTGTTATTTTCATAACAAGGTTAATATCAATACCACGGATTTAATTTTTCGTCATTAACCCCTCAAAAATTGAAAAATAACGGCAAGAAAAGCTTGATCTAAATCAAGAATGATTTAAACTTTCAGAAATTACTGAAACATTAGAACTTAAGTTATGATGATGACACCTAAAATAGAATCTTTTGTAATGCATTGTGGTGAGATGGGCAGCCGTTGGGGATTTAATCGTACGGTTGGTCAAATGTATGGGTTGTTAATTATTAGTGAAAAAGCACTAAGTGCGTTAGAGGTATCGGAAACACTGAAGATCTCGCGTGGCAATGTCAGTATGGGCATTAAAGAACTACAGTCATGGCGATTAGTGCATGTACAACATAAACCTAAAGACAGAAAAGAATATTATTTACCTGCAGGCACCATCTGGGAAATGGCAATACGTGTTTTTGAAGAGCGTCGTAAACGTGAAGTTGACCCAACCTTATCGTTATTAAGAGATAACCTACTTAACGAACCTGCTAATGAACAAGAGCAGTTTGCTCAAGATAAAATGCACGAAATTCATGATTTACTCGAAACGATCACCCATTGGGCCAGTGAGTTACAAACCATGAACCCAGATAAACTTAATACCTTGATGAAGTTAGGTGCAGGTGTCAGTAAAATTATCGATATGAAAGATCGTTTTCTTAAAAGTGGCTAATCGATAAAACAACCTAAACCTGCGCAATATTCAATAACGCGGGTTTATTCACAACCTTTTAATTAATTCTTTAAATCAGTCAATTTAGTCTGTTTGTGCCTCACTGTGCCCAAATGACTAAGGAGCTATTATGTTAGAAACATTAATGCTGTCTCGTCTTCAATTTGCCGCGAATATTAGTTTTCACATTCTTTTTCCAACGATCACCATCGCACTGAGTTGGTTCTTGTTTTATTTTAAGTTTCGTTTTGACCAAACAGCTGATCCTGTATGGATGCGCGCTTATCGTTTTTGGGTGAAAATATTTGCGCTCACCTTTGCTATTGGTGTGGTTACAGGTATTACCATGTCGTTTCAATTTGGCACTAACTGGCCAAAATTTATGGAAACTGTCGGTAATATTGCTGGCCCTTTGTTAGGTTACGAAGTACTAACTGCCTTCTTTTTAGAAGCAGGTTTTCTCGGTATTATGTTGTTTGGCATTAATCGTGTTTCTGCTCGGGTGCACACCTTAGCAACGTTTATCGTTGCCATTGGCACCAGCTTATCAGCGTTTTGGATTTTAGCGCTTAATTCATGGATGCAAACCCCACAAGGCTTTGAAATGCGAGATGGTGTTGCTTTTCCAGTTGATTGGTTAGCGATTATTTTTAATCCGTCATTTCCTTATCGTTTAATGCACATGGTGGTGGCTTCAGGGCTAACCGCAGCGTTTTTAATCGCCGGCATTAGCGCTTATCGATTGTTAAAAGGAGACGATAAACAAGCCCCTAAATTAACCCTGAAAATCGCCTTAACGGTTGCTGCGTTTTTAACGCCGGTACAAATATTTATTGGTGATTTACATGGTTTGAATACCCTTGAGCATCAACCACAAAAAATCGCGGCAATGGAAGGTATATGGCATACCGAAAAAGGCGCGCCTTTGCTGTTATTTGCAATACCAGACCAAGAAAATCAGCGTAATGACTTTGAAATAGGTATACCGAAATTAGCGAGTTTTATTTTGACTCATGACCTAAATGGCGAAATAAAAGGGCTTAATGAGTTTGAAAAACACCCGCCGGTGGCGCCTGTTTTTTATGCTTTTAGAGTGATGGTAGCTGTCGGTATGTTGATGTTATTTATATCATGGTTTGCCCGATTACAATTATGGCGAAACAAAGCGTTACCGCCTTGGCTACTCAAAGTATTGGTGACAATGAGCTTTTCGGGTTGGTTAGCAACATTAGCTGGCTGGTATGTAACTGAAATTGGACGTCAACCTTGGTTAGTCACTGGAGTATTAACTATAAAAGACGCGGTAACGGATATTGCCCCTGAAAATATCGGTTTTACCTTAGTTATGTATTTAATTTTGTATGTAGTGGTAATGACAGCCTATTTACACACCCTATTTACTATGGCTGGCCGTGCGATTGAAATTGAAGAAATAAATGATGATGAAAAAGTAAAACAGTCGTTAAATATCGTTAGCCCTTTAAATACCGCCATTAAATAACAGTAAGGATAAATATCATGTTTGAAGCGAATACACTTGCCGTAATCTTTGTGAGTTTAATGGGTTTAGCTATTTTACTTTATGCTATTTTAGACGGTTATGATTTGGGGGTTGGCATATTGTTGCCGCTAGATCAGGAGGATGAATGCGATACCATGATCGCGTCTATCGGTCCATTTTGGGATGCCAACGAAACCTGGCTGGTACTTGCCATCGGATTATTGCTCATCGCTTTTCCAGCGGCACACAGTTTTATTTTTAAAGCGCTTTATTTACCCACAGCAATACTGTTAATTAGTTTGGTATTACGCGGTGTTGCTTTTGATTTCAGAGCAAAAGCGGCATTTAGCCATAAACCGACTTGGAATAAGGTATTTAAAGCAGGGTCTTTATTAGCCGCTTTAAGTCAAGGCTACATGTTAGGCATGTATGTCATGGGTTTTGAAAGCACATTAAGAGCCTATGGTTTTAGTATATTAAGTGCTTTTGGTGTTGCTGCCGCCTATAGCTATATTGGCGGGGCATGGCTCATTATGAAAACAGAAGGAGCATTACAAAAACAAGCCGTGCAGTGGACAAAAAAAGCGGGATGGATTTGTTTCATGGGTATGGTTGCTGTGTCTATTGTTAACCCTCTTATTAATACCGAGGTTTATATTAAATGGTTTTCATGGCCGAATGTCATCTATATATTACCTCTGCCGATAATATGCTTTGCACTCTTTGCTGTCAGTAACCAACAATTAACATATTTACCTAAAAAGGATGATAAACACTGTTGGTTGCCATTTGTCACTGCTGTTGTGCTTTTTATTGCATGCTTTTTCGGTTTAGCTTTTAGTTTTTTTCCTTATATTGTACCGGGCAAATTGACTATTTGGCAGACAGCTGCTGCGCCTGAATCGCTAAGTTTTATTCTGTGGGGAGCAATTGTGGTCGTGCCGGTGATCCTTAGTTACACCGCATTTTCGTACCGAGTATTTTGGGGTAAGGTGCGTGAACTCAGGTATTATTGACCGCTAAGTTTGGGTAAAAATATGCGCACAATAAGGCCACCGTCGTGTCGGTTGTTGAGGCTTATTTGCCCATCATGCGCTTCTATAATTTCTCGACATAGGGCTAAGCCTAATCCGGTTCCTGATTGTTTGGTGGAATAGAAGGGAATAAGGGCATTTTGTAAAACAATGTCAGACATGCCTGTTCCCCTGTCGGCGATGGTTATTTGGCAACCATCCTTCAATAAGTTAACCGCTAAGCTAATATGATGAGATGCGGAGTTGGCTTCACCAGCATTTTTTAGAAGATTGATCAGTACTTGTTCTATTTGGGCAAGATCAAAATAGGCAGGTTGATTGGGTAAGTCACCGTCAACAACAAAAGGTGTCTGCTGTTTGAGTTTCTCAATGACTTGTTGCCAGCTAACTTTTTCGATAATAGGCATGGGTAATTTTGCAAAGGTAGCATAACCACTAATGAATTTGTCTAAATGTTCAACGCGGCCTTTAATGGTAGAAAAAACTAACGACAGTTTGTCGTGATTGAGTTTGTTCGCTATTAATTGGCCTGAATGCGCCATTGAAGAAATAGGCGCTAATGAATTATTGAGTTCATGGCTAATAACGCGGATAACTTTCTTCCACACAGCTACTTCTTGTCGGCTTATTTCTCGGGTGAGTTGTTTAAATAAGAACAAATGATGATATTGGTTATTGAGTAAAAACTGCCCACGCGAGATGTGCCAAGTATGGGTTTCATCATTTTCATCATTTTCTTCAATGGTAAATAGTCCGTCTTTATCTGCAGAGATCGCTTGGACTAAACTCTCGGGCCAATTTTTTTTCATTTCGGAGAATATGCCACCTTCAAAACGTTTACCCTTGTTGAGCAAGGCTCTCGCCGATGAATTTGCATAGATCACATGATCGTTATCATCAACTAAGGTCATCGCTAACGGGGAGCTTTCAATGACTTTATCGAGTAATAATTCGCGTTGATAAATGTGTTGCTTTTCTTTTCGTAAACTTGTCGATACTTCATTAAATAATTGATTAAGCTGACTAAACTCATTGTTAGTTGTTACCGGTAGTGAAACAGTAAATTCGTTGTCTTTAAAGTTCAATAACCCTAACTCTAAGGATTGAAAGTTTTTATCGACACTGGAATAACAATATAAAGCTATCGCAACGGTGAGGGACAATATAAACAGCATTAATAGGCTAAAGTATTGCCAGTCATCACCGCCAGTCGCACTATAAACTAGCGCACTACTTATCGTGGTAGCTAAAGACGTTGAGAATATAAATTTGCCTTTAATAGAAGTAAGTATCATTAAGTAATACCAAATTTTTTGATGCCAAATTTTTCCATACGTCGATATAAGGCTTGGCGGCTAATATTTAATGTTTTGGCTGCATAGCTAATATTGCCGTCAGCTAAGCTAATTGCCTGAGTAATATCATGTTGGGTTAATTTTGCCGTTAATTCAGCCGTTAATTCAGCCGTTAATTTATCGGGTGTTACCTTAACACCCGATAAACCAAAATCAGCTGCGCTTAATTCACTTGATTGATTAAGTAACATTGCACGTTGGCAGGAATTTTCAAGCTCTCTGACATTACCTGGCCATTGATGGCTTTTTAAAGTCTGTTCAACAGTTAATGGCAAGCTCACCTTAGTATTCAAAAAATGCTGAGTAAGCGGAATAATATCATCCGTTCTGAGTTTTAACGGCGGGATGTCCAATTGAATAACATTGAGGCGATAATAAAGGTCTTCTCTGAATTTTCCGGTATCAATGTCAGCTAATAAATTGGAATTAGTGGCGCTTATGACTCTAACATTCACTTTTTTAGTTACATGGCTACCTAAACGTTCAAATTCGCCTGTTTGTAATACCCTCAACAATTTTACTTGCCCAGCTAAGGGGAGGTTGCCTATTTCATCTAAAAATAAAGTGCCGTTATCAGCTGCTTCAAAACGACCTATGCGTGTTTTAGTTATGCCGGTATAAGCACCAGGCTCAGCGCCAAATAACTCTGCTTCCATCAAATCATGTGGTAACGCACCGACATTAACCTTGATAAAAGGTTGATCTTTTCGTGATGAATTTGCTTGCGTGATCTCAGCTATTTTTTCTTTCCCTGTACCATTTGGGCCGGTAATTAATATTGAGGCATCTGATTTTGCTACTTGTAACGTCATATCGATTAAGCGTTGCATGGATGAGCTGGCAAAAACAATACCGCATAACTGATGAGATTTTAAGTTGGCATGACGTTCGTTATGCTGGCGGACAAGATATTCATTTGTTTGATTTAATTCACTGATCTCAACTAAATTCTTAATAGTGATTAATAATTTTTCATCATCCCAAGGTTTATTGAGGTAATCAGCAGCACCATTTTTGACTAATTCAATGGCCATCGACAAGTGCGTCCAAGCGGTGATCAATATAATCGGCAGATCAGGGTTTATTTGCCGTAACTGATAAAAGGTCTCTTTGCCTTCCTCACCACTGGTGGTGTCTTGGCTAAAATTCATATCAAGAATAACCAGAGAAATCCGCTGATGCATTACTGTGGTAATGGCTTCTTTGGGGGTATGACAACTCATGCTCGGTAAATCATGCAGTTCGAGTAATAATTCAAGTGCTTGACATACTGAAGGGTTGTCATCAACGATGAGTATTTTATCCATGCTGCTCTTTATTTATCTTCAATTTTTAAATGAATGCGCCTCAAAACATAATGAAGCGCCTTATTATATAATGCACAAGCGAACGTTGAACCCAAAAAACCATACTATAAATCGACTTTACAAGCTCATTTTAGAAATATAGTAAAATAGTAGAGCAAGATTACACTGACCTTGTTGCGATTGCTGGCGAGATAGCAGCGGCACTTTTTGCAGGAAATAATACCGCAAGTTGCCCTAATAATACCAATCCTATTATGGTGGTTATTATATAACTACTCGCAATGCGTGATGAAGAAAAATACTCCATTAAATAACCATTTAGAAATACGGTTAAGACCACACCAATAACAATACCAATGACGGTCATTAACAAGTTCTCTATCATAAAATGGCTTAGTATATTCGACTGACTTGCTCCTAATGCACGCCGAGTACCTATTTGACGTTTCCTGCGATTAACATTAAATATCGCCATACCTGCAACACCTAAGGCAGTAATAAATAAAATAATACTAATAATGATAATAAGCATATTAACCATTAGATTATCGGCTTGATATTGATCGCGTAAATGATCCTCCAATTTATTAGGTTCCATAATCACACGTCCTTTATTAAGTGCCAACATTCGTTCAGCTATGGTACTCATGATCGTAGTCATTGCTGCTTTATCGGCATTGATTAAGAACCGTTTAAAGGTATTAGGAGAAATTACCGGAGAAAACAAACTTTTATTGACTATGGTGGAGCTAAGCCATGACCCTTGCATATGTTTAACAACACCTATAATGCGGATCGGTTTGTCAAACTGATAAATATCTTTGCCTAATGCGTTGCCGTCAGGAAATAATTCATCGGCCATGGCTTTAGTGATGATCACGGCATTGGGCTGAGCAGCATCTGAACCAGAGACCACATCTTCTTGTGTGAAGTCCCTACCTTCTATAACCGTTAAGCCTAAGGTTTTTAACAAGTGTTCATCCGCTTTAAAAATACCCGCCTGAACGACTTTAGCCCCATCGGTATTTATTTGAGTTCTAAATCCTGAGGAATCACCAGCGCCTGTTAAAGGAACTTGATTTATGGCTACAGCATTATTCACGCCAGGAATAGCGCGCAACATATCTTCATCTAGTTCAAGTTGTTGAGATATTTCAATATCTTTAGCGAAGGTGAAAATATTAAATGAAAATAATTGAGATTCATCTAATCCGGTGTCTCGTTGCATCAATTCAAGACGTTCATTAATGATATAAGCGGCATTGCTAACAATAGCTAAGGTGAGCGCCACTTGTAGTACCATCAAAATAACACTACTTTTGTTTCTTAGCATGGCATTAAATATCGGACCTATATTTAACATATTCAGCTCCTACTGTGCTTTTAAATGAATGGAGGGCAGTGTCGTACAAACACGCCAAGCGGGGTATAAGCCAGAGAGTATGGTTGCCGTAATTGCAATAAGCGGGGCAGCAATAAACATGCTGATATCCATAGTGGCTAATATATCGAAACCATCGAACTGATTTCTTAAAATAAATAAACCAATATTGGCAATAACCAAGCCCAGCAATCCACCCAATAACCCCAGCAAACCTACTTCTACTAAGTGTTGTAAAAAAACCTGCGCTTGGTTTGCCCCTAATGCTCGTCTTACGCCTATTTCAGGTGCACGCTTTAAAAATTTGGCCAGTAATAAACCCACCGTATTGATTAAACATACCGCTAGAAACATAAAAGTAATGCCGACTAATATATTACTGTCATCGCCAACCACTTCATTATATTCAAGCCACGTTTCGACATTACGCAGCGTACCTCTGGCATCGTCTCGTTCAAAGCGTCCTAACTTTTTTTGTTGTTCAACATAACTCGATAAAAAATTTGTAAAGTCTTGTTTTTTTGTACTACTTTCAAGCTCAACCCAATATTGGATCCACATGCTTTCAGAGTTTAATTTGTCTTGATAAGTTTCAATTTTTTCGTTTTTCCAACCATTATTATTTCCCCAACTAGGGTAGTTATGTATAGGTATTAATGAAAAAGGTACAAAAACCTGCTCAGAATCTCGAAATGCACCGGTATTTACATCATAAAACCTTGGTTTTGGCTGCCAACTTTTACTAATACCGATGACACGATAAGCCTGTTGATTTAAGTAAATGTTTTTACCGACATTATCACCACCACCAAATAATTTTTCATTTAACTCTTCAGCGATAACTACTTGGTTGTCAGGATTCTCGTCAATTTCTTTACTCCACGGTCCGCCATATAGAAATTCAACATTAAACATGGCAAAAAAATCGCTTTGTGTCGCTCGAGCGGCTTGTAATATCGGGATAAAATCAGGATCTTCTGTTTGTATGGCAAAACCTGTTTCTAATAATGATATATGACGAGCAGGCGGTGCAGAACGCTGTATATTGATAGCATCTTGATAAGTGACTTGCAGTGGCATGTCATCATAGGTATGTCGAGTTCCTGCTTTATTCATTGTTTGTAATTGCAGGGCAAATAATTGCTTACTTTTCTCAGGTATTGGATCTGCTGAACGTACGTGGTTGAGCGTTAATGCATTCATCGATATACCAATACCAAGCGCAATCGCCAATACCATCAATGCTGTGGTTATCGGGGTTTGCAGTAAACTTTTTTTAGCTAATGTTACATAGTAAAAAAACATAATATGTGTTCCTTTAAGCTGAAATAGCTTGTTTGATGGCTGCTTTACTATTTTGGTATAAAGTAAAGTCACATACTTGACCATCAACAATTTGAATATTTCGTTCGGCGCGTCTTGCGAGATCTGGATCATGCGTTACCATGACAATAGTGGTACCACTTTTATTAATGTTCTCTAATAGTTCCATCACTTGGCGCGCCATTAAGCTGTCTAAGTTACCTGTGGGTTCATCGGCAAGTAAAAATCGTGGCGTACCGGCTAAAGCGCGTGCTATGGCAACCCGTTGTTGTTGACCACCAGATAATTGTGAGGGAAGGTGCTTCATTCGAGCCGCTAACCCCACTTGTTCAAGGGCATTTTCAATACGCTCTTTACGTTCTTTACTATTAAAACCACGATATCTTAACGGTACGTCAACATTTTCAAATAAGTTTAAATCAGGTATTAAATTAAACCCCTGAAAAATAAAACCAATTTTTTCATTACGTATTTTTGATAATTGCTTATCAGGTAAACCCACAACATTGATACCATCTAATTCATACGTGCCTGTCGATGTCGATTCCAATAACCCTGCTAAGTTTAAAAAAGTTGTTTTTCCAGATCCTGAAGGTCCAGTGACCGAGACAAACTCTCCTTCTTTTACATTAAGATTAAATTCACGTAATGCATGGGTTTCAACTAAGTCGGTACGGTATATTTTATTAATATTATTCATTTTCAACATGGTTAATTCCTTATGGTGTTACTTTAAAAACACACTGTTTGCTTGTTTAAATAACGCTAAATCTGAAACAACAATAGTGTCACCTTCTGTTGCACCCTCTAATATTTCAATATGACTGAGGCTTGATGCACCTGTTTGTATGGCTAATTTTGTTGCTAACTCTCCTTGTACTAAATAGGTCTTACTTCCCCCGCCTGACTGAATAAACGCGCCGCGTTTAACCATCAAGACATTCTTTTTTTCTTCTAAAATAATGCGAG
The DNA here is from genome assembly GCA_047621305.1 of Alteromonadaceae bacterium. Taxonomy (GTDB): domain Bacteria; phylum Pseudomonadota; class Gammaproteobacteria; order Enterobacterales; family Alteromonadaceae; genus Colwellia_A. The sequence goes on along the minus strand of JBLHNB010000001.1, from coordinate 133,345 downwards.
CAGATAAACGTTGGTTTTGTCGTAAATTAGTGTGACTAATATCATTCATCTTTACTCGTGTCGTCACTTGGTTATTGCTGACTTCTGGTGATATTGAAATCAGTTTACCGTTTAACATGACACCACCGACATTTACTTCAACGGGCATACCGATACCCAGCTCGTCAGCGTAGCTTTCGGGTACATTAAGTTCGGCTTCAAAAGCGGTCAAATCGACGACGGTCATTAAGGGTTGGTTAGCCGCTACTTGTGCTTTTTGCTCAGTCAACCAATTGCCAATAATGCCAGTTACTGGCGATATGATGTTGAGTTTATCAACTTTTCGTTGTAACTCAGTGACGGCAATATTTTGTGTTGTTACTGCTAGTTTTTTATTTTCAATGTCAAACGCTAAGGTATCTTTATTTAATTCAGCTTCTTGTTGTGCATGGCGATAAGTTAAGGTTGCTTTGGCTAGATTATCTTGTGTTGCTTCAAATTCTTTTCTACTGATCAGGTGTTTATCATTAGATATTTCGCCACGACGAAATTCACGCTGTGCAGCATCTAACTCAACCTTTGACAATTCCATTGTTTGCTTTTGCTCTAGCTCAGAGCGGCGGGCTTCTAATTTACTGCGCGCAACATCACTTTGCATACTCTGTAATTGGGTCATTGCTTGTTTTAATGTTGCATGTAGCTCTGGACTATAAACCTTGGCAATTGCCTGGTTTTTGTCAACCATAGCCCCCGGCTTTACATGAAAAGTGACTTGACCTAATTCTGTGCTATAGATAACCGGCGCATTTGCTGCAACAATTTTACCTGTGGTTGCGACATCACGAGATAAGTTTCCTCGCTCTACTTGTGATGTTTTAATACGTTGGCTATCAATGCTTAGTCGTTGTTCGGCCCATTCACTTGCGGTATACCCTAGCGAAATTAATTCTATTACCGTAACGATTACAATTAACACTGGGCGTTTAAACTTAAAACCCTTAGGTTTAATTGCGAGGTCTTGCTGGCTGGTATCTTTTATCATCTCTCATTCCGATAGCATGTACAGTTGTTATCAATAGAGCAGCAACTGTGCCAACCACAAAGTAAAAGTTAATCGTATGATTTTAAAGGTTAAAAAATATTTATTGAGAATGTTTTTTGTCCGCGGACAATATAAATGTGTCCGTCAGTACGTTAGTCGGACAGCGGACAATAGCTAAATTAATACGATAAATGCATTAACAGCGATTAGTGTTTATTCACCGTCTCAGCAAGTTGAGTCAATTATTATCGTTGCCTTGGTTTTTGGCACTATTAATTAACGTAAGAACTTACCATTTGCTAATATTTTTTATAAGCATTTTAATATCCATTTAATAACTATGTCTAAAGCAAATTAACCTTGTGTTATCTAGCGCTTGATCTTAGCTGAAATCTATCTATAATGTCGTTCGAATGATATTCGAATAGAGTTACAGGTTGATTCAATAATGAGGTTTATATGGCTCCTGCTCCTAGGTTTAGCCCCGCAGAACAAGAAAAATTGGTACTGTGTGCAGCAATAACGACAATAGAACAAAGCTCGTTATTAGATTTTTCAATGTCGAAAATAGCCAAGCTCGCTGGTTTATCTATGGGCTCGGTCTATAAATTTGTACAATGTAAAGAAGATGTCTTAATTGCTTTAGCAACAAGCATGTACCAAGAACGTCAACGTGTTTTTAAACAGGTGCTTGCACTTAATTTAACAACACCAGAACGAATTATCGCAAATAGTCTGCTTGATTTTTCAAAAGTGCAAATGTATGCCTTTGATGACCAACTTGAAAGCATTGTAAATACCAGAGCTATGATGAAGCGTTGTTCACCACGCTGGTTAGAGAAAATGATTGCCTGTGGTAAAGTTTGTGAGGGAATGTTTGAAGAATTTTTACAATCGGCGGCTCAATCTGGAGAATTAACCTCAGGTGAACGTGATATTGAAGAGATTAACTCAGGCACTTGGTCATTAGCGGTTGGCTATTTTAAAACGGTACGACTACATCAATGTTGGCAAAAAGAACAAGCCGCTGGTGAAGCAGACTGTGTCCCCGTACTAGCGCCAGATAATCAACATATTCGCAGTTTACAAAGATTAATAAATACTTATGACTGGCAACAGCAGGTGAGTAACGAAGATATTATGAAAGTTTGTCAACGTCTTGTTGAAGCGGGCCTTAGATAACATTTATATACAATTTAAATTTAGCCGCTGTCATTTTAATGAATATGATAGCGAAATGCTGTAAAAGGAATAAAGGAAGAACATGAAAATTACTCGATGGATAGCCGTAAGTATGGTACTTGGCGGCACAGTTTTTGGCTTATATAGTTATAAAACATCACTACAAGCAACAGCTGCCGCGCAGGGCGCTATGATGCCAGAGCCTTCAGCAACCGTTAATGCGATTGAAGTAACGACGACTGATTATCAAAAAACTGTAAAAGTGAGTGGTGAAATACAAGCGTTTAAATTTTTGGTGGTTAATAATGAACTGGCGGGGAAGATTATTAGCTTAAATGCGGCTTCTGGTAGTCTTGTTAAAAAGGGGCAAGTTTTACTTGAGCTAGACCACACCGATGAAGACGCACGCCTTATTGCCGCGCAAGCGACCTTGGTATTAAATCGACAAACGTTGAATCGCTATATTAAATTGAAGAAAAATCGAGAAATCAGTGAAGAGTTAGTTGATCAAGCAAACGCCGCCGTAGAAATAGCAAAATCAAACATTGCTGTATTAACAGCAGCGATCACTAAGAAAAAACTTGTTGCCCCCTTTAACGCAAAAGTCGGTATTCATACCTTAGAAGTAGGTCAATATTTAGATAATAACAGTCAAGTACTTAAACTCGTTGGGGTAAACGATATTACTTGGGTTGATTTCTATTTACCGCAAGTATATGAGGAGCTTAGTCTAGGTTCGAAAGTAGATCTTAACCTTATGGATAATGATACTATTTATCAGGCTGAAATTATTGCGGTTGACCCACAATTATCACGTCAATCACGTAACTTGAAATATCGCGCGCAAATCGCTTCTTCAAGCTTGTCCTTAAAACCCAATACGTTAATCTCTGTTACTGCGCCGATTTCTGAAAGAACATCAATGATTACAGTGCCTGACTTGGCAATAAAACGTGACCCGTTTGGCAATTATGTATTTCTTTTGGAAGCGGATAAAGAGGGCGCTTATCGCGCTAAACAAATCAAGGTAGTATTAGGTGATCGTCAAGGTAATCAAGTGATGATACTTAATGGTTTAACACCGGGACAACTTATTGCCAGTAAAGGCTCATTTAAGTTATTTCCTGGCATGAAAGTCTATATAGCAAAAACAGTTGCTGTTGATACTACGGCTAAATTATAGGAGCCACTGATGAAAGATAAAAAATCATCCATTATGGACATTTTTGTACGTCGCCCCGTAGTTGCTATCGTGCTGTCTTTAATTATCTGTATTGCTGGGTTGTGGGCCGTCAGTAAAATACCGGTATTGCAATTTCCGAAAATTGAAAGCTCTTCGTTAGTTATCGATACCTTTTATATCGGCGCATCAGCAGATGTTGTGCAAGGTTTTGTTACTGAGCCGATTGAACGGGTAGCGGCAACAATCCCTGGGGTTGAATATGTCGACTCAACCAGTACATCAGGTAGTAGTAAAGTTACTGCATGGTTGAAGTTAAATGAAAACAGCACCTTAGCATTGGCTGAATTAAACGCTCGCTTAGGGCAAATTCGTTATGAATTACCTGCGGGCTCACAAGATCCTGTTATTTCAGTGAGTCGAGCAGATCGTCCTTTTGCGGTTATTTATTTAAGTGTGCATGCTAATGGTAATGACTTATCACAAATAACAGACTATTTAACGCGCCAAGTTAATCCTATTTTAAATGCGATTGAAGGGGTACAGCGAGTTGGCATTGAAGGCGCGAGAACACCAGCGATGCGTATTTGGTTAGATGCTGATGCGTTGCAAGTGTATAACTTAAGTGCAAAAGAAGTTTATCAAGCACTAGCGGCTAATAACACCATTGCGACTATGGGCTATGTTGAAAACGATCACCAAAAAATCGATATTGTTGCCAATAGCCAATTAAAAAGTGTTGAAGAATTTGAGCAGTTAGTGGTTAGTGAAATTGACGGTGCAAGTATTTACCTAAAAGACATCGCCAAAGTTAAATTTGCTGCTGAAGATAGTAGTGTTACTGCGCGTTTAAATGACAAAGATTCTGTTTATATCGCAATTTGGCCATTGCCAGGTGCCAACGAAATAGCTATTGGCGATCGTTTATATGAAAAAGTGGCAGAAATTAATAAGACCTTACCTAATAGCATTGCAATTGATTTTGCTTATGACGGCACGTTGTATATGCGTGATGCCTTAAATGAAATTTTTACCACCTTAATTGAAACGGTGATCTTAGTCGGTATTGTGGTCTTGTTATTAATGGGCTCATTTAGAAGTGCCATAGTGCCATTAATTACGATCCCTATTTCTATTTTGGGCGCGGTTGCGGCTATGTCGATGATGGGTTTTTCATTGAACCTGTTGACCGTATTAGCGATTGTATTATCGGTTGGGCTAGTGGTTGATGACGCCATTGTTGTAGTGGAAAATGTCGCCCGTTTAATGCGTCAGGGTATGTCAAAATTTGATGCAGCCTTAACCAGTTCACGTCAATTACTCGTGCCTATTATTTCTATGACAATAACATTAGCCGCTGTTTATGCGCCTATTGGCTTTTTGTCAGGACTTACTGGGGTATTATTTAAAGAATTTGCCTTTACTTTAGCAATTGCTGTGATTATTTCAGGTATTGTTGCTGTGACATTGTCGCCTATTATGAGTGCTTATGTTTCTCCTGATGGTGGTGATGAAGGCTGGTTAACCCGCAAAGTAAATCATCTTTTTGAAAAGGTGCAAAATAGTTATGGCAAACTATTAGATATTATCTTTAAGTGGCAAGGACAGGTGTTTCTTATTGCTATAGTGGTATCGTTACTAACAATACCTTTTTATCTATTTTCGCAGAAAGAATTAGCACCAGTAGAAGACCAGTCTATGGTGATGTTTGTTATTCAATCGCCGCCAGAGTCTTCGTTAAAATACAATGTTGCTCAAATGAACCCTGTGGTAAAAAGCTTGCAAGAAATTGATGGCGGCTTAAAAATATGGCAAATAATTTTCAATAGCGGTGGTTTTGGTGGTTTAGAGCTTGAAAATCCGGGTAAACGTGATTTCAGTGCACAAGAACTGGTGCCACAAATGTACGGTAAGTTGGCGCAAATTCCTGGCCTAAATATGTTTCCTATTTTACCAGCATCATTACCGAGCTCTGGTCAATTTGAAATTGAAATGGTGGTTAAATCTTCAGCCTCTTACGATGAAATGAAACAATATGCCGATCAACTAGTCGGTGCTGCTTACGGTAGTGGTCATTTTCTTTTTGCCGATACGGATTTGAAAATAGATTTACCACAAGTTGAACTGCAATTAAATCGACAAAATATTGCCGACTTAGGTTTGAGCGTTGCCGGTGTGAGTGAGCAACTAGGTATTTTACTTTCGAATAACTTTGTTAATCGCTTTGATGCTAACGGTAAAGCCTACCGCGTTATTCCAATTGTAAATGACGAAATACGCAGTAAAACAGAAGCCATTCTCTCGTTAACCATCAAGTTAGACTCAGGTGAATTATTGCCTGTGTCGGCAATTGCGGATTTAAAATGGAAAACCGTACCTCGCCAACTTGGTACGTTTGCGCAACAAAGCTCTTTCCGAATTTTTGGTGGTGTGGCGCCAAGTTCAAATAAAGAAGCGGCATTAACAGCGCTTGAAAATGCTGCTAAAGAGTTACTTCCTGTGGGTTACAGTATTGATTATGCAGGTGAGTCACGTCAATTACGTAAAGAAGGTAATACCTTAGTTATGGTTTTAGGTGTTTCTTTGTTAATCGTGTTTTTGGTCTTGGCAATACAGTTTAATAGCTTTAGAGACCCACTTGTAGTGGTACTTGGTTGTGTTCCTTTAGCTCTATCAGGTGCGTTACTGATCCCTTACGTTGAACTAACCACCATCAATATTTATTCGCAAATAGGCTTGATCACCTTAATTGGTTTAATCGCTAAAAACGGTATTTTAATTGTTGAATTTGCTAATCAAGCGCAAGAGCAAGGCGCAAGTAAACTGGCTGCGGTAAAAGAGGCGGCAACTACACGTTTACGTCCGATATTAATGACCACAGCAGCTACGATCTTGGGTCACTTTCCTTTGGTTTTAGTTACTGGTGCTGGCGCTGAAGCTCGTAATAGTATTGGTATTATACTGGTAGCAGGCATGTTTATTGGCACCTTGTTCACCTTGTTTATTTTGCCTAGTTTTTATCTATTATTTGCGGAAAAAAGAAATAAGGTGGATAGCATCACCGAGCAACCCACTAGGACGCTAAAAGAAGCAGCTTAATCGAGTTGCTTGTTATGCTATGAAAAACTGATTTGATTAAAAAGCTACCAGCATTAAAACGCTAGTAGCTTTTTTTTGCGTTTATTCTTGTTACTAAGGAGATGGATATGGAGAAGTTATTCCTCATTCTCATCGGTGAAACCATGGCAAAAGTAATCAGGGTCTTTACGTTTCTTTTTGTTGTAGTGATGAAAGTGTTCAAAGCCAATTGAAAAGGCAAAAGGATTAGCATTATAGTCAGCATAATATTGGTCACGTCCTAATTTTGCTTCATTTATGCCAGATGCAAAACCACTGAGAAAGTCTTCACGACCATTAAATAGAATGGTTGTTATATCATTTTCATTTGATACAAACTCAAGAATACCCTCACCAATAAACTTATTAACTACGGCTTCGTTAAATACGCCTGAATATTGTTCTAGCTCATTGTTATATAAAACAGCCGAGCCTTCACTTTGCGCTTCCATTAATGAAACAAAGAATTCTCTTACTTTTTTTGATATCACGTTATCGTCTCTTTTTTATTTTAGTTCAGAACGCAGGTATGGAATATTTATAACGCCTTAGAATGATCGATTCATTATTTCAATTGGTATTGGTACGCGTTAATTCTTTATGGCTAATAATCGCTAATTTCACGAAAAATCATTAGGTGTAGTATTTTAAAAGATGTTTTATCCCGTTGAAAGAGAAGAGGGTATTAAATTTTGATTTAATCAGCCTTTAATAAAATGACTTAGATGCTCTTAGTAACGGGTAGTACTTCTTTTGTGACTCAAATAGGTTCTGTTAATCGGTTATTCTAATCAATCATCAAATACCTTCCTAAATAAGTAATATTAATAAATAAGGACTAACACTGATTTTAGCTGAAGGTTTTAGTAATAAAGCAAGTAATTACAAGAAAGTATATTAACAGCGCCTTTACATTTATTTAGCTTTTGATTAGACTTCGACAAAAATATTACAGGGAAAGAATTTTGATATTAAATAATAAAACATTGTTTCAATATTTCTTAAAAAACATTTACATAGCTTCTTTAATTTTTAGTGCTGCGATACAAGCAGCTACAGTCGAAGACTTCTCTCGCCATTTAAAATATCGCGATATTAAAATTTCACCAGATGGTGAGCATTTGGCGGCATTAGTGAAGATCAATGGTTTACAAACGTTGGCTTTTATTGAAACTAAAAGTGGAAAAATAACATACACCATCAGTGCCGATCGTGATAATCAACCGGCAGAATATTATTGGGTAAATAACGAAAGGGTTATTATTCAAGTTGAGCAACTACGCGGTGCATTAGAAGCACCTTTAAATTATGGTGAATTATTTGCTGTTAACTATGATGGTACAAAAAGAAAAATGATCTACGGTTATCGTTCTAAGAGTGGTATTGCTTTCTCAGGCAGTAGCGGCTTTTTAATTGATATACTACCCGATGATAAAAAACATGTGTTGATTTGGGCACAGCAGCTCTCTTATAAATCAGATACTTTGCCTAAAGTGGTAAAGTTAAACATATATAATGGGAGAGAAAAACGCGTCAAAAAGGCACCTATTGCCTATAGCAAATTCCTTATTGATGACGACGGTGTACCGCGCTTTGTATCAGGTATAGATAAAAATGCTAAAACAAAATTATTTTATTCGAAAGGAAAAGGTGCTAAATGGCAACCTTTTGGTGATGAATTTGAAGGTGAATTTACCCCTTTATTTTTTGCTGAAAATGTCCAAAGTATTTATGCCTTAAAATCTGAAAATGGGGAGACTGAGGGCTTATATAAATACAATATAAAAACAAAAAAAGAAACGCTACTTTATCGCAGCGAATTTGTTGACCCTACCTATGTGATCAGATCTAGTTTAAATCATGTTTTTGGTTTACGTATTGATGAAGATTACCCAAGCTACATTTATTTAGATGACAATAATGAAGATGCTCAATTACATAAAGCTTTATATCGTGCTTTTAAAGGGGACAGTGTTGCTATAACGAGTAAAACGGATGACGGTAAAACAATCATTGTTAAAGTCAGTGGCGATAGAAATCCAGGGGAGTTTTATCTCTTTGATACAACAACGATGAAAGGCCAGTATTTATTTAACAGTGCACCTTGGCTTAAATTAACAGAGTTAGCGGCAGTTGAACCTTTTCGTATCAAGACCCCAGACGGCCTTACGCTTAATGGTTTTATGACACTCCCTAAAGGAAAGTCAGCTAACCTTCCTACGGTAGTATTACCCCATGGTGGACCACATGCCCGAGACTACTGGCAATATGATCCACAAGTTCAAATGTTAGCCAATGCGGGCTACGCCGTTATTCAAGTGAATTTTAGAGGCTCGAGAGGATATGGAAAAGTATTCATGGAAGCGGGCTATGAAAATTGGGGAAGTAAAATACAAGATGATATTTTATTAGCGACTAATTATGCAATTCAACAAGGTGTTGCTGACAAAAATAAAATATGTATTTTTGGTACGAGTTTTGGTGGTTATAGTGCTTTGCAAAGTGCGATTAAATCTCCTGATTTATTTAAATGCGCAATAGGGTATGCAGGGGTATATGACTTACCGATGTTATTTGAAGAAGGTGATATTAAAGCCATAAAATGGGGGGATGCCTTTTTAAATAAAACCTTAGGTCTTGATGAAGCTAAACAAATAGCCCAGTCACCGGTATATCATGTTGATAAACTCAAAGCGCCCGTTTTACTTATTCACGGTGAAGATGACCAACGAGCGCCTATTGCACACGCTGAAAAACTAAAAGATGCACTCGAACAACATAACCATCCTTATGAATGGTTTGTTAAAGATAAAGAAGGACATGGTTTTTATGATGAAGCCAATATATTAGAAGCAAATAAAAAAATATTGTCTTTTTTAAATAAAAATATTGGCGCGTAACCTCATTAATAATCACAACAAAAACTGTTTGTTTTGTTGTGATTATACGCTACCTTTTTTGCTCGATTACTGTTTAAAATAAACGATGCAAAGTGTTATACCAATTGAAATAATGAATCGATCATTCTAAGGCGTTATAAATATTCTATACCTGCGTTGCTTTCAATCCCAATAGCCTACTATTGCTCATTCAAGCGCCTTGTTATTAAATATTTACCCTCGCTTATAATTGCTCACTACTTTAATTCAATTGGTATTACTTGTTCACTCTATAATATTATGTTTTTTGGTGATTATCTTTACAGTACTAAGTTTAAAGTATTATTTTTGAGCTAATATTTCTGTCATCATATGCTCACACAGTTGATGACTCATTTGTATTTCTCTTAAGCGACTATCATTGCTTAGACCCGATTTTATATCATCTAGCCAGTTATCAATCATATCGATAAATCCACGGGTATAAAGATGGCTTTGCCAATCATTAAATCCTAAAAGGGTTAACGTACCTGATTGGTAATGTTCGCCTTTGGTTAAACTTTCGATTTGAACTTTTTCATCACTAAGAAATACTTCAACGCGTTCTTCGGTGTGACCACTGATACGATTCATTGAACCTTCAAATAAAGTGCCGTTAATGGTGAAATTACTGTGTAAAGAGCACAATAAATTATCTTGAGTGATCGCATGAACGTTTATATTTTCTATTTTTTCAAAGGACTTACAACCGGATAAAAATAATAAACCATCAAGTACATGAATATAGTCGTCATAAATAAACTCTCGAGCAAGCGCTGGCAATGCTACACGATTTTTTTGCCAACGCACATGAGTAAACGCTCGTTCAGAAAGTGGCGTAATTAAGGGGGCAAAGCGGCGGTTAAAGCCAATATATAAAGGTAAGTCTTTGTCACGAGCTAATGAAATAAGTATTTCGCATTCTGCTAGCGAATAGCTGAGCGGTTTATCGACAAAAGTTGCGATGCCTGCTTCAAGGCACTGTTTAGCTATTTGAAAGTGGCTAGCGGTTGCTGAATGAATCATCACCGCATCGGGCTGAGTTGCAATAAGTTCAGCGATTGTTTTATAGCCCTCATCAATACGATATTGGCGCTGTAAATTTGCCAGTGTTGCTGCGTTACGGGTACAGAGAATCGGCTGTATTTCTTGATGATTAGCAATAATAGGTAAATAAGCTTTTTGGGCGATGTCACCTAAGCCGATAAGGGCAATACGGAGTTTTTTCAAAATCAATATCTTCATCACAAATTAATTACATTTAAATAAGATGGGGGCAGAGTGTTGATATTCAAATCAACGTTGCTGTTGAGTATATATGACTACCTATAGCATTGGGCTAAGTTACGGTAATTGTGATGTTGTTGGCATAGTATATGTATGAATTTTATTAGTGATTTGTTCTGTTAGGCGATTATGATGACAACTAAAAAACAACGCTGTCAGTTATTGAATTTTAACCGTACATTTATTTATTGCTTCGCTCTACTTGGTTTATTTCTTGATTATACTTGGGCCTATGTTTTGTCGTTGACCTTGTGGGTTTGGCTATCTACTTTTATATTTTATCAATGTAAAATCATTGAAAGTTATCAAGTTTATACTTCTAAACATAAATAAATGGACAAGTTTTTTAAATAAATGGCTTAATTAGTGCTGTTATTGAGTTTACGAATGAAAATTCCATCGGTGTTATTTTAGCTGGAATTGGTGAAAAGCATTGATGTTTTTTTAGGGCGTTTTTTTTGTGCTTTGCTAGAACACCTTGATATGTGTTTAACTATGGCTTCCCAAAAAGTAACCTTTTAACTAATTGTAACTGTATGGATTTATTAAAGCTTAATCGAAACAGCGGTGAACTTGTTTATAGCGCTGAGGTTGACGGCACTTATCTTGAAATACGTGAATTGGAACATTACCGTTGGTTTCATTTTGGCGACGATGCAATTCAGTCGATTATTGATTTAACACAACCTGAAAAAATACAACTGCCCGTTCCACAAGCAATGTTGAGTTTTTTATTATGGAAAAAATCGCCATTAGTCGTGCTGAATTTAGGCCTAGGCGGAGGTTCTTTTGAACGTTACTTTCATTCAAATACCGAAATATCACTGCAAACTGTTGAGGTTAATACACTCGTTATTACTGCGGCTAAAAATTATTTTTCATTACCCCAAAAATTATCTATTCATATTGAGTCTGCTGAGGTGTACCTACAACGGGATCATAAAAAAGTGGATGTTATTTTATGTGATATCTTTGCTAATCAAGAAAATCCAGCTTGTTTGCAAGATGAAATATTCTATCAAAACTTACAAAAAAGCTGCATCAACTCAAGTGTGGTTTTTATTAATTTATTCGCCATTGACGAGCAACATATGGTGGAAATAATGACCAAAATAAAAGTTTATTTTGGTCATATTGTGTTGATTGAGTTTGAGCATTACAAAAATGTTATTTTGGTATTGAGCCAACAACCGTTGCCAAGTAAAGATATGTTGTTAACTAAAAACAATGGTAGCGATAATACGATAGGTATTGATTTCTCAAACGTCATTGAACGTTGGCATGTTATGAGTTAAATGGTCTATTTAATCAGTTTTTGCTATATCCCCGTGGTCATTGAAGGTGCGTGATTTTGAACATGGCTAAAAGTTTTAGCGACAAGATGCATGATTGAGTAATAGCGGGTTATTAGGATTGAATGCAACGCAGTAGATGAGGTTTTTAGACTGATCAAAACCTGCATCTTCAATAAGTGCGGGTATAGATGGCTATGGACAAAGTGACCCCCGCTTTACCTTTAAAACATCAGATCTTAATTTTTATTTTTTAAGCGAATGTACGGGGTACAACCAGCGCCATATTTTGAAAATAGAGGCATGAAATGGATACATAAAATGGCGTATTCAATAGAAAATGATGAGAAATTACAGTATTATATCTGAGAGTCTCTGCATAGTTCCTTTGGGCTTAACTAAAGTAAAACAAAGAAAGCTTGGTTTAAATCAAGAGTAAACTATACTGATTGCTTGATTTACCTTGATGGTAAATTATTTAATATCAACAATAGGCTTTAATTTCCTGCTTAATATATTCATCAGCTATATTATTTTCCTTTAATTTGAATGTTATCGAGATGAAATTTAATTTTACAGATATATTTAGTCGTATTATTATCTTTATTGAAATTGCCTATTTACACTCTGATAAGACGTTAAAAATAATCGATTAAATATCGAATGCCTAAATTTTTAATCAGCTGCACCAAAGTAATTACATTAATTTAGCCGTGTTCATTTAAAAAAGACGCTATGTTTATAGTGGCAAATCGCATCCCAGTAACGTTAGAGTGGCAAAGTGAATTTGAAAATCGTTTTCGAAAGAGAGTCGGTGAAATAGATAAACAACCAGGCTTTGTATCGATGCAAATATTAAAACCTATCAGTGAAGATGCACCCTATATTGTATTAACGAGTTGGCATACGAAAGCGCTTTTAACGAATGGATTAAAAGTAAAAACTTTAAAGTAGCGCATCAGAACCCTTTACCAAAAGCAGCTTTTGCAGGTAAACCTGTAATGGAAAAACACCGAGTAGTTATTACTACAACATAAAATCATTGGACAATTATTTATTATGAACAAAGACTTTATCCTGCAACGGATATGTATTTTTTCTGGGAAAGACGTAGACCCTAACTCAGATGAACAGATTATTAAGCTATTGAGGGATAAATTTAATATTCGTTTACCACAAAGGCCAACACTGAATGAAGCACTTAGCTCATCAGGTAGTGAACATGAAATTATTCATTTGATTTTACAATACCGCAGCGAAAGTTAATTAGAGTGAAACGTGTTAAATTTCGATTCCGAAGCGTTAACTAATAAAGATATAAATTTAAATATGCACTTTGGTATTGAAAGTACAGCGTTTTAGTTCCAGACAAAAACTAAGTACTCACATACGTGTGAGCAATGTCGGTATTGAATGTTTAGACCGCTTTATAATGATTAGCTACTTATTTTAATCGGTATTTATAACGTTATATTTTTTCTAACGCTCGTATTTTTATTGCTATTTCTTCAGCTTCAGCAGTGATCATTGCATAGGATTTTATATCCCCGTTTCTTTGTGCGAACATCGCTTGTTCAAGTTTAGCTTCATAAAGTTTATTTAATTTTTTTACTGGGTTTTTCTTAAATATCGAAAACATTTTAATGACTCCTTAGTAGGTATTCAGTTATATACGTATAAAAATACATTTTAGTTTTTATTATTTACGCTTTTAAATAAAAAACTAAGTTAGTAAAGGCTGCACTTAGTAGTGTGGTACTAAACATCGTATTATTCCTTGGATATCCCCATCCTCACTTATGACGTCATTGGATACGAAGTGATTAAATATAACGTTTGATTTATTTTTATTTTGTTGATTTGTATGGCGGCCTCGGCGCGATTCGAACGCGCGACCTGCCCCTTAGGAGGGAGAAAATCAAAACCCGCGTTTAAAGGTCTGTATTGACGTTTGGTGCGAATTTGGTACACTTTCGAAAAAATAGCGTATTAAATATGGGTTAAAATGGCAACATATCAGACTAGAAACGGTAAAACGCGTGCAACAATTCGCAGTAAACATTTAGATAAAAATAGTCTGTCGAAAACGTTTGATACACAAAAAGAAGCAAAAGCATGGGTGAGAAAAGAGGAAGCTAAAATTTCACTCGGTCAGCAAATCAAATCACTACCTTCATCACAAATATTGTTTAACGACATACTTAAACATCATCAAGTCTCTGTTTTAAAAATCACAGAAAGTAGCGCGGTTGATATTAGTGATAAAAAGAAACGTAAAAAATTTAATGAACTTGCTCGGTTAAAAATAATATTTCAAGGTTACACTTTGGCTGAAATGACTCCGAAAGTAATAGCGGATTATATTGCTAAGCGAATGTTGTCGGATGGTGTCGCGTGGGATACGGTAAAGCGGGATATGCAAGATATTACCGCAGTACTTGAAACCGCTGTATTTGATTTGGAGTATGACGTTGATTATGTTGTGGTCAAAAAAGCCGTAAAAATCTTTGACAAGAAAAACCGAACAGTTAAACGTGTACCTGTGAAGCGTACAAGGCGGCTAGAAGGGGATGAGTATAAAATATTGTGTAGCTGTAAAAAGAAATACGCGACGATTGCATTATTTGCAATTGAGACCGCTATGCGGCGCGGGGAATTATCACGGCTAACGGGTAATGATATCAATCTTGAAAATAAATTATTGTCGATTGGTAAAACTAAAATTGATAAACATTTACAAGCGTCAGGATTGAAAATAGGGCGTATTATTCCTTTGTCTGATAGAGCTATTGAGTTGTATCAAGTTATAGCGCCGGAAAATAAAGCGGCGTTGATTTTTGGTTGTGCTGATGTTGATAGTCTAACTCAGGGTTGGACGCGCTTAGCTGATGAGTTGGGCTTTGATGATTTGCGATTGCATGATATGCGGCACGAAGCTACAAGTAGATTGTTTGAAAAAGGTTTATCAATTGAACAAGTGGCGGCCATTACAGGCCATACAGATTGGGAATCATTAAAAAGGTATACACAGTTAAATCCTTTGAAATTAGTTGATTTACTCAACCAAAAATAAAGTTCTTTTTTTCACGTTCAAGTCTCATTTTTGGATAATGGAGGTAATTAGCGACTTCTATCGCGGGAATCATAAAAACAGTGCCTTCTTTCTGGTAATTAATCGACATCACCCCTCTTTTTAATCTACTTCTAACTATTCTTACAGGCATTTTTAAAGCTTCAGCAAGCTCATCTAAGCTCAATACAACGCCATAGCGCTTAATTAGTTCGTTGCTTGTTGTTTGTATAAAATCTGTGTTCATGACGAAATCCATGTAATAAAACTTGTTGCAATGGCGTAACTCTACAAGTATTCTTTTTGTCGGTCAAATATATAACAAGATAATTTGTTTATTGTCGAGAATTAAATTAAGTGGCTCTGGCTTGTTTGGTGTTAATAAGTTGTTACTAAGTTGACAGGTACATCAAATACATATAAATTGCTTGCGAATCAAAAGGTGAAAAAAATGGAAGTAGTAGTGAATAACGGAAGTGCAAAAGTGGCATTAAACCTAACTGGTGCCCAAAAAAAAGAAGCTCAAGAAAACAATGAGATAGCCAGAAAAGCACCTGACACTGTTACTTTGTCGAATGAGGCGATGGAGCTTCAAAAACTGGGTGGTAGTACAACAACAAGCAAAAAGGAAGGCGCTGTCGAAATTCAGTATACTGGCGGCAACGGCAACAACCCCCCAACCCAAGCATACACTGGCGGAAACGGCAACAACCCCCCGTCAGAATAGTATGTATAGCGTTTACAGCGAATTGCTGGTAGAAATCGGTAGCCTTGTTGTTGCAGCTAACTTCCTTGTGTTGTTAGCTGCATTAATAGCAAGGGTGAGCGATAAGAGTATTTTAATATCACTAACTGTTTTATGTGTGCTAAATGGTATGATGCAATGGCTTGCCTTTTATTTGGAAAGTAAGTTTGGTGTGTGGGATAAGGTGCTGATGCGGCACACTTATTACTTATCCTTTGCGGCACTTGAGGGTGCAGGTGTTTACCTACTTCTCAATATGCATAAAGCATTAAAGACTGCACCATCGACCACTGCAAAAGCAGTGAGCTTTGCCTTTGCAGTGCATGCAACGATTTTACTTGTTAAGTACTATGTAAGAATGCATTTAAGTAGTAATCCTGACTTGAACTTTACGGATTTTGAGGTGATTGTTGAGTTTATCTATAAACATGCAATACCAACAATTAATATCAGCACCGTAATAATCACAATATACTTAACAATAAAAGCATGGTTAAACCAAAAGGAGGGGGTGAGGAATGCCTGAGATTTTATCTGCGACAATAATCGCTTTTTTTTGCTGGAAGATTTACGGATGGCACAAAGGTATAGTCAGCGAGCCAATCGTTGAAAATATACAGCTAATCAAAATAAAAACGGATGAAGGCGTTGTTTATAGAGACTTTGGTGCTAGACGATTGCTAAATGAGTGCGTGTCAAATCTCAGTGCGGCTAAAGAGTTAGATGATAAAATCATATTTGGTGGGGAAGAGTTGGACTTTGAACTTGTTGCCAATGCTCGCGAAAGAGATAAGCTCCTAGCGAGAGCAAAAAACCTTAATGCACTAAACGGGTAATAGTCCTTACCCGTTAATTTCTGATAATAAATCCATACCCTTCATTACCACAGAATAATCATCAGATAATTCTCCGATAACAGCGTAAGACAATACTTTTGCTATTATTTCTCTATGTTTAATTACGTCTACTTTTCCATTACCTGTAGCTGCGAGCCTTTTGCTAATAGCTACTATTGTCCTATCAAGCGCCGCAGGAATAACACTCTGGATCTCTTCATAAGTAGCCGAATTTGAACTGACTTCTCTTCGATTGCTTTGAGGTGAGTTAAAATCAGCGTCTTCACCGTATTTTAAAAAACGATAAGATACATTAAGCGCTTCTGCTATATCAGGTAATTTCTTGGATTCATTTTCGCCACGTTCAACACTTCCAATAGCTTGAGCAGTAACACCGATTGCTAAAGCTAGTGTTGCTTGACTTATTCCTGCTTTATTTCTAGCGAATAGTATCCGTTCGCCGATGGTTTTATCTTTCACGTATATATCTCACCAATTCTCTTTGCTTGTGGGTAAATTTACAATTTATACTGTCAAAGCGCAAACAAGAAATCCTGCCAATATTAACAAGTTTTCTTGCTTTTATGTTTTTGTGGTGCTACTTTTCAAGTCACAGGCACTTGTCTGTTAATTTATTTCCTTGGACCTGCTGGGGCGTTGCAACAAACCAGCAAGTTTTTTACCAAGGAATAATTATATTTTACAAGGAGATAACTGAATGACTACTGAACATATAAGTGAAAATAATTCTAATACGCTGAAAATAATGTCAATTACTCAGCAAAACGTGATTTTAAGAAAACAAGCTCAAGCGGTAATGGCGTTAAACGCATCAGCGCCAGAAGTAGCAAATACCTTTCTTTCGAAAATACGCATCAAAATAGCTCAAGCCAAGTTTTTGTCTACTCAATCATCTAAATCATCTAAACCATCAGTTAGCACGTTGCGAGAAATTGCTCGTAAAAAACGTTTAGCTAATGAAGTTTGTGGGGTGGCGTAATGATTAATCAAAAAGAAAGATTGATTTTGAAAGAAGTTTTTTCTCATATTGGAACCGCAAAAAGCTTTTCGGTTAAGGGTGGAAAGTACCACTCTTTTTGGCTCGGTGCTGCTGTTGGGGTTGTTTGTGGTGCGATGAGGGATAATACGGTGTCATTTAAATTGATGGAGAGGCTTTATGATTTAATTTTCAAAAGGCTTGAAGGGCATAGACCGTTGCATCTTTTAAGTAAAAGGGGCGCGTAATGCTTAATCAAAAGGAAAAATCTATCTTGCAAGAGGCGCTGATACACATCAATTCAGCAAAGGGCTTTAATGGTAATAAGTGTCGAAATTTTTGGTTAGGTGCTGCTGTAGCTCAAAATCATAAAGGGTATAGGGACGGTTCGGTTTCCCTTGTTTTAATGGATAGGCTCAGTAATTTAATTTACGGTTTACTTAAGCAAAGTACACCGTTAAAAATGATTGTGATAGCAGAGTGGAATATCGAGAGTAACAAGGATGGGTATCGTCACCACTGTCATTGCAAGGGTAATCCTGCAATTGAGTGTGTATTTTGTGGTGCGATGAGGGATAACACGGTGTCATTTAAATTGATGGAGAGGCTTTATGATTTAATTTTCAAAAGGCTTGAAGGGCATAGGCCGTTGCATCTTTTAAGTAAAAGGGGTGTGTAATGCTTAGCTCAAGCGAAAGAAACGCAATGCGAACAGTGTTTAGTTATATCGAACTAGCTAAAGCCAATGGTTATGGTGAGCCGTATTACGGATTCTGGCTTGGTCACGCTGTAGCCTCTATTAATAATGATTATATATTTGGCTGTGAAATGTACCAGCTGATGGAGCGATTTTACGAGTTGAGTGCTGGGTTGGTATCACCCAAAAGACCGTTAAGTATACTTTTGATGGCTGAGCAACGGGTGGCGTCATGAATATTGACGAGAATAAACGACTCTTTGACCCGCTTTTTTTAGTTCCGACTCGCGAGCAGATGCGGCAACTTCAACTCAAGCATAAAGAAAAAACATTTTACGATAAAAAGCCGCGAATATTAGCGAGCTTCATTGATAGGGAGATGGGTAACACCATCAGCGTTACTTACCCTGATTTCAAAACCATTCAAAAATTTGTATTTAAAGCCATTGAGCGTGAGCCAAAAGAAAATCAGCGCTCTATGGTTTTGGCGTATATAAAGAAATTTAATTCCACTGGCGAGAAAACTGCAAATACATGGTTGCGAGATATTGTTGAGCCCCACGCAGTGGAAGCAAAAAACGAAGTTTTGCAGCTTGAGAGTAATAGCCTAGTCAAGAGGTCGGAAAGTCCGACAGACAGTTTTAGCGATATTTACAAGAGAGACTTTCAACTTAAAAAGGTGAAAGCTCGTAAAAGAAAAGCTAAACGGGATGGTGAACGAAACGAGCTCTTGTCTAGTATCAAAAAAGATTTTGCAACCAATAATCATACTTGCCCTGAGCCTTTATCATTAGCAAGTCGTAAAAACATTTCTCAGTCAGTGTATTTTGATTCACTTTCAAAAGTCGGTACTATTTCGAGCGAAACAAAAACGTGTGTCCGCATGTACCACCAAGAGTGGTCTAACAATTACAAAATGGGCCTGGAAATTGGCGCGCTTGGTTCGAAATCAGCACCACCCTTGACCAGTGGTGAACGTATAACAGAATCATTAAGCAGCAAGGCAGTAAAAAGCGTTTTAGAGTCAGGCGCTTACTTGTCA
This sequence comes from Alteromonadaceae bacterium, assembly GCA_047621305.1. Taxonomy (GTDB): domain Bacteria; phylum Pseudomonadota; class Gammaproteobacteria; order Enterobacterales; family Alteromonadaceae; genus Colwellia_A. The sequence continues at coordinate 113,961 of JBLHNB010000001.1, read as the reverse complement.
ACTACTCGCGGTGGCTATACTACCTTTGCAACACTTACTTTTAATCAAAAAGCACGTGATAAATTAAACAATATCATTTGTGTTTCAAAATCAAAAACCAAAACATATCACTATAAAATTAGACGTCTCAACCCATCTTCAGGACGAATGAAAACGTATAAAGAAAAATACGATATTACGTGCTATGACGGTATACCAGCTGATTTGGTTAATGATGAGAATGGCTCAATTGAAAACTTAGATGCCGCTGAAAGCAATCCCGCTTATGTCAACGGTATTCCTGCGAGTGGTGCTTTTTGTTCTGTAGAATTTAAACCAGAAGCCACAATCGGTAGCGAGGTTAGCCGTTTTTGTGATGGTGCTCAGAAAATGTACCAGCGAGGCTGGACGGCTAGATTTATAGAAAATGAAAGCAAAGAATACCCATGGGGCAGCGTTGTTTGTTATGACTCAGAATCCAGTAAAGAATATTCATGGGGCAAGGTTTCTAGCGTTGGCGCACTCAAGCAAGAACCCGCTTGTGTTATGCATTGCCCTGAATTTGTCGACCCATTAACAGCGAGTGGTTACTTTGATGAAGACTCGGAATTAATCCCATTTAATCCTCGTAAACACTCAAAGCCTGAGTATGTAGAAAATATGTACGGACATCAGGAAAAATCAGCGCCACTTGATTATATGTGGGTTGCTGAAATGCCAGATAATAAGAAAGGCGAAAAAAACCCACACGTTCATATTATGATGCGATGGAATGTACCAAAACCATTATTTCGCGCATGGGCTGACCGACTTGAAACTATATGGGGTCATGGGTTCGCCAAGCTTGAAAAACTAAAAACGCCAGAGGCAGCAAGTAATTATTTACTTAAAGCTGTTGGCTATCTCACTAAGGGCGGCTCAAGCGAGCAAGGCATCATCACAGGAAATAGATACAACATATCAGCCAGTGCACGCGCCCCTAAGTGGGAGTGCATCGGCGAGTTTTACGCAGATAACTTCATCGCCATTCTTGGTGAGCTACGCGAAAAATTACACCGCAAAAAAGCCCGTATAAATTCAACCGTCAACGCCTGTATCCAACAGCGCGATAAAGAGAAAGGTCTTGTTAAAAAGCTATCAAATGTTAATCGCTCAAAAGCAAAATTCTCAGAGAAGCGGCAAGTACTCATCGAAAAGCTAAAGGGTCGTTTGTTGGATGGTGATATCGCTATCAAAGAGGCTAGCGAGCAAAAAAACGCATTACCTTATATTAATGATTTTTCACTTGGTCAAATGAATGAAACACAAGCAACTGATTTTTTAAGTTGGGCTATGCGAGAGCGGTTCTGGAATTGTGAAGTTAAAACCAATCGCTACAACACGTGGGATGAACTAAAAGCCAATACTATCGAGGCTATCAAAGAAAATAGAGCATATTGGCGAGGCTACAGCCACATATTAGAAACGAGTGAACTTACTTGGCAGTGGGCAGAGTACACATCAAATTTCGATTTGATCTCTGACGCTCAAAATGTGGCGTTTGATGAAAATGGCAATCAGTGGGAGTTAGTTGCTTAAATAAGGGGCAAAAATTCGAGGTTATTAATAATCAGTTAAAGGTTAATTAGCTACATAAATATAATGGATGGTGAGTAATGGAAAAATTAAAAGCGAGTTTTAATAAAGCGAGAGTGTACAGGCAGGAATCAAGTGAACTTAGCGCGTTTAAGGCAGCGAGAAAATTAGAACTTGCTGATTTTGCATTGGATGAGTTGGAGTTAACAATTGCTGGGATGCTCATTGAGCTTGAAAAATTAGATAGACGTATCGAGGTGCTCGAAAATGAAAACAGATAACCCCTCGCTAGGTAATATCATTTGCCATGGCTGTGAATGTCAGGCAGATATTAAGCAAAAAAAGACGGGTAAAAAATTGCTTTATCTTCATTGTAAAAATTGTGGGTTAGACCAGCGTAGCGGTAATTTTCTGCAACTGAAATGGCAACATGCGATTGATGGTGTTAGTGAAACCGATACCGAAGAGTTAACCGAAATCACGACCGAAATTATTAGCGAAGTGACTAGTGAGACTGTCAGCGAAATCACACCGAAATTAACCGAAAAAGAATGGCAACCAGTCAGTAACGGAGCAACTAAAAATGACGAACTTAGCGAAACGGCACGACCAGAATCAGAACGAAAAGACGAAACTAGCAAAGGCAATAGCTGGGGAGGATGGATTGCAACCGCTATCGGAGTCGGGCTTGTTATCGCAAGAGTCCGCAGTTAATAGCGAAAGTAATAGCGAATCGTTTACCGAATCACTAGCGAAAGAGCAGCCTAACCCAAACGAGCCAGAATATAATTATTCACATTTGAATAATTATACTGACAACATGAGTTTTACTGGCTCTGACGCCGAATCCGCTACCGAAAATCACACCGAAATAAATAGCGGAATTGCAGCGAATGACGATGATTTCGGTGAAGCTGCGCCCGAACTATCAATGGGTGATGATGACGCGGCAATAATGGCAGGTTTTGGGGTAAGTACGCTTAACGGTTTTTTACCTGCTGTTTTTGGTGCCCCCGTTTCTATGACAGAAGACCAGCACGAGCAATTAGCAAAAAAAGCTATGCCGTTAGTAAAGAAATATTACTCGTCTGATAACGTTCCTGATTGGCTCAAAAAATACCAAGATGAAATCGGCTTTGGTTTGGCTATGTCTACAATGTTATTCGGTTGTTTTCAGCAAGCCAAAGTACATAAGTTAGCTAACCCTAAAGCCACTAAAAAAGCAGTAGCTGAGCAAGATGATTCTGAATTGGCAGAGGTTGCTTAATGGCTATCAATATCAATGAGTCGTTAGATGCTGAGCATGTTTGTATTGCGGCTGATACGGGCGGCGGTAAAACTGCCGCCGTTAAACTATTAGATGTATGTGGTAAGCAAACGGCGCTTTTTGATTTGTATGGTAATTATCGCTTTGATGCCAGAAAAGCCAAAAGCAATAAATTTAATGGTTTAGGTGGTCGCAAAGTTCACACTTATCATGATAGAAAATCATTTGCTCTCGCTTTTGTTAGTGCGTGGAAAAGTGGGTTATCTTTTGTTGTTGCTTACAATCCACAATCTGAAAAAGCACTCGTTGGAGATAAATTGCTAGAATTCCGCAAAGTCGAATTAGAATGGTTCGGTCGTTTAATGTGGGATGCTCTCGACGGCAAAAGAACCTTGTATGTCGGTATTGAAGAATTGGCGAAATTGGTTCAATCAACAGGTAAAGATAATTCGATTATCGGCGAACTGGCAACGGGTGGGCGTGCTTTTGGTGGTGTATTGATTACCGTATTTCAGCGCAAGCAGGAAGTGCCGAAAACCATTTGGAATATGGCACCAAATAAAATCATCGGGGCGCTTGATACGATGGCAGATATTAAGGCGATGAATGATGCCACGGGCATTCCTATTAATAGCCTGATTCAAGTATCAACGCTTAATGCCAGATACAAAAAACAATACCTTCATTACGTGGTTAAATCGGCTGGTTTTGGTAATTTTCTATCTAAACGCGTCCATTTAAAGCCACCTTTCAAAGTAGACCACTGGACAATTGACCAGCTTTTACAAGCTAGTTAGTTGCTTTTTGATGTAACCCGTACATCAAAATCAGATCTCTGACGGCACTTTAAACCATAGCGAAAACATACCGAATAGCCCTTATTAAATAAGGGTTTTCTTTTTTTATCTCCTTACACCTTACGCAGAAAAGTTTAATTCATTGACCGAAACCCGCTTTACGTCTAAGCGGAATATTTGTTCTTCTGTAAATAGTTAATTTAAACATAAGAACATAAAGGCGTTAAAAATGAATTTAAAGGCAAGTCATAAAGCAATGTTAGTTACGGGTGTTATTGCTACAGCAGTAGCGGCATTAATCGTTTGGGCATCAAATAACGTGAAGCCTGTTGAAGACTTAATCGGATAAAGGGGAAGTTTATGAGCCAAGTAGCAAACGCAGTAAGAAACGCAATTCGTAAAATTCAACCAACTCAAATCGAATTACCTTCATCAACAGGTATTAACTATAGTGATGAATGGTCTATCAAGCTTCAAGCAGGTATGACGTATCACTCTATTGAGCTTGAAACCAATTTAAAAGAAGTGCCAACGATTAAAAAAATAACGTTAGATATCGGCGGTACTCCGGTTGCTTATGCCACTAACGTAATGATGGATATGCTAGATAAGGCATACAAGAAATTTCAACAAGAAGGTATTTTTACCTTTGATTTTTCAAAGTTTGAATTTCGCAGCATTGCAGGTATTTTTCAAACGCAACTTGTCACTGAAATTAATGACGATGTAACGTTGTTAATTGAATTTGGCGCAAAAGGTGGAACCGACCCCGTAACGCCAACATTAAAAGGCCGCGCATGGGTGACGGATAACGACCGCGCTGGTCGAATGTTCATTCCTAGTCGTTACGAGTTAACGCAATATTCAGCCGCTGCAGGTGAACATAATTGGGATTTTCCTAACGGCTCAGTAAATCGCCATGTTCAGCGTATTGTTTTTAAAGAAGACGTTGTTGCCATCACTAAAATCAAAGTGAAGCGCGGTCGGCGCACTATTCACACCTTAAGTCGTGCCGCACTTAATTACGCTTTACAGCGTCATGCAGGGGTAGCACTTCAAGCGGGTTATTGTATTTTAGATTTTACCGTTTTTGGTTTTGGTTCACATGGTGCCATGCAGACAGCGGGATTAAGTTTTGAATTCACGGTTGATAAGGCTGGTGCAATTAAAACGTATGTTGAAGGTTACGAACAAATTAAATTTCCTCAAGCACGCGTTGCTTAAGTAAGGGGGTTGTATGTGGGAAGATTTATTAAATTTTAGTGGTGACGCTTGGGAAGGTCTCAGTGAAGGTGCGGGAACTGTTTTTGATGGTTATATCGCGCTTGAAAAAGCGAAAATACAAGAAGCAGCTAAAGACCCTGAGGTATTAAAAGCAAACGAGCCAGTAAAAGGCACGAATACCGATGGTTCAACACAAACAGCAATACCAATGTATAGAAAGCCGTTTGTTACTGGGGTAGATGATACCGTTGTATTGATACTTGGTTTTTTATTGGTTGCTGGTTTGGGTTTTCTAGTCGCGAGAGGTCGTTAATTATGCCGTTATTATTAATACCTTGGTTAGCGGGTGGTGCGTTAGGTTTTGGGGCTGGTTTTATGACAAGTGACGGTATCGGCAAGTTATTAAAACTTGGTGTGTTCAGCTCAATTGCAGCGGCCTTAGTTTACTTCTTTTTATTAAAGGGCTAACCCATGCTTCCTAATCCATTAAGTGTTGCTAATTCAGGCTCGATGCCGATTAAATTTGGTGATGCTACCAGTGGTAACGGTGACCAAGTTTTTGATGCTAGAGCATCTTTTGCGGGAATTGGTGGGTATAACAAAGGTGTGCCGCCTTGGTTGGTTGTTGGCGGTGCAATTGCTTTTGGTTTGTTGTTTATTTTTGCGCGTAAAAATGCGTAAAGTTATTTTAAACAATCAAATATGGAAAGCATTGAAGCCTGCCTTGATTGGCGCGAAGGGTACGATAAAACGTGAACTTGAAATGGGCATAAGTGAGCTATTTCAAACTGAAAACCGTCAACTAAATATCATCATACGCCGTGAAGGGTTAGAGATGGTTTTAGTGGCGGTGGCAGGTTCTAAGCTTGAGCAATCAAGACAAGAAATCATCAACTTTGCACGCAAAAACAACTATCGTACTGTTCGTTTTCACACTAAATACCCTGAGCATATTGAACATGCGTTCTCAGGGTTACCAATATCGCTTTATGAAGTACGTAAAGCGCTCTTCGGTCGTGACGAATTAATTTATAAACTGGAGCTTTAATTATGGGGTTATTTAAAAGGCTTGGGGCATTTTTAGCAAAGCGTAAGCCTGTTACACCAAGCGAAAATAAAAGAGTTACACCGAAAAAAGCTTATAAGCTTCATCGTCGGCGTATAAATCGTGGTGTTCGCGAAAAAGAACAAATCGTATTGGGTGGACGCTCAACGTCAACTACGCGCAGAAAAAGAGGTATTTATGAAACGCCGCCAATTATCCCAGTAACCAGACGTTCGCGTATATAGGAGGCAGTATGGGCGGTAAATCTAAATCAAATCAATCAACAAGTAATGCACAAAGCACTCTAAACCTAGTTAATGATGGTGATTATGCGGGTGCTAGCAATTTTGTCGTTGATGAAACACAAACCAATGACTCGAATAATGTCGATAGCTCGACAACGATAGAAGATTCCAATAATACAACTAATGAATATGAAGATAATACTGATAATTCGATAGAAGATGCTTATAACACGACTAATGAATATGAAGATAATACTGATAATTCGATAGAAGATGCTTATAACACGACTAATGAATATGAAATAGATAATTCGATAGAAGATTCTAATAATACGACTAATGAATATGAAATAGATAATTCGATAGAAGATTCTAATAATACGACTAATGAGTATGAAGATAATACTGATAATTCAATAGAGTATGACGGTGAATTTGCAGGTAATAACGGCAATATAAGTTTTGTTGATGCGGGTGCTTTAGGTGCTGCAAGTGAAATCGCAGAAAACTCATTGTTCGCAGCCAATGAAGCATTTGCACAATCCACCGTTGTTTCATTAGCTGCGCTTGATTCAAATGAGCGCATTACCTCTGATGCTTTCGCCTTTGGTAATTCAGCGTTTGATTTTGGTGAAAGCACGATTATTGAATTAAGTAATGTTGCCACTAACGCAATGGGTAGTGTGAATCAATTTGGTACTGAAGTTATCGACAGTTTGAGCGGGTTCGGTACGGATGCCATTGATAATATTACTCTGCAATCTAAAAATTTTGCCGATGAATTAGCGAGTGTTACGCAAGCTAATATTAGCAGTAATCAAAGTGTCTTAGAGCAAGCAGCCATTAGTAATAGTGACGATAAGGCAATTATCGCAGAACTCGCCAGAACAACAAGTTTAGCGGGGCAAGATATCATTGCTGAAAGCTCAACAAAAATGACGTTGTACATGTCTATTGCAATGGGAGTTGGTTTTATTGCCATCCTCTTTTTAGGTCGGAGGGCATAACGTGCCAAAAGTAACAATAAAAGCCAGAACTGAAGAGCCAGTTGATGTGCGGGGTAAGTTTTTATCAATCATCAATGCGGATGCTGAATTTAAAGTTGAGTCGCTTGAAATTGGCTCCTTGGTTGGTGAGGTTGGCCGACAATTTGAACTTGATACAATTCGCGCGGTTAATTTTGTAAACGATACTGATGTTGATATTGATGTTTCATACGAAACATCAAATATCAAAGTACATACGTCAGGGAAAGGTGTGGTAACGGTGGGTAATGAAGTCGTTGTTAAGCGTATTGTTGAAGCTATTCAAGTAAACGCCTCAGCAACGGTTGAAGACGGAAAAATGTCTAAAAAAGTTTCAAATGCCTTTTTGCCTATTGATACAGCAAAAATTAGCATTGCAGCAGGAGCGACAATCGAAGTTTTTACCGCTCGGGCATCATTAAACCGCAAAGTCACCTTACAACTAATTACTGATATTCCAAATATGTCAGAAATTCGTATAGGTAACAGTGCAGAGAATACCACTGCGACAAAGGGTATTTTCTTACAAGGACATAAAGACGCACCTAGTGCGTACCAGTGGGAAACCGAAACCGCCGTATTTGTTCATAACCCTAACGCAACCGCTATTGATTTAGCGGGTGGCGAAGAATGGAGAGCGTAAAAAAATGCTAACGACTCCTGCAAACATTAAAAAAATGCTTGATGCTCAACAAGTGGCAATTAATGCCAATGTTGATGCTAAGGCAACTGAAACGAAAACAGAGGTAACAAACAAGGCTGTTGTCACACAAAACCTTGTTAGTGCTGAAAATGTTGCAACGAAAACACTTGTTAGTGCCGAAAATGATGCAACACAAGCAACGCTCGAAAGTCTTGGAACTGCTGCCTCATTAGATGCAAATGTATTATCAATAAATAATCACGTAACCAGTGAAAGTAGTAGGGTGCTTGCTAATAGTGGCGGTGTATTCGTTCCTGATTATATCGGTGTTGGTATACAAAGACTATCTGCTGTAGGAACGATACCCATAACACCCCCAGATGGTCATCGCGTTCGGTTGACGAATCTATCATGTGACAATACAGGGTTACAAATGCGTATCACCCTTGGTGGTGTTGCGCTTGTGACTGGTTCGTTAGCTGGTAATGGCTCTGTTGACGGGACTTTTGTTATTACCACAGGTAGTGGGGTTGCTTATTATCAAAATAGTGGTACAAAACCCGTATTAATTGGTGGTGTCAACGAGACGATACTACTAACAACCACTGTAACCGCGGGAACTTATACATATTATAGTTATGATACAGGGCGAATCAGATGATGAAAATTTTTCATAATGTACATGGTTGGATTAATGGCGAAATACCAAAAGAAAATGAAGAGTACCATCATTTTCATGGTGGAAAGTTAGTTGACGGTGTATTGGTTGGGGCTGGTGGTCATACGCATATATATACAACAGTTATTGAAGTGGTAAAAATCAGAAAGATAACCGCCGAAGCTATGCGAAATCGTTTTACTTTTGATGAACGGGTATTGATTGATAGCTCACTACACCCACGCGTTAAAACGTTTAGAAACGACTTAGCAGCAAAGACAACGCCCGTTAATTTAGATTCTGTAAAAATCGGCTATGCGCTTGATTTATTGGAGGCTGAAAACTGTTTGATTTTACTTGGTGGTAAAACTATTCAACAACATAGAACCAAGTTACTAGCTGATGGAAAGCAAGACGAGGTTTAACCATGTTTTACAAAACCTCTTTTACCTTATTAATAATTGCAGGATTTTATCTGATGACTAGGCCAAACCGAAACGTTCGCAATAATAATCCGTTAAATATTCGCGAGTCTGCTGATTGGGAGGGGGAAAGTGAAGTAAACAAAGATAAAGACTTTGAAGAATTCACTACCCCTGAATACGGCTTTAGAGCAGCGTATAAAATATTGATGACTTATCGTAATAAATACGACTTAAGAACCATTAGCGATATTATTCATCGTTGGGCACCAACCAGCGAAAACGATACACAAGCCTATATTGATTATGTATCTAAGCGTGTTGATGCGTCGGGTCTTTTTGGGCTTTATGAATATGATTTAAGCCGAGAGCAATACCCGCAATTAATGCTAGCAATGGCTGATTTTGAAGGGGCAAAGGGTGCTTTTACGCTAGAACAAGCAGAAGCGGGGATGTCATTAGCATGAATTATAAAACTATCGCTTTAACTGCGGTAGCCGCGCTTGTTGCCGCTATTGTTGTCTACCAAGTCAAAGCACATACGAAAGGGATTTTAGACGATGAATAAAGCGCGCTTTGTCGGTGAAGTTATCACCCAATGGTTAAAGGGTGCTAAGCGATTAATGAAGCTACAACAAAAGTTTATCTTTGTTGATAAAAGTGGTTTTGAGTGGGTAGCGACTAAAGGTTTTATTGTTGATGGTGCCAGTATTCCGCGCATAGCATGGCTTTTTATTGGTTCACCGTTCGTCGGTAATTATCGTAGAGCAAGTGTTGTTCATGATGTTTATTGTGTAACGAAGTCAAAACCACATAAGCAAGTGCATAAAATGTTTTATCAGGCCATGCGCTGTGATGGTGTTAATTATTTTAAAGCTAAAGCGATGTATTTCGCTGTCAAAATAGGTGGTCCAAAATGGCAAAGTTAATGCGAGTTTTCGATTGTTTTCTTAGTGGTTTAATGATTTTTTTAATCATTACAGCAATGAGTAGTTGTTCATCTAATTATCAGCTTGGTGATGTTTCTAAAAAATATTGCTACGAAACAAATGCAGAATTCAAAGCACTGATAAAAGTTGCACTAATAAAAGGTGGCGTTGGTGTTGGTATTGATTATTGCTCTGCTTATGGCCTTGTCGATATCGCGGTGAAATAATGGATATCGAGATTAAAGATTTATTTTTTATTGGTACGCAATTAATTATTGTTACGTCAGTGATAGTAAATAACCGTCTATCAATCGCTTTTTTAAAAGAGCAGTCAAAAGAGCAACAAGGCTTACTTGAAAAACTACAAGATAAAGTAAGCGATATTCGCGCAAAAATCGGAGTTTGACCATAAACGAGATATAAATTTATTGGTGACTCTGAGGTTTTTTAATTTTATATAAGAACTCACTACAATTTTTTATAAAGTCGTTTTGAGCTTCTGCTAATTCACTTGTTATTGAGCAATTATCAAAGAAATACTTACCTAGTCTTCTTTGCTCTAAGTATATCTCGTCTGATTGCTCTTGCTTTGTGCAGTACTTTAATCGATGAAGACCATCTTTCAATCCCGTTAATGTATCAAAATGGAGGGGGACAACTTGCTGCCAGGTTAATGATACCATTTTGAAATATAAGCTAAGTAGCTCTGTATCGTTGATAAATAATTTAAATGCAGTCTCACTATCGTTCATGTCAGTGGCACTACTGTTTACTCTACTTAGATATTCATTAATTACCTCACTATTTTTTGTCGATAAAATATTCCTATTCAAATTAAACCATCTAAAATAGCTCTTATTAAGGTTTATAATGGCTGCCTTTTCTTCATCTAGTAGATTTAGTTTGTGACCAGATTCAACACTTAAATGAGACTTTAAAAGCTCAGTTTCTCTGGTAAAGTCACGTTTAACCCCTTCCACAAGAGTTGTTATTGACTTGATATCTTCTTTGTCTGCTAAATTTTGTCCTTTTCTATTCATGTAGTTTTTTAAATAGTTACCATAAATTATCGAAGCTATTGCAAGTCCGATAAAAATTAAAGCGTTTAAAATTAATATGATTTCCACGCAAAATCCTTTTCCATTAGTGTAATGAAATGCCAATATACTTATGATTTGAATTTATAGCCAAAAAAGACGAGTTAAATAATGAATTAGATTATCACGAACTTCCGTAATGCGCATTTTTAAGGCTATACATCGATATCAAAGCTCGCGGAAAAACTTATATGCTAAGGTAAATGTTTTGGTGCACTTTTGGTGCACTTTTTACTGGTAATATGCGTAAAAAGGCGTTTTTTGCCGTTAATCTCGATTTGTGGTGTCTTTGTGTTGCACTGTAAGGTGTTGTGTTTGTTGGGGTTTGATGGCGGCCTCGGCGCGATTCGAACGCGCGACCTGCCCCTTAGGAGGGGGCTGCTCTATCCAGCTGAGCTACGAAGCCATTGTATGATTTAACGTGATAGGAATTATTCAAGCAGTTTTAGTTAAGGTTTTACTCGCTTTAACTAACTTCTTACTAAGCCCTTACTAACTAAAGCGTCATTTCAAAGTAACCTTTATTGAACGCCTCAGATTTTAACAAGTTTTTAATCACAGTAAAGTAATAATTTTATTAATTATTAAACAGTTACTCTACCATGTGAATACTTCTGGTTATTGATAGCTCATAATTTGGACGTGTCATTAATAACGCACGGCAATATCACTTACCTGAATATTACCTAATAACTCTTCATCAGGGGTAATTGCCTGCGCACTTTCTTGTGAAACACTGATAACCTTAACTTTATAATTACTCACGTTGTAACCCGCATAAACTTTCCCTGTATTACCAATATAATTATTAGAATGCAGCAGTGAGAATTCATCGCCGACTTTTACGCCGTGTTTTTTACCTAAGTTAAATCTTATTTTATTACCGGCGACCTGAATTATTTTACCGCGGGTTGGTTGGCACATCATACTTTCATCAATGTCAGCGATCATGGTATTTAACGTGTGATCGATAATGTTTCCATACTCACTGTTCCAAAAAGTATGGCTGGTGGTACTGACCTGTGCTCTTCGAGTATATGCCCATGGCGCTATATTCCGGTATTGGCGGTAAAATACTTGCTCACCGCTGTTACCATTATAAATATATATATTGATATTAAAGTGGCGTTGGTAGATATCTTCTTGCCAAAATTGCCAGTCATTGGTTATTTCACGGTCGAACGAGATATCTTGAATTTCGGAGTACATCACATATTGTGTATCAGTGATATCAGACAAAGACATGGTTAAGTTTTTTATATTTTCAGCTTGTAACGTTTTATTAAGCCGTGTAAATTCTGATTTTTTTCCTATTGCTAATTTAGCATCAAGGTAGTGTCCTTCGTTATTTATCTTGGTGGCGAGTTTGCGAATAACTTCCGTTTCAAGATCATAAATACCGCCAATATTGGCTTGTTCACGATAAAGTAAGTTGCTTCTGGTTAATAATAGCGTTTTTCGGTAATCAGCAGAAAAACACTGTTTCTCTTGGGGAAATATATCAGCTCTGATTTGTACCGTTATAGTTTTACCTTGCTGAGTTTCACTGATTAATTCAAATGAATTGATACTACCACTGGCTCGAATACTAATGTCGTCATGTGTGAGTAGGCCATTAACCACTTGTTGAACACTTGATACCGAAGCACCAGCAACTAATAAGGCTTTTTTAAGGGCATTTTCCATAGCCAAGGTTCGTGCGGCTTGTGGATTGTCATTGGTGATAAAGGCTTGTCCCTGGGTTTCATACCATTGAGCCAAGCTAGAGAAGCTCATTAATATTGAGCACAAACATAGGAACCAAAAGCGCATGATAACTTCCACATGAAAAATAAATAATTATAACGTAATGAGTATGCATGTTTTGTGCCTATCCCATTTTAACTGTTTTGTTGGCTTGATTTATGCTTTTATTACTTAAATAAAATAGGCAAGTAAGTACTTGTCTCAATGATTGGTCAATTGTTTGACAAGTCACTATGTATAAATTGAACCCGTACCGCAGTTATTTAGGTTCGGGTTATTACCAATTAAAGGTCTTAATATGAAACAGCTAATGAAACCATTATATGCAAGAAGTTTATCAATAGGCCTCTTTATTAGTGTCTTAAGCGGCTGCTCAATGGTGTATGATAAACATGTGCAATGGCAAACGGTAAAGCCAAAATCATTTCCTATCATATCTGCAATTGGTTATGCGCCAATCAGTTTACAAAAATCACCTCATGAAACACAGCGGATGTTAATGGCGATCAAAGCGTCAAAAATTGCCGCATATGCTGAACTTGCCGAACAAATTTATGGTCAGCAAATTAGTGCAAATACTACGGTTGCTAATCTATTGATTGAAAATGAAAGCTTGGCGTCTTCAGTGCGAGGCGTTATTCGTGGTGCTAAAGTTGTAAAAAGTTACCCCGTAGGTGATAGCTACACCACCGAGTTAAGCCTAGATTTTAAAGATGTTTATGATATTTACTTAGCTTCAGCGAACAGTAAAGAAATTAAAGAGGTTAAGTATTATTAAATAATTAAAGGTGTTAGCTGTTCTATTAGTTAGCTATTTTATTATTAAAGAATTAAAGAATTAAAGAGAGAGCTTTAGATTAGAGGGGATAACATCTTAATTACCTTCAACGTATGGAGCGAGGTATATTAGGCTTTTATACCGATTGATGTTGTTTTAACGTTGGTACGACCTTTTTCATCGTAGGTCATCGAATTATTAGCGATACTTTTTTGTAACATCATTTTGAATCGATTCATCGCGATTTGGCTGTTGTTAATAATCTGACCATTGACTTCATTAAGTTCTTTGCATTCACCTAACAACATGATGATACGAGCGACTTGTTCACTATGGTTTTCATCTTGTGTTAACTCATCGAACGAGCTGAGCTGCTTAATCGATTGGTCTAGTTGATTGATACCATTTAAACAAGCTTCTTTTTCAATTGCGGTGTTTTCTAGAAGTTCCAGTTCACGTTTTTTTAAAACATCAAATTCATTGTTTAACAATGCATGCAGTTTATTTAATTCCGCTTCCTGTTTATCTAAGAGCTCAGTAATCTTCATGTTATTCATCATCAAATAATTTGAATTCAAATGCCATCATATTTTTTGTAAGTCGATCCGCGTCAACTTTATATTCGCCAGACAAAATAGACTTTTTGAGACGTTCGATATTCTTTTGATCGGTGATCGGTGCTTCACTCGCCTTTTTTTGTAGCTCACTCATTTTTTGTGCTTGCGGTGTAATAGACACCGAATCTTGACGAGCTTGTTGTGTATTATTTGACGTTTGTGTTGCTTGTTGTTTAACTTGAGCTTGTTGCTCCGCCGTTTGGTTTACTTTAGGTGGCCCACCTAAGTTGTTGATGTTAATAGCCATAATAATATCCTTTGGCAAGTAATAGTATAACTCTAGTTAGTTATCGACCAAAACTTATATTTCTTAAGTAAAAGTTGAGATAAATAACAAATAAATTACAAATTAATGATGACATGATCTATCGAACTTACTTTCCCTATGACGGTTCGACCCGAGCGATGATTTTTTACGCTAATTTGGTCACCAATACTGCCATCTTTTAAAGCGGTACCTGATGTTTTAATTGAAAAATCATCTGATACTGCGGTAATAATAACGCTTTCACCTTTACAAACCAAGCAAATATTACTACGCGTAATAGCGGTTTTTTTGGATATTGTTCTTTTTGACTTTGCCCCCAGTACGATACTGGCATCGTTGAAAACTTCACCACGAATTCGAGATTGGTTTTTAAATCTAATGGCGACGTTGGAATCATCAAGCACTGTCCCTTTATGTATGGTCGTTATTGCCACGAGTACAGGTATCGTTATTCGTATCCTTACCGGAATAAACATTTTCCATGGTGCTGAATCGTCACAATATATTTTAACATTTACGTTTCTACCGTTGTGATTTTCAGGTATATTTGCTTGAAGAGGAGAGCTACAAGGTTTGATTTTGATCCTAGGATCTATATCAGTGACTTTTATCTCCATTTTTCCTTTCTTTGGTGGAACGATATTTTTCTCGACAAAAGCTTGAACAAAATTGGATAGATAATCTTGATCAAAGCTAATTGCACTAACACGTAAAGGTGTTAAAAGAGTAGCTAACATTAGAATCATTAAAATCTTCATATAAATCATAAATTTTGTCATCAATTTTTTAGGGAAATAAAAATACTCGTCTATGCTTACCATAGAAGGATAATTTTTCGCTTAGTGTCAAATTTCAGACAGTAAGTATTTTATATAACATTTACTATCAAGAAGTGTGCCTCAATGTATTTATCGACGTCATTTCTAGAGAGGTTTTTATGGCAGGTATTTTAGATTCGGTTAACCAACGCACTCAGTTAGTTGGCCAAAATAGACTTGAATTATTGTTATTTAAACTCGGAGGTAGGCAAACCTTTGGTATTAACGTTTTTAAAGTACGTGAAGTATTGCAATGCCCACGACTTACTACGCTCCCTAAACAAGGCGCATTCATTAAAGGTGTTGCCCATATTCGTGGCCAAACTATTTCAGTTATTGATTTAAGTAAAGCGACAGGTGGTCCTGAAATTGAACAAACAGAAAACAGCTTTATTATCATTGCTGAATATAATCGCAGTGTACAAGGTTTTTTAGTCGCGGGCGTTGAACGTATTACTACCTTGAGCTGGACAGACGTGATGCCACCGCCTGAAGGGGCTGGGAAATCGAGTTACCTAACGGCTGTAACCGAAATTGACAAAGAAATGGTGTCAATTTTAGATGTTGAAAAAATCCTTAATGAGATAAATCCGGTGTCTACAGAATTGAGCGAAGAGGTTGCTGACTCAACAGTAGGCGTGAGTTTAGGGGATAAACTGGTGATGATCGCCGATGATTCCACCGTGGCACGTAATCAAGTAAAAAGAGCGTTAGAGCCACTAGGTATTAATATGATCTTGGCCAAAAATGGTAAAGATGCTTTAGATCAGTTGCTTGCTATTACTGAAACGTGTGAACATTCACTAACTGAAAAAGTCGCTTTAATGATTTCTGATATTGAAATGCCAGAAATGGATGGTTATACGCTTACAGCTGAAGTGAAAGGTAATGAAAGAATGCGGGCGATCCCGATTATTCTTCATACCTCATTAAGTGGCGTCTTTAACAATGCGATGGTTGCCAAAGTAGGTGCAGATGATTTTATTCCTAAATTTCATCCTGACGAATTAGCAACAGCTGTTAAAAAATGGCTTAAACTAGATAAAGAAGCATAATTTTGAATAAACAGTATTTCATGGATAAAACGTAATGTCGGCAAGACAGCTAGATGATAAAAGCTACCATCAATTTCGCACCTTTCTTGAGCAGCAATGTGGCATCGTACTGGGTGAAAATAAGCAATACTTGGTCAAAAGTCGTTTAGCACCATTAATGGTGAAATTTGACGTTACTTCATTAAGTGACTTGGTTGCGCGTACGTTAAGTCCCGTTGAACGGCAATTACGTGCAGCGGTTATTGACGCTATGACCACGAATGAAACGCTGTGGTTTCGTGACGACTACCCCTTTGAATTACTGAAAAATCGAATGTTACCTGACTTTGCCAAGCAGCGTACGCCGTTAAAAATTTGGTCGGCAGCGAGCTCTTCAGGACAAGAACCCTACTCTATTGCCATGTCAGTACAAGAATTTAAACAACGTAACCCTGGGTCTTTTCCTGGCGGTGTACAGATTATTGGTACCGATATTTCAACAACCATGTTAGAGCATTGTAAATACGGACACTACGACAGTTTAGCGCTGTCTCGTGGTTTATCTGCGGAAAGAAAACGTCAGTTTTTCGAACCCGGCGATAATGGCATGTGGAAAGTAAAAGATGCCGTAAAATCAATGGTTAGTTTCAGACCTATTAATTTATTAAACAGTTATAGCTTGATGGGACGTTTTGATATTGTATTTATTCGTAATGTCTTAATTTACTTTTCCCCTGAAATTAAAAAACAAATATTGTCGCAAATTCATGGTGTATTAAATAACAAAGGCTATTTGTTTTTGGGTGCCTCAGAGTCTTTGTCAGGTTTAAATAATGATTTTGATATGTTGCGTTGTAACCCTGGTATTGTTTACCAAAAACAGTAAATAATCTGAACTCTGGATAAGCAGCACTTGCGCAACATTTCTTTTTATCTCATTCTCGGCGTTAAAACGTCGATAAATAGCTCACTATTCATAAATGTTTTGCCTTGATAATGGCATAAAAAATGGCATAAAATGAAACATTGAGAGAGTATATAGTTACTTTAAGCATGTTGTTGTTTGTATGTGGTTATGTAATCTATTGATTTTACTTGAATGTTTTCTAGTTGTTATGCCGATTTCAGGATTGATTATATTTATTTTTCCCCTCAATTACCTCCTTTCAGAATTTTGACACTTCTCGTTGGCATAATTATTGAATAATCACCTTTATTGAATTAGAGGTGAATTATGGCTATTAGTTTTGAAAAAGCATTTGGGCTTCGTCCACAAGTTTTAGACTTACGCGCTAAACAAGCGGAAGTGATCGCAGGCAATATTGCCAATGCTGATACGCCAGGCTATAAAGCCAAGGGTATGGATTTTAACAAAATGCTTGCCCAAGCCTCTCATAAACAACAAGCCGGCATGTCACGTACTAACGATAAGCACTTTGATATACGCATGGAACTCAATAATAACACACAATTTCGCATTCCAAATCAACCAGATACAGGTGATGGTAATTCTGTTGATGTACAAGTGGAACGAAACTTGTATCTAGAAAACTCTATGAAGTATCAAGCAAGCTTGCAATTTCTTAACGGCACTATCAAAGCCATGAAAAAAGCAATTACTGGAGGGCAATAACAATGAGCCTATTTAACGTCTTTAACATCAGTGCCACGGGCATGAGCGCCCAATCAATGCGCTTAAACACCACGGCAAGTAACATCGCGAATGCTGATAGTGTTAGTAGTAGTATTGATGAAACCTATCGTGCTAGACATCCAGTTTTTGCCGCAGAGATGCAAAAAGCTGCCGCTGGTCAAGAAGGATCGATCAGCGTCAAAGTATTAGGCATTGTAGAAAGTAACAAACCGTTATTGGTTGAACATGCGCCTGACCACCCGATGGCGGATGAAAATGGTTATATCTATAAACCTAACGTCAATGTTGTGGAAGAAATGACCAACATGATTTCAGCGTCACGTTCGTATCAAACCAATATTCAATTGGCAGAATCAGCTAAAAATATGTTGAACAAAACGTTATTACTTGGCCAGCGTTAATCGCTTTAATTAAAGACTAAAGTCGAAGCTAGAGTTGATAGGTAAGAGGAAAGAAAAATGGAATCAGTTAAAGATACAGCGTCAACAAACCCATTAGATGCATTGCGCTGGAAAAAAGAAGTTAAAACTGAAGCGAATAATAACGGTATGTTAACTCAAGCCGACTTCTTTGCTTTGTTAACACAAGAATTGGCGCATCAAGATCCAACCAAGCCGGTGGAGAATAATGAAATGATTTCTCAAATGACCGCTTTTTCTACTACTGATGGTGTTTCAAAACTTAACGATAAATTTGGTGACTTTTCAGCGTCTATGTCTTCAAGCCAAGCTTTACAAGCATCATCATTAGTCGGGCGAAGTGTTTTGGTTGACGATAACGTTTTTGGTATGGCTGATGGCGCGGGGGCTACCGGAAAAATTAAAACTGATTTACCCGCCAGTAACGTCGTTATTTACGTAGAAAATACTGCGGGTGAAATAATTCAAACGGTTCCTGTAGGTAGCATTAAAAAAGGCGAATATGCCTTTACCTGGGATGGTCTTAATGGCAATGGAGAAACAGCGCCAACCGGTGCTTATCGTTTTCGTGTTGCGGGTATGGTTGATGGTAAACCAGCAGAGCTCCAAGCATTAACTTATCGAAAAGTTGACAGTGTTACCTTAGCGGGCGCTGGCGGCAATATAAATTTGAATTTAAATGGTGGTGAAACCATGGCGCTTAGAGACGTTATCGAAGTGTCTAGTTAAGGGGTCAAGGTAAAACAGTTCACATAGCCATTAAGAGCAATGCTAATTAGAGCGTTGTTCAATAATAACCAGTTTTTATAATGAGGTGAAATTATGTCATTTAATATAGCATTGAGCGGATTGAATGCAGCTCAAAAAGATCTAGACGTAACGTCGAATAACATTGCCAATGTTAATACCGTCGGTTTTAAAGAATCCCGTGCTGAGTTTGTTGATGTTTACGCATCGTCTTTACTTGCCGCCGGTAAAACCAAGGTAGGTGATGGAGTATTAACTTCAGATGTTGCTCAACAATTTCATCAAGGTAGTATTAAGTTTACCAGTAACTCGCTCGATTTAGCGATTACCGGTAACGGATTTTTTTCCACCGTTCCTGAGTTAGGTTCATTAGAGTTCTCTTATACTCGCGCAGGGCAATTTAAATTAAATGCGGATAACTTTATTGTTAATTCATCCGGTGATCATTTACTAGGTTTCCCGGTAAATCCGGATGGTACTTCATCGTCGGTGAGCTTAAGTACTGCTGAGCCAATCAGAATTCCTACAGCATCGGGGGCACCCTCAAAAACTAATGAAGTAGATGTTCGCATGAATTTACCGGCTGGTGCATCAGCGATCACAGGTGCACCAGCGAATTTTGATATGAGTGACCCACTAACGTTTAACCACTCTACCTCAGTAACAGTGTTTGATTCTTTAGGTGATAGCCATATTCAGACCTATTATTTTATTAAAGATCCGGCTGTGGCTAATGAATGGTTTCTCACTAGTTCTGTAGATGGTATTGCGGTTGATATACATGACCAAGCGACACTTACTCCAGGACCATCGACAGGTACTGGTATTGCTATTGGAGCTACTTCTGTTGATGGAGCTAAGTTAAGATTCACCTCAGGTGGTGACTTTGCTTCTATTACTCCTGTTGGTGGCTTTATTACAGAGCCGTTACCTGCGACAATATTAACAAATGGTTCAGATGTTTCTCAACAAATTAAAATTAACTTTAATTTGGATACCGCTGGACCTAATCCAAATGAACCTACACAGTTTGCTTCGGGTTTTGAAGTAACCTCGCTGGAACAAGATGGTTTACCCGTGGGGCGATTAACAGGATTAGATATTGGCACAGATGGCTTGGTGATGGCAACTTATAGTAATGGTACTTCACAACCCTTATCACGAGTGGCTATAGTTAATTTCTCCAATGCTCAAGGATTAACCCAAACCGGTAACAGTGATTGGAAAGAAAGTATTCTTTCTGGTGAAGGCTTAGCAGGTGAAGCGGGGTCGGGTACTTACGGCACGATTAACTCCTCAGCCTTAGAGCAATCAAACGTTAACTTAACCACAGAGTTGATTGATTTAATTTCAGCACAGCGAAATTTCCAAGCCAACTCTCGATCGCTTGAAGTTGATAATCAGCTTAACCAAACGATCCTTCAGATAAGGTAGTTATTTAGCTAAGAAAGAAATAAGCAGATAAAACCACACAAAGCCTAACATCACGTTAGGCTTTTTTATTTTGTAGGTCGACACGAACGGAGTGAGGCTCGACAGCTTTAGGAGCATCACCGGTACATTGTCTCTATTTTTCGAAATAAACCTATACCTACCAATTTACTAATCTCTTCTGGCACTACTTTTGCATTTATCTAAACAATATTTTAATTTTATGGGATGGATTGTTATGGATAGGATGCTTTATGTAGCCATGAGTGGCGCTAAACAAAATATGCTCTCCTTATCGGTGACTGCAAATAACTTAGCAAACGCCAAAACAACAGGCTTTAAAGCCGATTTGTCCCAAGCTCGTGCTATGCAAGCTTTTGGTGAAGGCATGCCTTCTCGCGTCTTTGCAATGACAGAAAAGTCTAGCCAAAACTTTGACAGTGGCGCGTTATTAACCACAGGTCGTGATTTAGACATTGCTATTGAAGGTGAAGGTTTTTTTGCAGTGCAGGCAAAAGATGGCACTGAAGCCTATACCCGTTCAGGTCATTTACGCATTACCGAAAACGGTACGTTAGAAACATCAGACGGTCAGATGGTCATTGGTGAAGGTGGCCCTATTACTTTACCTCTGCCGATACGTAATATAGAAATATCACGTGACGGCACGATTATGATCCAGCCTGAAGGCGCGCCTAGCTCTGTTCAGGAAGAAGTAGATCGGATCAAATTTATTAATCCAAATAATCGTTTAATTGAAAAAGGCCGCGATGGTCTATTTAGACGTAAAGATGGTGCAATTGAAGAAGCCAATATTGAAGTAACTGTAAAAAATGGCATGTTGGAATCGAGTAACGTTAGTCCTGTTACTGAAATGAGTGACATGATCGCGTTGCAACGGCAGTTTGAAATGCAGTTAAAACTAATGAAAACAGCAGAAGAAAATGATACCGCTGCTGCCGCACTATTACGTGCATTCTAATTAATTTATGGTTAATCGATTGAGGTTGTACGTTTGAACCAACGACCGCGATTAACGATTAACGATTAACGATTAATGAGTATTTATTAGAAAAATGAATTTATTAAGAGGTGACTTATGAACCCAGCATTATGGATAAGTAAAACAGGATTAGATGCGCAAACTAAAGATATTGCGGTAATTTCTAACAATTTAGCCAACGCCAGTACGATTGGTTTCAAAAAGAGCCGCGCTGTATTTGAAGATTTACTTTATCAAACCATTAATCAACCAGGTGGACGTTCAGCGCAAGATACTGAATTACCTTCAGGTTTAATGTTAGGTGCGGGTACAAAAGTGGTGGCTACCCAAAAAATTCATAGCCAAGGTGACATGTTAACCACCGACAACTCATTGGATTTAATGATCCAAGGAGAAGGCTTTTTTGAAATTTTATTACCAGATGGTACGGCAGCCTATTCACGTAATGGTCAATTTACCTTAGATGATGAAGGCAATATTGTTACCCCTGGTGCGGGCTATGTATTGCAACCACAAATTCAAATACCCCCTGATGCACAAGAAATTATTATTTCGCAAGATGGTGAAGTGTCAGTGCGTATACAAGGACAAGCTGAAAACGCTGTTGTTGGCCAATTAAATACCATGAACTTTATTAATCCTACGGGCTTAGAACCGGTAGGGCAAAATTTGTATGTTGAAACGGCTGTTAGTGGTGCTCCGCAAGAAGGCGTTCCCGGTCTTGCCGGTTACGGCATGTTAGTGCAGGGCGCTTTAGAGACTTCTAATGTGAATACCACGGAAGAACTCGTCAATTTAATTGAAAGCCAACGGGTCTATGAAATGAATTCGAAAGTCATTTCAGCGGTTGATCAAATGCTTAGTTATATTAATCAGAACTTATAACCAATAAGGGGATGATGATGAAAAACGCCATGAAACTATCAATGAAAAGAACAATGAAACAGGTAATAAAATTAGCTATGTTAGCTTGGCTACTTATTGGTTGTGCCAGTATTGAACAAGCTAAAATTTTACCAAATGATCCTGATTTTGCGCCTATTTTACCAGAAATAGAAGAAGATCCTATTGTACCTACCGGGTCTTTATTTAAAGCCAATTATGTTAATAATATTTATTCAGACTCTAAAGCTCACCGTGTCGGCGATATTATCGCGGTTATTTTAAATGAAAATACGTCGGCTAAAAAAAATGCAAAAACAGAGCTTAAAAAATCGAATAAAGCCTTACTCGACCCAATCACAGGATTTGGCGCTAAGTCAATTGGAATTGGTGGCGACGCTATTCAATTTGGTTTAAATCAAACGTCTGATTTTAAAGGTGACTCTAAGTCTGACCAAGGCAATAGTTTAAGTGGCAATATTTCAGTGCACGTACTGCGGGTTCTCTCCAATGGTAATTTAATGATCCGTGGTGAAAAATGGATGACCTTAAACAGCGGCGATGAATATGTACGTTTAACCGGTGTCATTCGTGCGCAAGATATCAGTGCGAATAATACTATTATTTCTAATAAAGTTGCCAATGCACGTATTCAGTATGCAGGCACAGGTACGTTTGCAGATGTACAAGAACAAGGCTGGTTAACCAAGTTTTTTAGTAGCTCTTGGTGGCCCCTTTAAGCGGGTTAACGTTAACGTAATTATTTACAAGTGAGAGCAAATATGAAAGCCGTTATTAAAATCAGTATTTTACTATTTTATGTGCTCATCGCTACGCAAACACAGGCGCAGCGTATTAAAGATTTAGCCGATGTTGCTGGTGTGCGCTCCAATCAATTATTAGGTTATGGCTTAGTGGTTGGTTTACCGGGCACTGGCGAAAGTTCACCGTTTACAGAGCAAAGTTTTAAAACCATGCTAAGTAATTTTGGTATAACCATGCCCGCGAACTTAAAGCCAAAAATCAAAAATGTTGCGGCGGTAGCTGTTCATGCTGAACTAGAAGCTTTTGCTAAAGCCGGACAAGATATTGATATTACTGTTTCCTCTATTGGCAGTGCACAAAGTTTACGAGGCGGTACTTTATTGCAAACCATTTTAATGGGGGTTGATGGTAATGCTTATGCTATTGCGCAAGGTAGTTTAGTGGTAAGTGGTTTAGGCGCTAACGGTTTAGATGGCTCAAAAATCGTCGTTAATACACCAACGGTTGGCCGAATCGCCAATGGTGCTACCGTTGAGAGAGAAATTAAATCTCCATTTGCTTCGGGTGATTACATTACTTTTAATTTACGTAACTCAGATTTTAGTACCGCTAAACGTCTTTCAGATACGATAAACGATCTTATTGCAGGTTCTGCTCATGCTATTGATGCCACATCAGTAAAAGTCACTGCGCCAAGAGATGTTTCAGATCGAGTGAGCTTTTTAGCGACACTTGAAAACTTAGAATTTGAACCCGATAGACCATCAGCAAAAGTGATTGTTAATTCACG
The DNA here is from genome assembly GCA_047621305.1 of Alteromonadaceae bacterium. Classification (GTDB taxonomy): domain Bacteria; phylum Pseudomonadota; class Gammaproteobacteria; order Enterobacterales; family Alteromonadaceae; genus Colwellia_A. Next base: position 90,103 of record JBLHNB010000001.1, on the reverse strand, counting down.
CACCGGCACCATAGTTATTGGCGCAGATGTGCGTTTATTACCAACAGCAATTACTCACGGTGGTATTACCGTTACCATTAATGAAACGCAAAGTGTAAATCAGCCTGATGCTTTTACTGAAGGTGAAACTGTAGTTACCACACAGTCAATTGTTGATGTAAATCAAAATGATAATAGGATGTTTGTTTTTGACCCCGGTGTAACCTTAGATACTTTAGTTAGAGCCATTAATAGTGTGGGTGCAGGTCCTGGTGATGTAATGGCTATTCTTGAGGCACTTGAACAAGCGGGTGCACTACGCGGAGAGTTGATCATTATTTAGTGATCGCACGCTAAGGACATACAATGGCAGCAAATTTAACAACAAACATGGCACCCGCATTAGCGAATGCGCAAAACTATTTGGACCTTGGTGGTTTAAACAGTATCCGTGAACAATCAAATTCTACTGATAAAGCATCTAAAGATGCTGCCTTACAAACGGCTGCTAAACAATTTGAAGGTATTTTTATGCAAATGCTGATGAAAAGCATGCGTAAAGCACAAGATGTTTTAGAGTCTGACAGTCCTTTTAATTCTGAATCAAGTAAATTTTATCGTGATATGCATGATCAGCAATTGTCATTAGAACTTTCCAGCAATGGCTCGTTAGGACTTGCTGAATTAATTGTTCGCCAATTAGGCGGAGACAGTGAAAACTTCACGCCTAAAAGTATATTACGTAGTGATGGTGATTTGGCAGCAATTAGAGCCCAACAAAAAATAGATAATACATCAGCTCAAGTGTCAAATAACCGACATTTCCCTACGACTTTCCTCGACCCGAGTGCAAAATCATTATCTACCCCCACTTTTGAACAACCACAAGACTTTGTGAGTGCCTTAACGGAAACAGCAAAAACCGTCGAGAAAAAGCTGGGTATACCATTTGAGGTCGTTATTGCTCAAGCTGCGTTGGAAACAGGTTGGGGTCAAAAAATAATCAAAGCTGATGACGGTACCAGTTCTAATAATTTATTTAATATAAAAGCTGATTCTCGTTGGGCTGGCGATAAAGTACATAAAGAAACACTAGAGTTTGAGCAAGGGACTGTCGTTAAGAAAAATGAACCATTTCGTGTCTATCAGTCAATCGCTGAGAGTGTGAATGACTACGTAGAGTTTCTCTCTTCTAGTGACCGCTATCAAGGTGCACTTGAAAATAAAGGTAATGTGGAACACTTCCTGCATGGGTTACAGCAAGCAGGTTATGCTACCGATCCTAACTACGCTAATAAAATATTAGCCACTTTAAGTAAAGTCACTAGCCTGATCAATAAGTAAGGAATTTTTAAGTAAGTTTTTTGCACTGACCGTATTTATTTGGACTTAACTTGGAGTAGGCATCATGGGTGTAAATTTAATGGGGATAGGCTTACAAGGTCTACTAACCACTAAACAAGCATTAGATACCATTGGCCATAATATTGCCAATGTAAACACTGATGGCTATTCGCGTCAAGATACCACGATTAAAACGGCTGGTGGTCAACAATTTGGTGGTTCATTTTATGGTATTGGCGTTAGAGTTGATGAAGTTACCCGAGTGTTCGATCAGTTTGCTTACTTAGATTTACAAGGTAATACCAGTAACGTAAATTACAATCAATCATTTCTCGCCAATGTTACCCGTGTTGATCAAGTTATTTCCGATGATGATACTTCTATTACTAATACGCTTGCTAAGTTTTTTTCCGCGGCAAATATAGTTGCTAATAATCCTAACTCACTAGAGTCACGTAATAACCTCATTCAAGTTTCAGAAAATATGACATCAACGTTTAATCGTTTGCATGATCAATTAGATCTGCAATATCGATCAATTAACGATGATGTTGAAAATATCGCGTCAGAAATGACGGCATTGGCCAAAAATTTAGCTGAAGTTAATAGGCAAATTCAGCTGACTTGGGGTGATGGTAGTAAAAATTTACCTAATGATTTACTGGATCAACGTGACCGCTTAGTCTTGAGTATTAGTGAGTTCACCAATGTAACAACGGTTCCTACCGATAACGGTATGCTCAGTGTTTTCATTGGTTCAGGACAACCCCTTGTACTTGGAGCTAGATCTCTTGGTGTCGATGCTATTCCTGGACGTACGGACAACGCAAAACTAGAGCTTGCCTTAAATAATAATGGCACCCAACAACGATTACGTGGTGATGTCATGGGCGGAACAATTCAGGCTTTGACCGATTTTCGCAATGATGTGCTCGACAAAGCCTTTAATCAATTAGGTCAAACAGCGATTGGATTAGGGCATTTTATCAATGAGCAACAAAAACAGGGCTTAGATTTAAATCAGCAAGTTGGCACTAACTTTTTTAACGATGTTAATAATCCCACGTCTATGACTAAAAGAGCATTAGCGACATCTGATGGCTTAGGAACGGCAACATTAGGTGTACGAATTGAAGATGCCGGGCTATTAACTGCCGATGACTTTGAGTTACGTGTGGTCAGTTATGCTGCTGGGCCTCCTGAAAGTGTACAGTTTCAAATGACGAACTTAACCGATGGTTCACAAGTCACTTTACCCGCAGGTGGGCCTCAAGATTTATCAGTTTCACGAAATATTGATGTTGCTAAATATGGTTTTAGCATTAATGTTGACGCTGTAAGTGCTGGCGATCCTTTACAAGCAGGTAAGCGCTTTGAATTAAGACCAACCCGCTTAGGTGCGCAAGAATTAACAACCGCAATAATCGACCCTGCTCTTATTGCTGCTGCTGCCAATCAGATATTAATTACTGACGATGCTGCCAATACGGGCGCAAGTACAACGCGAATTACTCAGTTAACAAACCCTAATGATAGTAATTACCCGATACCTGAAAATGTAACAACTAACCCGGTTACTTCCGCAAGAGGTTTAAGAATAGAGATCATAGAGCCCACACCGGGAACTTTTACTTACTCTGTTGTTAATGCCAATACGGGTGTACCTATTGAAGAACCTGCGGGGACGCCACTTAGTGGTTTAGCTTTTGCGCCACCATTGCAAACTATTAGTCATGCGGGCTTTGATATTGAAGTTAACATTCAAGATACTGCCGGTGTCGATAGCTATAAGTTTACCTTAGATTATAACGAAACAGGGGTGGGTGATAATGCCAATGCATTGGCTATGGCGAGTTTTCAAACAGATAAAAAGCTCAACGGTGGACGCTCTACTTTTCAAGACAACTATGCATTATTAACCGCGATGGTTGGCTCTGCAGCAAACAGTTCTGGCTTAAAAGTACAATCGTCAGAAGTATTATTTAACCAAGCTCAGGCAAGAATGACTTCTATTTCAGGCGTAAGCTTAGACGAAGAAGCGTCTAATTTATTGAAATTCCAAGCAGCCTATAATGCGTCAGCAAAAGTTATTACGGTGGCAAACGAACTGTTTGACACGATATTGGCGGCGGTTCGTTAATTTCATCAGTAAACATCACCATTAAATATCATAAGTAAACGTCACCACATCTATACCCTGCGTTGCCGTATCGCTCGCACTTGCATCAGTACCTTATTAACAGCTACTGCCTTATCAAGTGCTACGATGCTAAACCGGTTGTCCATATTCCCTCATAACACCTATTTAACATAACTCATTGTTATGCAAGCTTAAAAATCACTTGTAAATAGCGTCAAATTTAACGTGGATTAATTGGCGCAATATTTGCTTATTAGTAAGTAATAAATAAATTTCTAGCAAAAATTATGCTATTTAACCGCAACTAGAGGTGTGTCGTGCGCATTTCAACACAAACATTTTATCAGCGAAGTACTAATACCATCACAGGTAAACAGGCAGAGACTAGTCAGCTCAATGTTCACTTAACTGAAGGTAAACGCGTAATTCATGCTGCCGATGATCCTGTAGCGGCGGCTTCGATACAACGTTTAAGACAAAGTGTGTCTGTAAATACTCAATACCTTAAAAATATAGAAGTGGCAGAAGCAGCAAATGCTCTCGAAGAAACAACTCTCGCGCAAATAGTTAATACGCTGCAACGAACACGAGTATTGATGGTATCTGCTGGTGATGGTGTTTATAGCGTCGCCAACTTTGAAACGGTTGCACAATCTTTAGAGCAATTGAAAGAAGAGTTAGTCGCTTTAGCTAATAGTAAAGACGGCGCTAGTGAATATATATTCTCAGGCTTTGAAGTTGATACTAAACCTTTTGAGGTGAACGCGTTTGGCTCGATTGAATTTTTAGGTGATAAAGGCACGCGGTCTTTACAAGTTGGCACCGGTGTAGATGCACAAATAAATGACTCTGGTTTTGACTTGTTTATGAATCTAGGAACGGGCAACGGTTCTTTTCTTTCAACGATAGGTGATACCAATAATGGCTCAGGTGTTATTGAACAAGGAGTGGTTTTTGACCCTATAGCAGCGAAGAACTTTAGTGGTGAAGAATACAGTGTACATTTTACTGATCCTGGTGCGAGTTTACCTATCCAATACAGTGTTTATAGTATAGAAGCACCAACGGCAACCGTTACCGGTAATGCTACGGTAAAACTTGCCGGTGTTGATCTAAACGATGCAAATATTGCTAATGTAAACCCATCTGCAGTTTATCCTGACCCACTCAGTGCGATCAATATTGATTTTTTAGCAACAGCTACACCGGGGGAGTTTGAAGTTCAAATTAATGGCCAAACATCTTTACCAGCTATTTATGATTCAAATGTTGCCACAAGCCAAAATATTACAGTTGATGGTATGACGATTGAAGTCAATGGTGTACCGAACGCTACGGATCAATACCAAGTTAATAAATACACAGCGCCAACACAGTACGCTGAAAATCAAACGATTGAATTTAATGGCGTACGTACGCAGATTAAAGGTCAACCGGTTGACACCGATTTTTTCACATTATCGCCCAGCACCAGCACCAGTATCTTTGCCACTATGCAACGAGCCATTGACACCTTAAGGCTGCCCGGTGCAACAGATAAAGAAGAAGCTGTACGTTTAACACAGTTTTCTATGGCGCAGTTAGAGCTTGACACGGGGCTTGACCGTATCGTGAATACACGTTCAAGAGTCGGCTCTCGAATGCAAACCCTCAGTAATCAAAATGAAATAGGTCAAGACTTTAAGCTCGTTGCTCAGTCGAGTATGTCAAAACTTGAAGATTTAGATATGGCGCAAGCGATCAGCGACTTAAAACTTCAACAAACCGCTTTAGAGGTTGCACAAACAACTTTTATTCAACTTGAACGTTTAAACCTGTTTGATTTAATACGTTAATTTCACCACGAAGTCAAAAGAATGATTAGTTGGCACATATTTCGCTTAACTTATATACAACGAACATAAACACAGTTTTTTGACACTAAACGGCAACAAATTGCCCACTGCCAAAAAATCGGCAAGAAAGAGAAGATAATAGGAGCTACCCATGCCACAGATTATTAATACTAATGTAATGTCGCTAAATTCTCAGCGTCAATTGAATAAGTCTCAATCCATGCAAAATGAGGCTATGGAGCGCTTATCCTCTGGTCTTCGAATCAATAGTGCCAAAGACGATGCTGCAGGTTTAGCCATATCAACCGGTATGGAATCGCAAATTCGTGGTCTTAACCAAGCGGTGCGAAATGCCAATGATGGTATTTCGATGGCGCAAACGGCTGAGGGCGCGATGGATGAAATGACCAACATTCTACAAAGAATGCGTGAGCTTTCTATCCAAGCAGCTAACGATACCAATTCTTCATCTAACAGAGCCTCAATTCAAGATGAAATAGATCAACTTTATAGTGAAATTGATCGTATCGCGACAGTGACTCAATTTAACGGTGTTAATTTGTTGGATGGTTCAGCGGGCGCTACTAATTTTCAAATTGGTGCGAATACTGGTGAATCAATTGCTTTTAAAATTGATGCCGTTACAACGACTGATTTAAGTTTGAATGCTGTAACGGGTATAGGTGAATTAAATGGTGGTCGTATTGAATCTTTAACCGGTGGCACGACGGGTGGTGCCGTGACCATTAATGGTGTTACGGTCGCTAGTATAGTAGCTGCATCAACGAATGGAGCTGATAATCTTAAAACAGCGATAAATGCAAAAACAGGTTTGTCTGGAGTTACTGCGACCGCATATAACGTGGTTGAAGGTGTTGCTGGTGGTTCAGGTGTTATTTCCGCAGGTGGACTAACTATCGCTGTTGGGGGAGGTTCGGCAGTCTCTATCGCTGCATCGGGCAGTATAGAAGAGCTGGCAAATAATATTAATCGTGATGCCGCAGGTGTCATCGCGACTATAAATACTAGTGGTTCATTAATATTAACTAATGATACAGGAAAAACAATTACTGTGGGTGGTCCTGATATTGGTAATACTGGGCTTGTAGGTGATACCTATCAAGGTTATGTTTCGTTAAATAGCTCTGATGGTGAAGCAATCAATATAGCGGCGAGTAGCGCAGGGACGTTTGCCGACTTAAAGGTATTGGGATTTAATCAGCACAAAGGTTCTGATAATATCTCTGGTGGCAACGTAAACGGTGCTTCAATCACAGAAACAGATAAAATTTTAATCAATGGTGTTGAATTAGGGGCGGTTTCTGGCACTTCAGCAGCAGATAAGGCGTTTGCCATAAATGCTATTAGTACTGAAACGGGTGTTAATGCCCAGGCGACTACCACTAAAGAGTATACCATTACTTTTGGGCCACAAACGAATGCGTCTGGTGCAGCAATAGGTACTGGGGCTGTAGGTGTTGATGGTTTGACCGGGGTTGGTCAAACAGGTGGAACCAGTGATATATTAAAGATCAATGGTGTTGGTCTTACTGGCTTAGCAACAGCATCTTCAATGGATGAAGTTGTAAATAGTATCAATAATTCAGGTGTGCAAGGCGTAGTTGCTTCAGCAACTGCAGATGGTAAACTGGTACTTACTTCTGTATCAGGCAATGATATTGCTTTAACGGTAACACAAGGTTCAAGTGGTGCTCTTTTATCAGCAGACGGCAATCCTTCTGTGGTAGGTATTCGAGATACAGTTACTGGAGCCGCTGTTGGTTCAGCGCAAGCAAACGATGTTAATAGAGGTATTTTAACCCTGACTGGTGAAAATGGTAGAGATGTTTCTGTTACTACTAAAGCTGGTTCGCAAACTGCTTCTACAACAGCTTTAGATAAGCTTGGCTTAAGTGATGCAGGCGGTAGCTCTACAGCAATAGGTATCGGTCTTAGCGTTACCTCTGTTCAAGGGGCTGAGAATACAATTGAACGAATTGATGATGCTTTACAGAAAATATCAAGCATTCGAGGTTCACTAGGTGCTATTCAAAACAGACTGAGTTCAACTATTTCAAACTTAGCCAATGTTTCGCAAAACTTAAGTGCAGCTAATTCGCAAATTAAAGATGCTGATTTTGCGGCGGAGACATCGAAAATGAGCAAAGCGCAGATATTACAACAAGCAGGTACGGCAATGTTGTCACAGGCAAACGCTAGTACACAGAATGTATTATCATTATTACAAGGTTAATGATTAGCCTAACATTTTAACCTCATAAAAAAGAGAGCTTCAACTCTCTTTTTTATGTTAAGAACAAGAGTGAAAATGTAGGTCGACACGAACGAATTGAGGCTCGACAATATATAGAAAACATAATTTTATATAAAAAACTAATATTCATCACAAACATTTTTATCAGGCGAAGTATATTTAGATAAGTATATTTCGATAAATATATTATCAACAACCTCTATTCATCCCCTTTATAAATGCCTGCAAAGCCTTATTCATTAACTGACTTTCAAGATTTCTTTAAATAGGTGTTCATCTTCTACTCAAATTAAAAATAAAAGCTAAAGTTTATAATTTATCCGTCGATACCTTATTCAAGGTATGGAATATTACGATTTAATATTCCAATTAAGTACCGATAATTTATTGAAGGCATGATAACCGTAATTTTTTTCTAAAGGTTTCTAATTACATGCCGATAGTAATTATTAGAAACAATTTAACATTCGATTTTGAATACAAACGCTTTGTAAAAGCAGGAGTCTATTATGCCAGCTATAGTAAATACTAATGTGATGTCATTGAACGCACAACGTCAATTGAATAAATCACAAATGAGTCAAAACCAAGCGATGGAGCGTTTGTCTTCAGGTCTACGAATTAACAGTGCAAAAGATGATGCCGCAGGTCTTGCGATATCAACAGGTATGGAATCACAAGTTCGTGGTTTAAACCAGGCAGTACGTAACGCCAATGATGGTATTTCAATGGCGCAAACGGCTGAAGGGTCAATGAGCGAAATGACTAACATTTTACAGCGTATGCGTGAATTGTCGGTACAATCAGCTAACGATACTAACTCATCTTCTAACAGAGCGTCTATCCAAGAAGAAGTAGACCAACTATATAGTGAGCTTGACCGTATCGCATCAGTTACTGCCTTTAACGGTATTAATTTATTAGATGGTTCAAATAAAGCAGGTACTAACTTACAAATTGGTGCTAACAAAGGTGAAACGTTAGGATTTAAAATTGATGCAGTAACCACTAAAGATCTTAACTTGAACGCAGTTTCTGGTTTAGGTGATTTAAATGGTGGCCGTGTAGATGGTGCTTTAACGGCAAACGATATTAAAATTAACGACGTTTCTATAACAGGTACAGGTGCAGGTGCAAAAGCTATTGCTACCCAATTTAATTTACAAACGGGTGCTACGGGTGTAACCGCAAGTGCCTATAACATTGTTGAAGGTGTATCTGGAGCGTCAGGTGTTAGTGCTGCCAACTTTACTGTTAATGGTGATACTATTGGTGTCTCTGGTAGTATGACTGAATTAGTAGACAATATTAATCGTGACGCTGCTGGTGTTACCGCGTCTTTAAATAATGAAGGTGGGTTGGTGTTAACCAATGACACGGGTGATGATATAATTGTAGCTAACTCTGCAAATACTGGTTTAACAACTCAAACTTATGGCGGTTATGTATCATTGACCAGCTCTTCTGGAGAAGCTATAGATATTGGTATTACCAGTACTGGTACTACCGCAGATATTAAAAATGTCGGGTTTAATGTTCAATCAGGTTCAGACAATGTTACTAGTGGTGTTGTAAGCAGTTCAGGTGTAAATGCAACCGAAAAAATTCAGGTTAATGGTGTTGATATTGGTGCTATTACAGGTACTTCAGCAGCAGATAAAGCCTTTGCTATTAATGCTGTTAGTACTGAATCTGGTGTTACAGCACAAGCAACTACTACCAAAGAATATACTATTAGTTTTGAGGCACAAACGGATGCATCAGGAGTCGCATTAACTACAGGTGCTGTTGGAGTAGGTGGTTTAACGGGTGCAGCTCAAACCGGCGGAACACAAGATCTATTGAAAATTAATGGGGTGGGTATCTCTGCTTTAACTACGGCATCTTCAATGGATGAAGTGGTAAGCGCAATTAATAATGCAGGTTTACAAGGTGTAGTTGCTACAGCGACCGCAGAAGGTAAATTACAGTTAACGTCTGTTTCGGGTCAAGATATTGCTTTAACAGTAACACAAGGCTCTAGTGGTGCATTAATGTCTGGAGCAGGAGCTGTAGGTGCTGGGGACGTGATTGGTGTTTATGATGATACAGCAGGCCAAGCCGTCGGTTCGGCATCGGCAAATGATGTTAATCGTGGCAATTTAGCCTTAACTGGTACAGATGGTAAAGATGTTGTGGTAACCAGTGGCGCAGGTACTGAAGCAAATAAAACACTTGCTCTTGCTAAGCTTGGTTTATCAGACACGGGTGGTAATTCAACAGCAGTAGGTATTGGTTTAAGTGTAGCTAATGTTGCGAATGCTGAAAACTCAATTTTACGTATTGATGAAGCATTAGATAAAATATCAGGTTCACGTGGTCGATTAGGTGCGATTCAAAACAGACTAAGTTCAACAATTTCTAACTTAGCTAACGTATCGCAAAATATTTCAGCAGCGAACTCGCAAATTAAAGATGCCGATTTTGCTCTTGAAACATCAAAAATGAGTAAAGCACAAATATTACAACAAGCAGGTACTGCCATGTTGTCACAAGCAAACGCTTCAGCACAAAGTGTACTATCATTACTAGGATAAACTCCTAAGTAGTGAGTTAATAGAAAGGCTCTCTACTTAAGAGAGCCTTTAGTGTTTGTTATATAGATTTAAATGAATGCTGAGTTAAATGCTTAGGAAATATAAAAGAGGTATGTTATGAGTGACTTACATGTGATGCCTGATGCTGGTAACGCTATTACTCGTACTGAGTTTGTAGATACAGCTAAAGAAAGTAAGCCTACAACAGTTAATGAGGCTAAAGATAAACAGGTGCAAGATGTCGCCGAAGAGTCCTTGGTATCAGTAACTGTTCAACCCCCAGAGCTTGAAGATGTTGTTCAAGAAATTAATGAAGTGATGGCAACGGTACAAAGGGATATTAACTTTTCTGTTGATGAAAAAAGTGGCCGTAAAGTTATTTCAGTTTATGAAAAAGGCTCAGAAACATTAATTCGCCAATTACCCTCTGAAGATGCGCTTAAATTACTCGAAAATTTAGAGACGCTAAAGGGGCTATTGTTTAAAATAGATGTATAATTTGTTTAATGATTGTTTTTAATAAGTGGTTTGATAATTGCTTGTCCTATCAGTTAGATAAGTAAAAAGTTAGATTAAGGGGGTAGTATGGGAACAATAACATCAACAGGTTTAGGCTCAGGCTTAGAAATTAATACGATTGTTGAAAGTTTAGTTGCTGCTGAAAAAGACCCCGCTACCGCTAGAATTGATAAAGCGGCTTCCCTAGCAACGGCGCAAATATCAGCACTTGGCCAAGTTAATAGTTTGCTATCAACATTAAAATCGTCCTATTCATCTCTTGGTAAAACATCTACATTTAATTCTACTGCCGCATCAAGTAGTGACGACACCATTGTTAGTGCCACCACCAGTTTTGGCGCGACAACGGCTACACATGAAATTACAGTGATAGGATTGGCTCAGCAACATACACTAATTAGTGATGCTGCTAATGTATATAATACCAAGGATGATGTTATTGGTGGCGGTACGCTCAATATTCGTTTCGGTTCATATGCTGCCCTTCCAAGCACTGCTTTTACACCAGACGCAAGTTCTACTAATTTAAGTATTGAAATACCAAAAGACTCAAGTTTAGAAGAAATCAAAAATATTATTAATGATCCTAAAAATGATTATGGTATAACTGCCGGTATCTTGTTTGATGGTGGCTCTTATCGACTAACGCTACAAAACGATAAATCTGGCGAAAAAGGGGCGATGGAAATCACCACTATTGACCTTGATGGTAATAATACCGATGCGACGGGGTTATCAACACTGGCTTATGATGGCACTAATAATCGGATGTCACAAACGCAAGCTGCTCAAGATGCCTCACTTAGCTTTAATGGCATATCTATCAAACGCGATAGTAATACCATAGATGAATTAATTGAGGGGGTAACCTTTACCCTCAATAATGTCGACACAAAAAAAATTAAAATTAATATAACAACCGATGTATCACAGGTTGAAACAGACATTAGAGCCTTTGTTGATAGTTATAATAAAACACTTGAAAAAATGTCTGAGTTTACTTTTTTTAATTCCGCTCAAGATAAGGGCGTTTTAACCTCCGACGCCACGTTGAAAAGCATTGAAAGTTACATGCGCGGTATACTTAATAATCGCTTAACTAACATTAGTGGCTCAGTAAAAAGTATGTCTGATTTAGGTATAATATCAGATAAAAAAACAGGTGCTTTGTCTTTTAATGAAGGTACTCCTGAAGAAGCAGGTAAAGTTTATTCTAAAGAGAATGGAGTCGCGATATTTTCAGAAGTCTTAAAATTGAAAATGACTGACATAGCGGCTTTTTTTGCTGAATCCGGTACACCGGTTGATTCAAGTATATCTTACGTAGAATCAAGTAAATATACTAAAGAGGGTAGTTATCCGGTTGTTATTACCCAAGTTGCCACCCATGGTGAACTTAAGGCCGGTAATACACTGCCGGCTGACTTTGCAGCAACACCTTTTGTGATCAATGAAAGTAATAATTCATTTAAACTACGAGTTGATTTAATCGAATCAATGGATGTTAAGTTAACACAAGGCAGCTATACATCAGAATCAGCACTTATCGCAGAAATACAATCCCAGATCAATTCAGATGCTAATTTAAAAGCCAAAGGGATTTCCGTTGGTGTTTCAATTGAAAATCAGAAACTAGTTATCACATCGAATAGTTATGGCGCTGAATCATTCGTATCCTTAGATAAAAATGATGACAGTGTGACAGGGGGCGCGGTTCTCGACTTTACTACGCCACCAGCAACTATTGGTGCGGGGAGCACGTTTGATCTCACCATTGGTGGTTCATTAGGAAGTATCGATGTTCAGGGAAGTTATAACACCGAAGCGGAGTTAATTACAGCACTAGAAACTGATATTTTTACGAAAACGGGTAAGGCTGCCACAGTTACTATCGCTGAGAATAAACTCACCATAACGTCTGATAACAATACTCCTGTTTCAGTCAGCAATCTCGGAGCTACAGCCGCAGCTGAGCTAGGTTTAGCGGACACAGCCAATGCATCAGATTTTGGGTTTAGCTCTGTAATATCTACCGGAGGTCTTGCTGCTGAAGGTACTATCAACGGCACAGAGGCATTTAGTGATGGCCAATATTTATTGGCATTAAAAGCCAATGGTGATGCACGCGGCCTTAAAATTGAAGTTAACGGTGGCGATTTTAAATATACAGCAGCAAATAGTATGGCGAGTTATCCTTTTACCGCGGCAGCAGATAGTACTTTTCAAATAAAAATAGACAATATATTTTCAAGCTCGATAGATTTAACGGGACAAACTTTTACGTCAGATAGCGAATTAACGACAGCCATTCAAACACTATTGGACGCGGACGCTAATTTAACCACGGCGGGAGAAGTAGTTACCGCCAGTGTCTTTAACGGAAAAATCGAATTATCGACCAATAGTGCAGCATCACACTTAAGTGTTATTGCTGTTGGTGCAGGCGCTATTTCTGATTTAGGGCTCAATACTGGATCCGCAAGTTTCAGTACCAGCATTAACTTTTCGGAAGGTATCACCACACAAATTGATCGCTACTTAGATGCTATTATTGATGATGGTATTTCAAAAAATGATGGCGATGTTTACTCATCTGATGTTGAAAACGCAGAACCTTCAACAGTAATCGACGGTAAAACAGATTCTCTTTATAAAAAATTGGCTGATCTTGATAAACAAGATGTTGATTTAAAATATAAAATGGACTTATATGAGAAACGTTTATTTAAACAGTTTAATGCTATGGATATGTTAGTTGCCCAATTAAGCGGCACCATGCAATCTCTACAAGGTGCCCTAGATGCCTTGCCTGGTTATACCAGAGACAAATAGCAGCGAACAATTACCCATCTTTTAAAAAAGCTGTTTATTGACAGCATTTTTATTTCTGCAATAAATTTACACTGTTTTACTTATAAATCACGACACCTTGATATTTAATCTAGTTATTGAAATTTAAATTTAAATTGAAATAAATAAAGATGATTGGTAGATAAGTGGTGTAATAATTGCTAGTTTAATTACATAAATAACAAAATATCGAGTTTTTCTGTGAATAATTTATCTGTAGATCTAACAACAAAGCTTTTACGAGCCACATTCTTGAATAATATGGAAGCTTTTAAAAACATATTACCTGAACTGTATGAATTCTTTAAAGAATATGAACCAGGTAATACACTACTTACTATAGATACTAATAATAATGTTAATTTAGTGGACAATGGCAACTTAGTTTATGATGGCGACCCTAAAGCACTTGCTGTTCAACAAGTAGATGCTTTTGCACAAGACCCTAAATGTTTTTCATATGGAATGGCTTTTACAGATTCATCTCACTTTGAACATCAAAAAATATTGCGTTCATTAGTCGACAGAAGAAAAGGAGATACTGAACAGCTATCTGATCTTCAGATTGAATTACCGTTTAATGAACCTCAACTTGACTTCTTTATTATGATAGGTTCAGGTCTAGGTTATCAAATTGAGGAGTTATTTAATCGTAAAGAAATCAAAGTGTTTTATCTCTATGAGTCATCAACCGATGTTTTTTTTGCAGCAATGCACTGTATTGACTTCAAACCCTTAATTGATCGTTGTAAAGCGATTGGTGGGTCTTTTACTATTAGTGCTGGTGGTAATGAATTTCAATTTGTAAATCAAATTAATAGCTTGTTGAAAACTAATGGCTACTTTTTAGTTAGTCGTATATTTGTTTATCGACATTACTTAAGTGAGGAAAACTTTAATGCCTTTAAATTAATTCATGAGATGATGCATCGATATAGTGCGGGTTGGGGTTTTTTCGAAGATGAAACGATTAGTTTGATCCACACTATTGAGAATACCCAAAATGAATACCCAATACTTATTGCTAATAATACATACGACAACCACTTAAAGCATTTATCTGTGGTCATCGTAGGTAATGGCCCTTCGTTAGATAATGATATTCAACTGCTAAAAGAGAGGCAGGAAGAAATAATTATCATAAGTTGTGGTACCGCCCTCAAGAGCTTATTAAATAATGGTATTACTCCTCACATACATGTAGAAATGGAAAGAACAGCAGCACTTGATGACCACTATAATTTATTAAGTGATGAGGAAGACAATATTTTAAAAACGATTCCTGTTATCGCTTTAAATACAGTATATTCGGGGCTGTTAGATCGTTTTTCTCAAGCTTATACCATGCTAAAGATAAATGACGTGGGTACTGATTTAATCTCATTTTTAGAGCCTAATAGGCAGTTTGAAGTTGTTAGGTTTTGTAATCCTACCGTGTCAAATACTGCATTAATGGCGGTTTTACATCTAGGGTTTGAGAATATTTGTCTTTTGGGGGTTGATTTAGGCTTTGTTGACAATGAACATCATCATTCTAAAAGCAGTATGTATTATGATAAAGAGTGGGAAGGACGAGAAGCTCAGAATAAACATTTTAAAGTTGCTAAAACGAGAGCAGCAGAAGGGAATTTTAGAGAAGAAATTTATACGACTGATATCTTTGATTTATCCAAAGGAACCATGGAATTTGCCCTCAATGATTACCCAGAATTAAAAGTTTATAACTGTTCTGATGGTGCAAAAATTGAAGGAACTACTCCCCTAGCTTTTAATGAAATGACTATTGAAAAACACAACTTTGATTTAAGAAAAGAGTTAGACAACCTATTAGCGGCTTCATTTAAAATATCGTCAAGAGATAAAGTTTATGTTCATAATTTCTTAAAGAGTGAGTTTTTTCCTAAATTTAGGATAGCGCTTGATGATTTTATCGCGTTTCTTGATCGACCTATTACTTCACGTGAGGAGTTATCAGCGGTTTTTAGTTTGCAATGTCAGTATTTAAACTTGCTATCGTCAAAAAGAAATACCATGTTATATTTTAGGTACTTAAAAGGAACAATGAACTATATGCAAAGCTGTATTATGTCTAATTGTGCCAATTATACTAATGAAAGCAAGAGAATGATATTTATCCATGATGCTTTGATAGAATTTAAGCAGCATCTGGAGTTTCTATATGCAGAACTATTAGATGGTTATGATAAACCATCTAAAGTATAACGACTATTTTCATAAGTGTATATAAAATGAACTTAAGATCACAAGACAATATTGGCGAAAGAATGTACTTTTGGGCGACTGAATTATTTCCCATATGTCGCAGTCTTACTGGAAAAGGTGTTAGAGAGACGCTCGAATACTTTCAAAATATAATTCCTGAAATGTGTTTCCATAAAATCTCTTCGGGCAGTGAAGTCTTTGACTGGACTGTGCCAAAAGAGTGGCACGTTAACGATGCCTATATTAAAAATAGTGCTGGTAAAAAGGTTGTTGACTTTAAAGTCAACAATTTACACTTGGTGGGCTATTCAACTCCAATAAATAAGGTGATGAGGTTGACTGAATTAGAAAGTAATTTGTATTCACTTCCTAAACAACCCTATGCTATCCCCTATATAACCTCTTATTATAAAGAACATTGGGGTTTTTGTTTGACTGATGAGCAAAAACAGCAATTACCTGACGATGATTACCATGTTGTCATTGAAAGTGAGTTATTTGATGGTGTTTTGGATTATGCTGATGTGATTATCAAAGGAGAGACTGATGAAGAGATTTTAGTATCCACATACATTTGTCACCCGTCACTTGCAAATAATGAATTGTCTGGACCTGTGGTAACAACAGCACTTATTCAACAAGTCAAATTATTGCCGAAGAGGAAATACACTTATCGTTTTGTTTTTATTCCAGAAACTATAGGAGCAATTGTTTATTTATCTCGTCATCTTGAGCATTTACAAAAAAATGTAATCGCAGGCTTTGTGGTGACTTGTATTGGTGATGAGCGTAATTATTCATATTTGGCCTCTCGAGAAGGAAATACAATTGCGGATAAAGCCGCACTACATACACTAACTCACACCGTAAAAAACTTTAAAAAATATGATTTTTTGAAAAGAGGTAGCGATGAGCGACAATATTGTGCCCCAGGCGTTGATTTACCCGTATGTTCTATTATGAGGACTCGTTATGGCGATTACCCTGAATACCATACTTCTCTAGATAATTTAGATTTAATTAGTGCTGAGGGACTTGCTGGTGGCCTTAATGTCTTATATAAAACTATTTTATTATTAGAAGGAAATGAAAAGCTTAAAGTAACGGTTCTATGTGAACCTCAACTAGGTAAACGAGGGCTATACCCAACGTTAAGTAGAGTCGGTCAGGATTATACCGATGTTTATACGTTAACTAATCTTATTACTTATTGTGATGGCAAAAGGGATTTAATTGATATTGCTGATAAGTTAGGTGTGAGTGCGTTTACGTTAATACCTATAGTTAAAAAGTTAAAAGATGAAAATCTTTTAACTTTGGGAAATGACTGAGCGACGTTTTTATAAGTTTGACCCTTTTGCTAAAAACCAAGGGTCGATTTTAATTAATTTTGAGGCAAGCGAAAAATATTCTTTCATTGCAACAAGATGAACATTGCTAAGACCTAAAGTTTGTTTTTTGCAGATCCCTAATTTAACGCCCTCCAGTTCTAAAGGTGCGCAGTCGGGTAAACTCGCTTCGCATAGCTGTCGAACGTAATACTCCCATGTAATGTTTTGTTTTTGTGTTACGTCGTGCTCAATGATACCTGAAAACTCTTTATCAAACCGGTAAGGAACTTTTAGTTTTCTCTCTAGATAATGAATTGGGGTTAAATAAAATAAGGATAATCCTATATTACAAACTTTAGCATTTAACTTGTGTAAACGTTCGTACAAACAATCTTCACCAAAGCTAGTAGGCGGTAGCTTGTCAAACAATGTAGCAATGTTTTTTCCAAAACCTACCACTGAGAATAATGGGTCTATGCTTCTTTGCATGTTTAACTCTTTAATCAGGTAGTTACTAAAAACTCCTACTTCAGATTCTGAAACCAAAGGATTAAATATTTCGTTACGACAAAAGCTATAAGTATATGCAGGAGTTAAGAAAGTACCACTTTCTCCTATTACGTCTTTAATCGCCGCGATCAAAGACGTAATAGGATCCGATTGACAGAAACCTAAATTTAACAACGAAACGTGGCTAAAAAGGGTATCACCTTCTTTAACTCCTATTGCTTTTAGAGCATTAACAATAGAGCTTTTATCATAATGAAAACGCCTCATTATTTTTGTTGTTCACTAATTATTTTCATTAGAGATATTACATTTGTAGAGTCAGAAAGATTATCATCTGGAATAGTAATATTGAATTCGTCTTCGATCGCGAAAATTAAATTCATATGCTTAAGGGAATCCCATAGCTCAATGTTATCAGATGATGAATCTATATCTAATTCGTTTGTACTTATCCCTAAAGTATCGCTTATAACTTTAAATAATTGTTCCATTTATGTATTCTCGTATAGTTTAGTATTGTCTACCGCTATAAAATCAACCAAACATTTGGCTGGGTTTTTTAGATCTAAGGTATAAATTTTAGTCTCTTCGAAGGCGGAAGTTTGAGTGAATTTATTACTTTTATAGAAGTCTTTTACCTGAATGTTTTTAGATGTTGATGTAAATTTTCCAATAAGTTTATCTTTATTTTTCTTAGCACAGTATAGAATGATTTCATTTAAAAAAACAGATTCAATTCTTCGGCCTAAGGCACGACAAGATAATAATAAAGTATCAATTTCTGCATTTTTTTCATTATATTTTATGATTGTAGTTCCTACAATCCCCATATCACCGAAATTATCTGTTATTTTTATAGCAAGAACATCATATTCACTTTTTTGAATGAAATTTGAGATATCCTGTTCCGAATACCGTTTAGTTGTTAAATTAAATTGATTCGTTTTTTGAGTTTGTTGTGAAATTCTACCTATATCATCTTGCGTAGCGATAAAA
The DNA here is from genome assembly GCA_047621305.1 of Alteromonadaceae bacterium. GTDB lineage: Bacteria > Pseudomonadota > Gammaproteobacteria > Enterobacterales > Alteromonadaceae > Colwellia_A. The sequence continues at coordinate 71,525 of JBLHNB010000001.1, read as the reverse complement.
ATATTTGCCTTTATCTCCATTGAGGACAAATATTCATCAAGGTTGTTTGGTTGAAAATTCTTTCGGTGTACTTCTTGGTTATACATCTTTGTTTTTAACAAGTCTTCTTGGGTAACTGTTAATTTATCAAAGTATCTAAGTGACTTTAACGTGCGAGAAAATTCAGTTGGTTTGCTTTTATCTAACCAAATGGCGGCGACTTGTGGTAATTGATTACGGACCAAATTAATTTCAAACTCACTGTCATCAATAAACACCATGCTATCGAGTCCAATATTTAGTTGTTCGGCGAGTAATAATATATTGGTCGCTTTGTCTTGCCAGTTTATCTGATAGGCACTGATATCTGTGATTTTAAGCTGCATGTCTGGATGAAGTTCAAAGACTCCTAGAACATCTTGTTCATTATTTTTACTGCAAATGGCAAGTATTACGCCTTGATTAAGTAATTCAATAATAGCTTTTTGAAATTCCAAATAACATGAGCTCGGGTATTCGTGACCCAATTTTATGCCAGCTAAACTGTCTTCGCCGACAATACCTCCCCAGAGCGTATTGTCACAATCTAAGATTAAGCATTTTTTGGTTTTTCCAGTGACTGAATTATAAAAACTAAAGGCGTGTTGTGCTATCCCTATCAGTGTATTTCTACTATAGAGGGCTTTATTTAGATGCCAAAAACGCCAATCATAAAAATTACTTTCTCCAAGTCGACGCAATATTTGATCTGCATCAAGATGATACGAATTTTGAGACTCAGATAATAATATTGAAATAGCAGAATTTAAACTTCGTATGTAGCTATTTTGTCCCGTTTTAGAGGTTAAGTCGTTAATACAAAATGCAGGAAATGAAAGTGATTCAAAACTGAGCCATATTATTTTGGCTTTTTTGTTATTACTACGAATATTATTAAGTATCGATTGAACAAAATTCAAAACATATTCTTTTGAACTCTGTTTTTCAAGAGTACTCATACTTGAGTATTCATTGATTAGTTTTGGCATGAGTGCCAATAAAGGAGTAACGATAAGTACAATATCTGTTTTTTTTGAAATAATGCGATTATCAAGGCTATCTTGAAATACATTATCAAAATTTCCAAATACTATTTTAGTTTTTCTCGCGGTTTGATTCGCGTAGAATTCTAAGGGGATGGATATGGGCTCTAAAGTGATATTACGAAGGATAGAAACATTTATAGTGTCTTCATGTTTATTGACGTTTTTCTGGTTTGTCTTTATCATTTCTGGAAAATTTTGAATACTGAAGCTCATTTAAGTCTCAATCTGTAATAGTTCAATTAAGCCAAATCCTTTTATATAATAAAAAGCAACATATTGATCATTAAATAAAATAGCTGGTTTTGGTTCAGACACAGAAATTACTCTTAAGCCCTTTAGTCTAAATTTGTTAACGCTATCCGCGATATTATCTGTTATATAGCATAAATGGTATATAAGAGCTTCGTTGTTTTTTAATATTGAATTTATAGGACCCTCTTTATCTGATTTATAAATGACTTCAACATCAGGTTGTTCATTACATTGACATAAAATAAGGTTAACTTCTTGTTCCTTATCGTAAACCTCTTCACCTATTACGTATCCCATAGCAGTAAGGAAGTTAATTGCTGATTTTTTATTTTTGACAGCTAGTCCAAAATGATGAAATCTTAATCCGAGTTGATTCATTTTTTTGTAATATACATTGCAATATTGACGGGTAACATTTGTTTCATCGTTTCTTCTAAACTTAGTTCCACATAAGGAACTACAAGTTCACTAATAATTTTGAATCCAGCTTTAGATACTTGAGAAGACAAATGTTTTACGGAGTCATAAAGGTATATATGGTCTATTGCTGGAGCATTAATACAAGTTGTTATAAATGCGGTACCTGAGTTTGTTAATATTTCATGGGATTTTTCCAAAAATAATAAAGGTTGTTCAACGTGTTCTAAAACTTCCGCCATGACTATAAAGTCGAATTTTTTTTCGCTGGTCCATGAAAGAAAATTAGATTCTATAATATTATAATTAGAATAACTTCCAAAATGTGCGCTGCTAATAATACTTTTTGTTAATTCGACACTTGTTGGGCTAATATCTACACCAGTATAGTGGGAGAAGTTAGTATTCTTCATGCTTTGCATAAAGTAAAAACCATGACCAGGGCCTATTTCAAGATACTCAGCTTCTTTATTTGAAGGCGTATCGTTTAAAATCGCTAAAAAATATTGATGCATAACTCTATGATTAGGCCATAAAAACGCCGATATAGCTAAACCGAACATATATTTCTTCATATATTCGTCACTATTGTAAACCGAGTCTGCAACCTCATCGTATTTTGAAAATCTATATCGTTTATTTCGTTTGAAATAGACTTGTTCTTTAAAGGTATCTTTTACAATTAAATCATATGATTCAGCAAGAAAAATGATATCAGCACCTATTTCCATACAGTAAGATATATAGGTATTAAAACTATTTAATTCCGCCTTTGTAAGTTCATTCAAGTTTTTTTTTATAAACGAAGCTTGAAGTGGATTAAGTTTAATTATTTCTTCTTGAAGTTTTTTTAGTAAATTCATTCGTTAGCCTCTTCCAATACTCTACGTTATTGAACATATAGTGTGCTCTATTAATCTTTTTGTAAATTATGTTCTGTTAATATAATGTTTCTTATAAAACATATTATTTCTAATAATTACTATTTGGTAAATTGAGTTGAGTTTATACGCTTAAAAGCCTAAGCATATAGCCTCTTTAAATCAGAACAAGTAATAAATTTTAAAGTGTAGGTAAAACTGTGATTTGCCAATCCACAGATTTTTTATAATTATTCACTTTATCATACATAGTTATTTAGCTAGTATCTATATGCTATAATGAATAGGTAAAGTACAACTTACTCTTGTGTTAAGTTGATGTTTTTTCGTGTTGTTAATCTGTGATAAGTGAGGGGAACTATGGTTTAGTTGTCCGTAAATAATTGAAGTACTTATCGTCAATCCAATTGTAACTATTAATGTGGTTTCTTTAGAAGTATAGCTTCCATATAATTGTGCGTGCATATCTATATAATATTACTCAAACAGGCAAAAATAATACTGTCTTGAGAGGATAATGATGTAAAGTCGTATAGTATTAAGGGAGATTGTCCCTACTTGTTATTATATTGATAAATCTACTGATATTAACTACGGTGACAGGATATACTATCTAATGACAACTTGGTTAGCTTTGCCTATATTTATTATAAAATGTGTATTTATAATTACTTCAGTTTCAAATAAAAATAGTTTTAGGCATTTAAAGCGCACAATGGTGTACTGTCATTATATCAATTACATAGTTCAATGGAATATAGCGCTTTGGTAATTGTGAAGGAATATATAGGTTTTTACATAAATAATTACTCAACAGCTATAATAAAAGTTTAATTTCATTGATGTGACATTAAGAGTGCATTATGTTTGAAACAAGAAGATTTATTCTCAAAAAACTTAAGTTATCAAATGCAAATAGCAATTACTTAAATTGGTTTTCAGATGAGCTTACTAATAAATTTATTTTAAGTCACCCAACATCAATTTCGGATCTAATCGCTTTTATTAAGAAGTGCAATGGCGACGACTCAATTTTACTTTTAGGTATATTTACTAAAGCACCACATTGCCATATTGGTAATATAAAATTTGAATTTGAAAATAACGTAAAAACTAAAGCTACGATGGGTATTATTATTGGAGATTCAACTTGGCGTGGTAAAGGAGCTGCATCAGAAGTTATTCACGAATGTGGCCTATTTTTAAAGAACAAATATGATACAGAAACAATGATATTAGGTGTTGATAAACTTAATTATTCAGCGATTAAATCATATAGGAAAATAGGCTTTGAAGAAGAAACTAATAGTAATTTTAATCCGATGGGATTATTGATGAGCTGGAAATTACCTAAAGTCTGAATATTTATTAAGTGCTAAATTAAATGATATCAAATATGAATGAATTTTATGCTCGACGAGCGCAAAAGTATATACCTGGTGGAGCGCATACCTATAGTAAGGGAGATGACCAATTTTCTTCTAACGCTCCGAAGGTTATTGAAAAAGGGAAGGGATGTTTAATTTGGGATGCTGATAGCAACCAATATACAGATTTTTCTATGTCCTTAGGTACTGTGGTTCTAGGGCATGCCTATGAACCCGTATTAGAAGCAGTGAGAACCGAACTATTTAAAGGTGTTAACTTTGTTAGACCATCTGTCATTGAAGGGGAGTTAGCTGAATTATTATGTGAAATAATTCCTTGTGCTGAAATGATAAAATTGGCTAAACATGGCTCCGATGTTACTACGGCTGCCATTAAATTGGCACGTGCCTATACTGGTCGAAACTATATTGTCAGATGCTCAGCGGACCCTTTTAATTCGGTGCACGATTGGTTTATTGGATCAACAGTGGTTGACCGTGGGGTACCACTTGAGATCAAGGAGTTAACTTTACAGTTTGAATATAATAATATCGAAAGTTTAGAGAAATTATTTGATAAATATTCAGATGAAATAGCTGGTGTTATCTTTGAACCGTTATCTTTTATTGAACCTAAAAATAATTTTTTACAACAAGTTAAAGACTTATGTGAAAAAAAGGGAGCTGTGCTCATTTTTGATGAGGTGGTTTCTGGTTTTAGGTTCTCTTTAGGCGGTGCTCAAGAATATAGCGGTGTTACTCCTCATCTTGCGGCATTTGGCAAAGCAATGGCCAATGGTTTTTCAGTCAGTGCTCTTGCGGGACGCAAAGATATTATGGAGCTTGGGGGAATAAATCACGACAGTGAACGTGTTTTCTTGTTATCAACAACACACGGTGGTGAAACTCATTCGATTGCTGCAGCTATAAAAACAATTCAAATTATAAAAGAGCAGAAAGTAATTAAACATTTTTGGCATGTTGGTCAAACTTTGAAAAAAGGGATTAAACAAGCGGCACTTCAAGCAGGAATTTCTTCTTATGTTAATGTTGGAGGTTACGACTGTAAGCCCTCACTTTCTTTAGTTAATGAACAAGGGCAGCCTTGTATGAAATTGAGAACTTTATTTCTACAGGAAACTATTAAACAAGGACTTATGATTCCCTATATCGTTCCTTGCTTAGCTCATACGGATAAGATTATTACAGCCGCAATTGATAATATTGGTAATGCATTCGATGTGATTTATCAAGGGATAAATCAAGATCGTATTGACCATCTAATTCAAGGACATATTGTAAAACCGGTTTTTAGGAAGTTTAATTAATCATGAAATTTAAAATTGGCAAACATTGGGTTGGTGAAGGCTGCCCAACTTTTATTATTGCAGAAATGTCAGCAAATCATGGAGGTAATTTAGCACAGGCGATTAAAATCATTCATGCAGCAAAGCGAGCTGGAGCGGATGCCATTAAATTGCAAACATACCGTGCTGACACAATAACATTGAATTCAAAAAAAGCAGATTTTTTATTGCCAAATGACAGTCCATGGAAAGAAGATAATACATTGTATGCCTTATATGAAAAAGCGCATATGCCTTGGGAGTGGCACCAAGTACTTTATGATGAAGCTAAAAAGCTCAACATAGAAATTTTTTCTTCTCCTTTTGACCATTCTGCTGTTGAGCTACTAGAGAGTCTAGATTCTGTGGCTTATAAGATTGCTTCGCCAGAAATTACAGACTTATCTTTAATCGCTAAAATAGCAAAAATTAACAAACCTATAATATTGTCAACTGGTTTGGCAGACAAGCAAGATATCGAAGATGCGATAAAAGTGCTTATTGAAAGTGGGAATCTACAATATGCATTTTTAAAATGTACGACAGCTTACCCAGCTCCAATTGAAGAAGCTAATCTGGCTTTAATAGCAAATATCAAAAATGATTTTAATTGCCTCTCTGGGCTCTCAGATCATACTTTAGGCAATGATGCTGTTATGACCGCAGTTGCGTTGGGGGCAGATATCATTGAAAAGCACTTTATGTTAGATGAAAATACAGAGACTCCGGATTCGTTTTTTTCATTATCAGAATCACAGTTTACAGAGATGGTTAAACGAGTGCGCAGCGTCGAGTCGGCTATTGGTAATGGAATGTATGATCTTACACCATCCGCGTCTAAAAATTTATCAGGACGACGTTCGCTATATATTGCAAAAGCTATTAAAGCAGGAGATAAGTTAACTGAGCAACATATAAAATCAGTACGTCCTAGTTATGGACTGCATCCGAAATACTATCAGGAAATTTTAGGTGAAAAAGTAAATCGAGATCTTGAGGTTGGTGATAGGTTATCTTTTAATGTTATTGAGATAACTTAATTTTATGTCCAGTGTTGCTTTGTATTGTGAAGGAAATGAAAAGTATGGATTTGGGCATATACGCCGTTCGTTGTCTTTATTTCACTATCTAAAAGAGCAAGATATTAGTTGTACTATTAGAACCATTTCCCTCACAGGTAAGTATTATTTACCTATTCAAGAAAACAATGATGAAAAAAATATAAAGTTGGTTGTTTTAGATCTTCCTTTTGATGCAAGTGAAGAGGTTACTAAACATAAAGAATTAGGACGAAAAGTCATTTGTTTAGATTGTATATCTAATGTTGCGCCTGATTTTTCTTTATTCATTTTTTTACACGCAAACCAAAGTATAATGGGTGCGCATGATATTGGTTATAAAAATGTTATTATTAGAAAAGAATTCTTCTCTTTAATTTTAAAAAAGCCAGCTAAAGCATTGAATGTTTTGGTTTGTCTGGGGGGGGCTGATATTAATAACCAAAGTAGAGAAGTATGCGAAATTTTGTTAAAAAAAGGTTTTCACGTCAAACTAATTATTGGGCCACTTGCTCGAGAATTACCCATGTTAAAACACGATAATCTCGATGTTTATCGATCACCAAAAAACTTCCATGAATTAATGAATCAAGCCAATTGGTGTGTCGTTAATGGTGGAGGGATTTTATTTGAAAGTCTTTTTTTGGAAAAATTAACTTTTGTTATCCCTCAAACTGAAGCAGAGGAGGCTATTGCGAGTGATTTATTTGAGAAACAATATATTGTAAATTTTGGTTTAAAAAAGTTATATAATTTTGCATTTGAAGATAAGTTAAATATAAATCAGCGAAGTAAATTAATTGATGGCTTAGGTTTAAAACATATCAGTAGAAAAATATCAGAGTTAATAGATGAATAATCAATTACAGGATGAATCGCAGGAAATAAAAAAATGGCTTATAGCTGTAACTGCGGGTCGTTGGCAAGTCTCAACAATTAAACTAGCGAAGAGTATGGGGATAGGTATTATCGCTATAGATACAGACCCAGAGGCTGAAGGCTTTTTATTTGCGGATAAAGTCATCGTAGCTTCATTGGATAATTTTAATGAAATAACTACACAAATTGGTCAACAACCTATCTCTGGAGTACTAAGTATCTGTTCTGATGCGGGCATGTTACTAGCTGGGAGGTTGCGTGATTATTACTGTGTATCAACAGGGCCAAATTTACAAATTAGTCAGCGTTTAGTTAACAAAGCATTGCAACGGCAATGCTGGGAAAATGCGAATGTTAATGGGCCTATTTGGCAAGTTAGTAATGATATTGAGTATTTACAGGAAATAGCTTTCGAAAAGCCTTTACCGTTTATCATAAAGCCTGTTGATAGTGCAGGTAGTCGTGGTGTTTTTAAAGTTACGCGTTACGATGAGAGTATTAAAGAGTATCTATATTCTGCACAGTCTTTTTCATCTAATGGAGAGGTGATTATTGAGTCTTTTATGGAAGGTGAAGAATTTACTGTTGAAGCTTTTGTAAATAAAAAACAAACACAAATATTATGTATTACAGCAAAGAAGAAAATAAAATCTACATCTGGTTTAGTTGCTTATCAGCTTACTAGTGCTGAATTAAATGATTCAACAACTAAAAATATGGAACAGCTTGTTGTTGATGCAGTTACTGCCCTAAATTATCAAAATGGTCCATGTCATGCAGAGGTTATTCTAATGAAAGATGGATCTATAGGCATGGTAGAACTAGCTGGGCGCGGTGGTGGATTTTTGGTTTTTGAAAGTTTTGTCGAATTAGCTTCTGGTTTTGACATCGCGTTAAATACAATCAAACAAGCTATAGGTTTATCTTTAGACCCCAGCCATTTAATCGCAAATCACACCATTTTACATTTTTTTCCAAATAAGTCAGGAGTCGTGGTCGAAATCTGTGGTTTCAATCAAAGCAATACTATTTCTGGTGTTAAAGCCGCTTCTTTTGTTTGTGTTGGAGATAAACTAAACAATGCCTGTTGTGATGGTGACCGAATGGGATATTTTATTAGTAGTGCTGAAAGTATAGAAAAATCTGAGCGACAAGCTCAACAGGTCAAAAAACTTATTAATTTTAGGGTGAAATCATGAACTGTATAGATGCACATTTACATTTAGATTCATTGAAATTCAAAAAAGTAGGTGATGCTGCTAATGAATTAAATCAGCAGCTTTCTAATGCTCAAATTGAAAAGGGTGTCATTCTTCATTTACTCATTCAACCTTGGTCAATTGAAGAAGTTAGCGAAGTTATTCAACGTCATCAAAGACTAGAAGCTTTTGTTAATGTTGATCCTGATGATAAACAAGTATTGAAAACAATGACTATCGCCATAAATGATATGCATTTTTGCGGAATAAAACTGCATCCTAGGCTTCAACATTTGGATATGAAAAGTCCAAAATTAGTTGACGTCTGCCGATTTGCTGCAACCTTAAATGTTCCTGTATTGTTAGATGCCTTTCCAGATGGGTCAGGATTAATGCAAGGATTTAATCCTCTTGAATATGCTACTCTGGCTAAGCAATGTCCTGATACCAATTTTATTTGGGCACATATGGGGGGACATCATGTTATTGATATGATGATGCTGGCTAAACGTTTGGAAAATGTCTATTTCGACTGTTCATATTCATTATTATACTTTCGTGGTAGCTCAGTCCCTCAAGACATGGTTTATGCTATGAATAGTATGCGCTTTGAAAGAATATTCTATGGGTCCGACTATCCAGATAGGAGTATTGAAAATTCTTTGATAGACAGTATCCAAATATTATCGGATTTAAAAGTTAATGAGACTCAATTGGAGAAATTGTTGTATACAAATTTTAAGGACTTTATGAAATGGTAAAAGGCTTGACTGTAAAAGACTATCAACGAGTCACTTCCTTTTATAATGAAAGATATAAAGAAAAAGGAAATGACATTTCTTCTGTTGGATGGTCTGGTCAGGAATCCCAGTATCTAAGATTCGACGTTTTATTTCGTGACTATGATCCAAAAGGAAAAACGATTTTAGATGTAGGTTGTGGCTTTGGTGATTTGTATGATTTTTTAGTAAATAAATTTGGTAATTCATTTCACTATATTGGCATTGATATTTCAGCTTCCTTAATTGATGAGGCAAATAAAAAACATGTTAATAGTTGTGCAGAATTCTATCAGGCAGATTTATTATCGTTAAAGCAATATTCTACTAAATCGGTTGATTTTGCCGTTGAATCGGGCATGCTGAGCTTTAAACTAGAAAATAATGATGAGTATGCACAACAAACGATGCAGCAGATGTTTTTAATCGCTAATGACGGTGTAGCACTCAATTTTCTAACGGATCAAGTTGATTATCAGTTGGAAAAAAATCATCATTATGCTGTTTTTGATGTTTTATCGTGGGCGAGTAAATTGTCTCGTTCTTTTGTAATTTATCACGACTATCCCCTGTGGGAGTTCACGATAAAAATACTTAAAGGGAAGTAGTATATGACTATCAATAGTAAAATCATTTCATTTATTAAAAAAAATAGAGTTTCAACTACTGAAGTTGCCGACGCTTTAGGTAAAACAGGTGTATTAGCTGATGTTTTACCTGTAATTGAGGAGCAACATGAAGTTGGTCGAATTCATTGTGTTTTCGCCGCGAATGAGTCTAACTACCAAGTACACGATGAAATTAATAAAGTAAAAGAAAATGATATTATTATTGTTTTTGTTCACAATTGTGCAGAAAGAGCAATTTTGGGAGATTTAGTAAGTAAATATTCTTTATTGTATCGTGGCGCAAAAGCATTAGTTGTTGATGGTAAAGTTAGAGATATAGCGGCAATAAAGCGATCTAGATTTAAAGTTTGGTGTAAAGGAACGACTCCCATCGGTTGTTTTAATATTGAAGCTGATAGATTTCCACAAGAAAAACGTGATTATTTAATGGCCAAATATAATGGTGCTATTGCTGTTTGCGACGACGGTGGTGTGGTTATTATTGATAATGACAACATTAACGAAGAAATTCTTGAAAAACTTCACCGTATAGAAATTCAAGAAGATATATGGTTCTTCTGCTTGGATACTCTGAAGTGGGATACTAAAAAAATTGTTTGTGATAAAAAATATCTCACTGAGACCGATTTATTATCTTCCGCGCATATAGAGCAATTGAGTGAGCTGAATAAACCTTTAGACACTAAGGGTTATCCTAATGAATGAACGTTTGCAGTTAATGTCTGAGTCTATTAATGTAAAGTTATCTGATCGTATTCGGGAAATGGCTGAAAAAGGTAAAGTAATCACAAGGGTACAGACAGGAGATCCTGATTTTGATACCCCTGCATTTATTTGCAATGCTGCATCGAAATCAATGACAGAGGGAAATACCCATTACTGTGCTTCAAATGGTCAAACAAAATTACGTCTAGCGATTAGTGAAAAATTAAAACTAAAAAATAAATTTACTCCAAAAAGTAGCCAAGATATTTTGGTAACTCATGGTGCAGTTCATGGTGTATACCTAGCCTTACAAGCCATTATTAACCCCGGCGATGAGGTTGTTTTAATTTCACCATATTGGATGCCATATCATAGCTGTGTGACGTTAACTGGCGGCACACCCGTTATAGTAACAACAACAATCTCAAATGGTTTCAATATTGAAATTGAGAAATTGACAGCTGCAGTTACTAATAAAACAAAAGCCATCATTATCAATTCACCAAATAACCCAACAGGTTGCGTTTATTCAAAAAAGACTCTAAGACTTATTGGTGAGTTAAGTATTAAGCATGATCTTTATGTTATTTCAGATGAAGTTTATGAAGATTTATTGTATCAGCAAAAGCACTATTCGATTCAATCCATATTTAAAGACTATAATAAGATTATCTCGATTTTCAGTTTTTCTAAGTCTTACGCTATGACCGGCTGGCGAATAGGATATATGCATGCTTCCGAGGCTATAATTTTACAAGCCAATAAATTATCACAATATATAACTACTTCAATAAATAGCTTTGTGCAATCAGGAGCAATAGCTGCTCTTGTTGATCCTAAAGCGACTATAGAATTAAGCAAAATGCAGAATGCTTTTATTCAGAGACGAACGATGATAATAGAGATGATTCAAGATACATGGTTGGAAAGTAGTATTTTTATTCCTCAAGGTGCATTCTATTTATTTATTGATATTTCTCGTTTTTCTCTTGATTCTATGAGCTTTGTTGAAAAATTAATCATTGATCACCAAGTAGCCTTTACTCCAGGTATTGCATTCGGAAAAGAAAATGAGGGTTTTATTCGTATGACATTTGCCTGTGATGAAAAATCAATAAAGAAGGCGTTAACTGTTTTGATTGGATTGACTTAATTTGTTTGCTTATATACCAGCCCGTATTGGCTCAAAAAGAATAATAGAAAAAAATATTCGTCATCTCGACAATAAACCTGTTATTTGCCATGTAATCGAAAATTTGAGTAAAATTAAAGGACTAAAAGGGATTGCCATTTCAACCGACAGTGAAGAAATTTTGGACTTGGTTGCATGTTTTCCAAATGTAATTACTTTGGGGTTAAGAGAAAAGAAAGTTGCTACTGATAAGGCTACATTTATGGATCTAGTCCGGCAGGACTTACCTCGTTTTCAAGCCTATTTTTCCAGTGATAATGTACTATTTACCTTAGCCACATCTGCGTTGATATCTGTGAATTATTTCCAAGACGCCGTAAATGTATTTAACATTCATAAAAATGGTTTAGTAATGTCAGTGAAAGGATTAGGTCTAGAAGCATCATTAGCGTTGAAGCTGCAAGAAGATAGTTCTGTATCGCCAATATTTCCAGAAAATTATGCTTTACCAACAGTAAAATTACCAAAATTATTTAGCGATGCTGGCGGTTTTTATTTATTTAATGTTAAACAACTGATGAAATACAATATGTTTATTGAGCTGAAACCAATAATTCCTATTGTTTTACCTAACGATATAGGCATTGATATTGATAATGAAAGTGATTGGGATAGACTTGAAGCAGCCTATTTTAGTTTGAAGGCCAAAGGCTTGGGTTTATAATGTTTTCATCAAAAATAGCATGGTCTCTGTAAGCAAAACTAAGTGTTTTAGCGTTTTTATAGGCTGTTATAATCTCTTTAAGTTGTTTTAAAGAGCAGCAACCCAAAACTATTTTATCAATATTTTTATTTTGTACAAATGGCGCGATAGCTAATGTTAATATATCTGTTTTATTTTCAATTAGCGCTGTGTTCAATTTTTTAAGTACAGGTTTCAATTTTTCTAAATGTAGTGGTAATTTGTTAGGCGGTAGAAATAATGCTCCTTGTAAAAATAACGAACGTACGTGAACTTCGATATCTTTTTCTTTCAATTTAGCTAAAATATCGTCTTGAAATACTCTCTGATCAAAAATACTAGCGGGAATTTGTACTATATCAACATTATACCTTTCAACAATTGTAAGAGCTTCTTTAGGGGAATAGACCGAGCATCCTATTTTTTTTGTTAATCTATTATGGTTTTTTACCTTTAATAATTGTTCATATATTAGGTCACCTTTATCAGATAACAATTGTTCTCCATGATGTAATAACAGGGCATCCAGTTTATGGATCTTTAAACTACGTATAGACGTTTCAGAGGAAGAAACTATGTTTTCTATTGGACAATCCGGTGATATTTTTGAAACAAATGAAAAATTATGTTTGAAACATGAACTACCTAATTCTATTTCACTATTGCCATAAGCTGGTGCAGTGTCAATAAGGGAAATACCTACATTACTTGCATAAGCCAAAATTGTCGCTAGTTCAGTCCTATTTACCTGCCCAGCTTCATTCGAAATACCGTAGTCGCAACCAAATTGCACTGAACCTAATGCGATTTTCATAAACTATCGAGCAACGCTTTAATTACAAAGTCTTGATGGTCGATGCTAAGAGTTGGATGCAATGGCAAAGTAAGGACTCTTTGATAAAAATTATTGGCATTTGGAAATTCATTAGAGTTAATACCAAGTTGTTGAAAATAAGGCTGCGAAGTTATTGGGATATAATGCACGTTTACCCCAATGTTTTTCTCTCTCATTGAGGTGAAAACTCTCATACGTTGTTCTTCATCTGTTAGTAATACTGAAAATAGATGGTAGGCAGAGTAACACTGGTATGTAGGCGTAACTAAGCTTATACCGTCAATATCTGTTAGTTTTTCATGGTAACGAGTCACTAACTGATGGCGTTTTTTAATAAATGAGTCGATATTATTTAGCTGGCTTAAGCCTAATGCTGCATGGATATCAGTCATTCTGTAATTGAATCCTAGCGTTATCTGTTCATAGTACCAATCTGGTGCTGAACTGTTTTGCATATATTCAGGGTTTTTGGTTATGCCGTGACTCCGATATAGGCGCATCTCGTTTGCTAGAATTTCATCATTACACATAGCCATTCCGCCCTCACCAGCAGTAATAATCTTTACTGGATGAAAGCTAAAAACAGTGATGTCGCTGTACATGCAATTACCAACAGGTTGTTGCTGATATTGAGCACCAATAGCATGTGAAGCATCTTCAACTATTTTAAAACTGTATTCTTGAGCCAGTTCCTTTAGAGCAATCATATTACATATATGACCACATAAATGTACAGGGATGATAACCTTAGGTAGATTTCCTTCTTCTTTCGCTTTTTCAAGTTTATGTTTTAGACTTTCTATTGAAATAAGCCCTGTACTTGATGACACATCAACAAAGTCTATACTAGCGCCACAATATAGGGCGCAGTTGGCCGAAGCGACAAAAGATATTGGACTTGTCCATACCCAGTCTCCCTTTTCTACGCCTAATGCTAAACAAGCAATATGCAAAGCGGAAGTGGCACTATTAGTTGCAATACCATGATTTACATTACAGTAGTTTGATATGGCCTGTTCAAAAAGAGGGACTTGCGGCCCTTGAGTTAGAAAGTCTGATGTTAAAACACTAACAACAGCATCAATATCAGCTTGATTAATGCTCTGTTTTCCGTATGGAATAAAAGGAGAGGTCATAGTTCTGCTAAGTTATTAAAGTCTAAAAGTTCTTTCTGAGACAGAAATACGGGGTTGTTTTTAGAATTATATTCAAAACCATGTTCAACTTGGTGGCCCTTTTCGTTTAAGGCATTAATAGTAAAGTCATTACTTCTACTTGAAAATTGTATACTAGGTGCGATAACAAAATGATCTTCATATTCAAAAGTATGGTAAGAGTCATCGGAAGGACACATAATTTCATGTAGTTTTTCGCCAGGTCTTATACCGACTATTTTAATTTTCAATGTCGGAGCCATCGCTTGAGCTAAATCCATGATGCGCATTGAAGGTATTTTTGGAACAAAAATTTCGCCGCCAAACATGCGCTCAAAATTTTTCAAAACAAAATCAACACCATCTTGTAAGGTTATCCAAAAACGGGTCATTTCATCATGAGTTACCGGGATTTCAGTAGCACCTTCTTTAATAAGCTTTTCAAAAAAGGGTACAACAGATCCTCGTGAACCAACAACATTACCATAGCGAACTACTGAAAAAGTCGTTTTATGTCCGCCAGAGATATTATTTGCAGCAACAAATAGTTTGTCGGAAACAAGTTTAGTTGCACCATATAAATTAATAGGGTTCGCGGCTTTATCTGTTGATAAAGCAATGACTTTTTCTACATTATTGGCAAGCGCTGCGAAGATAACGTTTTCAGCACCATTAATATTTGTTTTGATGCATTCCATCGGGTTGTATTCTGCCGCGGGCACTTGCTTTAATGCTGCAGCATGAATTACAAAGTCAACGCCATTCATCGCCTGAGTTAAGCGTTCTTTATCTCTAACATCGCCAATGAAGTAACGCATACAAGGCTGGTTGAAGTCTTGTTGCATTTCAAATTGTTTTAGTTCATCTCTAGAATAAATAATTATTTTACGAGGAGAATATTTTTCTAACAATGTTTTGGTATATTTTTTTCCGAAAGACCCTGTTCCGCCCGTTATTAATATATTTTTACCATTAAACATTTTCTACCCCTTTAAAATATCTAACCATACTAATTGAGAATGTATGCCGTATGATCCAAGTTTATTTCATCTATGTAGTGATTCCAAGCTTAATTCGTGCGAGTTATACTTTGACGCTTATTATTTAATCATAATTTGATTAACTTATTTTCAGTAAAAAATTAATCAATGCTTATAATAATCAAGAGATTAAAAATTACATTTGAATCTATTGATTATTATAGTGCTATTTTTAAAAAAGTTTTTAAAGATAATTAAAATCTGGTCGATAACTATACAGGTAGAAAATATTAATAAGGTGATTCTCCAATGGCAATGAGAGTAAATACTAATATTAACTCGCTTTTTTCGCAGCGTATGACAAGCCGTTCACAATTACAGCAAAACGAAGCGATGACACGCCTTTCTTCAGGTTTGCGCATTAACTCAGCCAAAGATGATGCTGCAGGTCTTGCCATTAGCGACGGTTTTACTTCAAAAATTCGTGGTCTAACCCAAGCTATTCGTAATACCAATGACGGTATATCGGCATTACAAACTGCTGATGGTTCATTAAGTTCATTGGTCACTAATTTACAGCGTATTCGCGAACTTTCGGTACAAGCAGCTAATGGCACGCTATCAGCTTCAAACCGTAATGCATTACAACAGGAAGCTTCTCAGTTACTTAACGAAATGGACAGTGTCGCTGAAAATACCGAGTTTAATGGTGTTAAGCTATTTGAACGAAATAAACTACCGGCTCATGTTGATGAAACTAAGCAGTTTATGGTCGATCAATTGTTCACTAACTGGTTTGCAGAATCAGAAAGAATGATCAGTGATAGTTTTGGTTTAAAAGTTACTGATAAACAAGAAATGTCGCTTATTTTTGATGATGACCCTAACGCTGAATTTGCGGCGACGGTGAGCTATTCTACTTCAAATGACGACAGCCTAAGTCGCGCACAGGAACAAACATTAACTATCTACACTAAATCTTTTCCCATAGGTAAAAAACCTGATGGTGGCGTTGCACCGCAATTTAGTGATCGTATTATTGCTCATGAAATGGTACACGCGGTTATGGGGCGCACTATGGATATGGATTCGCTACCATCATGGTTTAAAGAAGGGGCAGCAGAGTTAATTCAGGGAGCAGATGAAAATGTTTATAATCAATTGGTTGCTGAAAATGATGCTAGTTTTTCCGTAGCTTTTGCGGGCGACCCTACGCTCTTCGATAAAACTACTGGTTTTACTGGTGCAGATATAACTAGCTATGCAGCTGATAATACTTTTTTTAGTACTTGGGATAGTTCGTCTAAACATTATTCTCAAGGTTATAGCGCTGTTCGTATGTTACATGATGATATAAAAAGCAATGGCGGCGAGGGCATCAAAGATGTTATGGCCTTTTTAAGTGATGAAATTAATTTAACGACAAACTTAGGGTCAAATACCTTAGATAAAGCTATACAAGATTTGTTTGGTAAGGGGTTAACATCATACGCAACAGAAGCTGCTTTTCAAACAGCGTTTTCAGGTGGAGCGGGTGATACTTTTATTAGCGATAATTTTAATTTTGGTAATGAAGACACCGGTGCTATTGGTGGTTTAGATCTTGATGGTGGCGATGTTAAAACAGCAGAATCTGTCGTTGATAACTCAAACACCTTTTTGACACTTGATCCTATGGAAGGCTTTACCGTTAAAGTACCTACGGCACATGTTGTCAATCCATTATTATCTAATACCTATAACCTACAGGTCGGCTCAGAAAAGGGACATAGTGTAGCAATGGAGTTTTCGCGTATTGATGCTGAAGCGCTTGGCTTAAATGCGTTAAATATTGCCACTGACCCCGATAACGCAATTACTCTGATTGATCGAGCATTAGATTACATATCTGAACAGCGCTCCAAATTTGGCGCATCAATGAATCGTTTACAATCAACGGTTTCTATTTCTGAAATATCGATCGAGCATATGTCGGTCAGTCGTTCTCGTATTAATGACGCTGACTTTGCCTTAGAAACATCAAAGTTAAGTAAAAGCCAAATATTACAGCAAGCGTCTACTGCTATTTTATCGCAAGCCAATGCTAGCGCTAGTAGTGTTTTATCGCTGCTAGGTTAGGACTATTGAAATATTTCATGTTCAAATTACTTTGAAACATATAAAAAGCACTAAAAAAGTAGTGCTTTTTATATGGATATTAACAAAAAATGATAAATGCTTATTATTTATTACTTTTATAGGCGCTGGTTGCATCTTTACTTTTTTTGATACTCAAAATAGCTTCTTTTACTTCGTCCAACTGTTCCTGTGCTTTTTCAGCTAATTTACTTAATGTATAGGCACAAAGTTGCAAACGTTTAATGTGTTCATCAGATGTTTCATCATTTATTGATGGCATCATCGCCTGAATCTTTTCATCAATAAGGGTAATGAATTCAATGGCAGGTTCAACGTAATCAGGATCTAGCATCACTGTATCAACATCGAGGATTTGATCTTCAAGATTTGAAATATCTTCTTCAGATAGTTGTTTTATTTTTGACATGTATTCACTCCTAAATACCTGCAATTGTGGCTTGTGCATCTGGTTTTATTTGTTGTTGTTTAGGGATACTATCCCATCCAGCTTTAATATCAATAAAAATTAAGCTGATTTCATTGAGAAGATCACAATTTGCTTCAGCATTTGCATCAACCAGTTTACGAACTGAGTAGTCATATAAAGCCGCAAGATTATTAGAAATATCTCCGCCTTGTTCCATATTTAAACTATCAATCAACTCACCTATCAGTGCTATTGCCTTATTGATGTTTTTACCCTTCTCTTCAATCTCATCACGCTGAATAGACCCTTTTGCTGCGGCTAAACTGCCCAATATATGTTGATAAATAATCGAGATGAGGGTGTGTGGGTCGGCATCTAATATATTGTTAACGCTATTAATTTGATATTGCTGAATAGAGCGACGAATGGCCATAACTTACCTCTTACTACCGGATAATATAAATAATCTTGAACGATTATTTTATTAGTTCAAGAACGACAAAATGCTGAAATACAAAATTGTTATTTGTTGCTAAAATCTATATCGGCATGAAAGCTAATTCATTGAGGGAAATTTAATTATATTAAGTTGACGAGATGAAAAAGTAGGAGTGATGTTATAATTATATCGTTAGGCCGTTGCTAATTATGTAAGGGTAACTGCACAATATCTTTAGCAAGTAGCATTATAAGCAAGTAGCATTACTTGCAGTGCAATATTTTTATCTTTTATCTTTTATCTTTTATCTTTTATCTTTTATCTTTTATCAAGGGGGATCGCATCCCAGCCTTCTTTTATATTAGAGATTAGATCGGTAACTTCATCTAATTTTTCGATATTGCTTTCAATATTAGCATCAGTTAAACAGCCTACAACATATTGATATAAATCAAAAAGATTAATAGAAATCTCTCCACCTTTTTCCATGTCAATACTGTCTTGTAATTCTCCCACTAAAGCCATTGCTTTGATCAGTGCTTTACCTTTATTTTCGATTTCTTTTCTATCAATCGCGCCTTTGGCAATCGCAACATTGATTAGTATATGTTTGAAAATAATACTAATTAAGGTATGAGGGTCGGCATCAACAACACTCTCAGCAAATGAATTTTGGTATTTTTTTATAGATGTTCTCATAACTTTAGTACTCAATAATTTTAATCCGATCTGATTTTTATATGCAGGTTGTTAGATATAAACTTAGCACAAAAAAAATAAATCATTACATATCAAATTTAATAAGCAATATGTGAGCCACAAAAATATATCTTATGTTGATATCATCGTAAAATAATAGCAAAGAGACAGTTACAACCGCTATTTTAAATAGAATAACGTAACTAAATTATTATGATTGCCTTAAGTGCTTTTCGATCATCTTCCAAAAACGCTGTAAATAACACTGAAAAACAGTCGTAAATATTGTTTTATTGACGTTAACAGCCGCTCTTCTTTTTACTTTTTTGTTCTTCCGACTCAGATCTTTTAAATATATCCACAGTGAATACGCCTAAGGCACATTTTAATGGGCAGGAGGAACTTGTTATTTTTAACTGAAATGAACGGTTACAAAAGTCAAAAAAATGACTTGAGCGTCAATTTTTTGTTGATAAATGGTCATAACTCGTTAAACTTATTATATTAGTCCGTAAATATCTCCTTTATATGATGCCCTCACAAGTTCAAAAACATATTGTTGTCATTGATAACGACACCCAGCGTCGTCAGCAAATCGAAACAGTCTTGGCCTTTGTCGGTGAACAATTTACTGTTTGCAATGAAAATGAAATTACTGAAAATTTCAAAGAAAATAGCAATATTTTAACGGTTATTTTATGTGGACAGTTATCTGAACGCATCCTTGAATTTGTTAAAAAAAATCCGAGTTATCCCTTTATTTTACATGATGTATTGGATCAACAAGCTACTTCAGGATTTGCTAATATTGTTGGTCAGCTTGGCGTGCCGCTTAATTATGCGCAATTAACCGAGTTGATTCACCATAGTCACCAATATCACAATAATTTACCGAGAAAACGCAATAATTTAAGTGCTAATCCTCTTTTTCGCTCCCTTGTCGGCGTGAGCGAGAAAATGAATGAAGTACGTTTTTTAATTGAACAGGTAGCAACAACACAAGCAAGTGTCTTAATTCTAGGTGAATCAGGTACGGGTAAAGAAGTGGTGGCTCGTAATATTCATGACTTGTCTGATCGTGCTAAAGGGCCTTTTGTACCGCTTAACTGTGGTGCTATTCCCGCTGAACTTTTAGAAAGTGAATTGTTTGGACATGAAAAAGGCGCTTTTACAGGCGCGATCTCATTGCGTAAAGGGCGTTTTGAATTGGCTGAAGGCGGCACTTTATTTCTAGATGAAATTGGTGATATGCCACAACCGATGCAAGTTAAGTTACTGAGAGTATTGCAAGAGCGAACCTTTGAACGTATTGGTGGCGCAAAAAGTATTAAAGCGAATGTACGTATTATCGCGGCGACTCATCAAAACTTAGAAGAAATGATAAAAACAAATGAGTTTCGTGAAGACCTTTATTATCGACTCAATGTTTTTCCTATTGAAACACCGTCATTACGGGAGCGTAAAGACGATATTCCGTTATTGTTAAAAGAGTTAACTTCTCGCTTTGAAAGTGAACAAGGTAAATCTGTACGTTTTACAGATAATGCGATCACCTCATTAAAGGAACACTCATGGTCAGGTAATGTACGTGAATTATCTAACCTTATTGAACGCATGATCATCATGTTTGCTGATCAAGTTGTTGATGTTAGTGAGTTACCTTTAAAGTATCGCCATCTTGATGTTGAAGGATATCAACCGGAATATCCTGAAGAAATACAGGAAAGGGAAGCAATCAATGAGCTTTTTGGTGGCTTTGATTATGACGATGAAGAACATGATCATGAGCAAGATAACTCATTATTTGATAGCGAATTTGTTACAACTGAAAATGTGAGTTTATTGCCTGAAGACGGCTTAAATTTAAAAGAATACTTGGCCGATCTTGAAGTTTCTATGATTGAACAAGCGTTATCTAAGAACAATTGGGTTGTGGCTCGCTCCGCTGAATTGTTAGGTATGCGTAGAACAACACTCGTTGAAAAAATGCGTAAATATGACCTGCAAAAAAGCAGTTAAGCTGTTATTTTTGTTGTCAAAGCCAATTTTTTGACATGATAAATTCAAGCGGTATTCTCTCTATTTGATTGAAATTAAAGGGTTATTCTAAGTGGCATAATTAATGCTTTATTCAGGTTGTTATAAATAATCGAGTAAAGCATTATGGCACTTGCCTATTCTACTAGCACTGTTCACCAGTCGACAGATAATATTTTCAATCATTCACCTCTTTCATTTAGGCCTATTGACTCGTCATTAAAGTCTGAAGCTTATATTGGTGAATTAGAATCATTACGACAGCAGAGTAGCCAATTAAGTCAGCTTATTGATGTAATGCCTACAGGTATGATCATGCTTGATGGTAATGGTGTTGTTATAAAAATTAACAAAGTTGCCAGCCTTTTACTTGATGAACCTATTTTAGGACAGCCGTGGTTTGATGTTATAAAACGTTCTTTTAAACCGCGCGCCGATGATTGGCATGAAGTGTCATTAAAAGATGGCCGACGCGTTAAATTAGAAATTACCGCGCTGGGTAATCAACCAGGTCAGTTAATTATGATCACTGACTTAACTGAAACTCGCTTATTACAAGACAAGTTAAGTCAATTACAGCGTTTATCTTCATTAGGTAAAATGGTTTCAACGCTGGCTCATCAAATAAGAACACCTTTATCAGCAGCAATGCTTTATGGTGCTAACTTAAGTAATGCAAGGCTTTCTGGCCAAGACCGAGAAGACTTTCAAGATAAGCTGATGTCACGTTTGCAAGATTTAGAACAACAAGTGAATGACATGTTGCTTTTTGCTAAAAGTGGTAAGCAACAAGTCGTAGAACCTTTAAGTATTAATGAACTCGTCACTGACTCAGTTAAAGGCTTGGAAGCGCTTATTAATAAAGCGAACGCTCAAGTACTTGTTAAAACATGTAACGATGACTGTCATGTCATGGGAAATCAAAGTGCTTTAACCGGTGCTATTCAAAACCTTATTCACAATAGTCTACAAGTGATCAAACAAAATGCCGTGATAGAGGTGTCGACTTATTGCCAAAATGAATTAGCTTACATAAGTGTTCGCGATAACGGAAAAGGTATAGACAAAGAGCGAGCAGATAAAATTTTTGAACCTTTTTATACTTCTCGAGTGCAAGGTACTGGTTTAGGTTTAGCTGTGGTTAAATCCGTTGCTAATGCACACCAAGGTAACGTGCACTTATTGAGTAAGGCGGGTGAGGGAGCACATTTTTGTATTAGTTTACCTGCGATAATTGATGGCGATACCGTAATACAACAGCACGATTCAGTTAACGCTACTCATACCATTCCAACACAACCCCAAGAGAGATTTTCCTCAAAGGAGGCTTCATATGAATGCCAGTAAAATATTAGTTGTTGAAGACGATGCAGGCTTACGAGAAGCCTTACTTGATACATTAAAGTTAGCTGGATTTCAGTGTGTTGAAGCTGATTCTGGCGAAGCTGCACTGTTATTATTGAAAAATCACCGAGTGGATATGGTGGTAAGCGATGTACAAATGGGTGGTATGTCAGGTTTATCGTTATTAAAGAGTATTCGCAGTAATTTACCTAAATTACCTGTATTGATGATGACGGCTTACGGTACGATTAATGATGCGGTGCAAGCAATGAAAGACGGTGCTTGTAATTACATCAGTAAACCGTTTTCTCCTGAAGTATTACTCAATACGGTTAATCAATATATTCCGCTGCATGTTAATGATAAACAAACACCTATTGCTGAAGATGCTAAAAGTATAGAGTTGCTTAAGCTTGCTAAAAAAGTCGCGACCACGGATGCTTCTGTGATGGTGTTAGGACCAAGTGGCTCAGGTAAAGAAGTTCTGGCACAATACGTTCATTATAATTCTACGCGTGCGGATCAAAAGTTTGTTGCTATTAATTGTGCAGCGATACCTGAAAATATGCTTGAAGCGACACTATTTGGTTATGAAAAAGGTGCTTTTACTGGCGCTATTCAAGCATGCCCAGGCAAGTTTGAACAAGCCCAAGGAGGCACTATTTTACTTGATGAAATTACTGAAATGGACTTAGGACTGCAAGCTAAAATTTTACGTGTATTACAAGAGCGAGAAGTTGAGCGTTTAGGTGGACGTAAAATGATAAGTTTAGATGTGAGAGTCATTGCAACCAGTAATCGAGATTTAAAGGAAGCTGTTGCAGAAGGTAAGTTTCGCGAAGATTTATATTACCGTTTAAATGTATTTCCACTGACTTGGTTACCTTTAGCACAACGCAAAGATGATATCTTGCCTTTAGCAAAACATTTAGTGCAACGCTTATCTCAAAAAGGTGGTGAACAAATACCTGAATTTACTCCTGCTGCGAGAAGAAAATTAACCACTTATGAATGGCCTGGAAATGTTCGAGAATTAGATAATGTCATTCAAAGAGCACTAATCCTCTATAGTGACAATATTATTGATACGGGCGATTTATTAATTGAGCAATTTGATACAGAAATTATAACCTCAATACCTGTTGAAGAAAGTGATGATAAATTGGGTAGTGAATTAAAGCTACAAGAGCACCAAATTATTCTTGATACATTAAACGCATGTCATGGTAGTCGTAAAGATGTTGCCGAACGCCTAGGTATTAGTCCAAGAACGTTACGCTATAAAATTGCTCGGATGCGTGATTCAGGTATTCAAATACCAGCGTAATCGTAAATTTAATATTGCGAATACCTTTTTAAACTGAGATAACCTCATGAGTTCTATATAAATAATATATAGAACTCTTTTATGTACAGGATGTACGGTATGTCGCGGTCACATGGCAGTTCCTAGACTTCCATGTCTTCACTGCATTAGTGCATCCATGCACGTCGATGTGAATGAGCGTATTTCCACCCTTTAAACACCTTGGCATCATGTTTGCTTTATTCATGTTATATCGGTACATAACAAGAATTTGACACAAGCGAGAAAGTCATGGATATCAAAACGAATTCTCTATTTGCCCAAATGCAAAGCATGTCTCTTGAGGCAATGAACCATAAAGTAGGTTCGATACCTTCAGACAGTAATGCTATTCCTAGCATTAATAAATCAGGTGAAGACTTTGGCAATATGCTCAAAGATGCAATTAATACCGTGAGTGATATTCAAAAAGATGTTGGTGTTAAACGAGCCGCTTTTGAGCGTGGCGATACTAGTGTTACCTTAGCCGATGTTATGATTGCTGGGTCTAAATCAGGTATTGCTTTTGATGCGACAGTGCAAATACGTAATAAATTTGTTGAAGCATATAAAGAAATTATGAGTATGCCTGTTTAGGCATTGATCATTAATAATAAAATTCGTATTTGAATTTGTGTGAATAGAATTTACATTAATTGAAAATTAGAAAGTAGTATAGCGGAGAAGTTAAGTGGCTGATACGATAGACAATACCTCAATGGTACTTGCCGATGATAATGCGGATAGCGTTGCTGATGAACAAAAATCAGGTTTTGCTTCATCATTAGGTAATGTCGATGTTTTGCGTCAATTAACGTTAGTGATGGCGCTAGCAATATGTTTAGCCATCGCCGTTTTCGTTATTATGTGGGCGAATCAACCTGAATATCGCATTTTAACAAAACTACCAACGACTGAACTTATCACCACTATGGATTTTCTTGATGCTAATGAGGTGGAATACCAGCAAGAAAACAATACTATTTCAGTACCTGTTGATGAATATCAAAATGTAAAATTAATACTTGCCAGAGAAGGGCTAACGAATGAGCGTGTTGATGGTAACGAAATCATCATGCAAGACATGGGGTTTGGTGTTAGTCAACGTTTAGAAGGTGAGCGCCTTAAGCATGCTCGCGAACAACAATTAGCAAGAACTATTGAAGAATTACAAAGTATTTCTCGCGCTAAAGTTTTATTAGCCATACCCAAAGAAAATATTTTTGCCAAAAGAGTCAAATCACCGTCTGCAACTGTGGTACTAACGTTAAGAAAAGGACGTTTATTATCAGAAGAAGAAGTGGATGCCGTTGTTGATATTATCGGCTCTGCTGTACAAGGGTTAACACCTAATCGTGTGACAGTAACAGACCAAAATGGTCGACTATTAAATTCAGGTTCACAAGACTCAATCTCTTCGCGCTCTCGTAAAGAATTCGAAATTGAACAAAAACGTGAAAGTGAGTACCTAGGAAAAATCGATTCCATTCTTATTCCAGTTGTTGGTTTAAGTAACTATACGGCTCAAGTAGATGTCAGTATGGACTTTACCAATACGGAAGAAACACAACGTCGCTATAATTCAGATTTACCTGCATTACGAAGTGAAATGCAAGTGGAAGACAGTACTATTGGTGGTATGTTAGGCGGAATACCTGGCGCGCTTTCAAATCAACCGCCACTAGACTCCAACATTCCAGAAAATGCAACGGGCGGTCAGCAAAAAGCTATGCCAAGTCGTAAGCATTCTGAATCTACTAAAAATTACGAACTTGACGAAGCAATTAGCCATACTAAGCAACAAACGGGTGTCATCCGCAGAGTAAGTGTTTCAGTGGCCTTGGATTATTTATCATCAAGCGCTGTCCCTACTCCAGCAGAAGGAGATGGTGACGGCAGTACCGTACCTGTTGTTACATACGTGCCACGAAGTGCTGCAGAGCTTGCTAGTATTCGTCGTTTGTTACAAGGTAGTATTGGCTTTGATCTACAGCGAGGAGATGTACTTGAAGTCATCTCCCTACCATTTGCTCGTGAACATGTGGCTGAAAAACAAGATATTCCTGTGTATGAACAAGCTTGGTTCCTGAAGTCGCTTAAATTAGTGATGGGTGCATTGGTGATCATCATTCTTATTGTCGCTGTGGTTCGTCCTATGCTGAAACGTTTAATCTACCCAGATCAAACACCTTCAGATTATGGTGATAAATCACTTGATAGTCATATTGACTTAGGTGATGAAACCATGGATATGTTAACATCTGAGTTCGATGCAGGCGCAGTGGGTTTTGCTCCCGATGGTAGTTTACAATTACCTGATTTGCATCGAGATGAAGATATACTTAAAGCGGTTCGGGCACTAGTTGCCAATGAGCCTGAATTATCCTCGCAAGTTGTGAAAAGTTGGTTGAACGAAGATGAGTGATGAACCCCTAGAATTAGCACCTTCACCTGCTGGTTTTGATACCGACAAGCTTGACGGTGCTGAAAAAGCAGCGATATTGTTATTGAGCTTATCTGAAGAAGATGCAGCACAAATATTAAAACACCTTGAGCCTAAACAAGTGCAGCAAGTTGGCATGATCATGGCGGGTATGGACGATTTTACCCAAGAGAAAATAACCGCAGTACATAAGCTTTTTATTCAAGAAATTCAAAATTTCAGTACGATCGGCTTTCAGTCTGAAGAGTTTGTTCGTAGAGCATTAACGGCGGCTTTAGGTGAAGACAAAGCAGGGAACTTAATTGATCAAATTGTTATGGGCAGTGGTGCCAAAGGTTTAGATTCATTGAAATGGATGGACTCTAAACAAGTGGCTAACATTATTCGTAATGAGCATCCTCAAATTCAAACCATCGTTTTATCTTATTTGGAACCAGACCAATCTGCAGAAATCCTAGGTCAATTTGCTGACAAAGTACGTTTAGACTTAATGATGCGTATTGCTAATCTAGAAGAAGTACAACCCGCAGCTTTACAAGAATTAAATGAGATAATGGAGAAGCAATTTGCTGGCCAAGCGGGTGCTCAAGCGGCGAAAATGGGTGGGTTAAAAGCGGCAGCTGATATTATGAACTTCCTTGAGTCGAATGTTGAAGGCGTCTTGATGGACTCTATTCGTGAGCATGATGAAGAAATGAGCCAACAAATCCAAGATCTTATGTTCGTATTTGAAAATCTCGCTGATGTTGATGACCGTGGTATTCAAGCAATACTTCGTGATGTACAACAAGATGCATTAATGAAGGCGATCAAAGGGGCTGATGATGTATTAAAAGAAAAAATTCTGGCCAACATGTCAAAACGCGCTGCCGAATTACTTATTGATGACCTCGAAGCTATGGGGCCTGTGCGTATTACCGAAGTTGAAGCCGCACAAAAAGAAATTCTATCAATTGCTCGTCGATTATCTGACGCAGGCGAAATTATGTTAGGTGGCGCAGGTGGTGGCGATGAATTTTTATAATGAGATTAGCGGGTAAATGACAAATCCTGATAACAAGAATGAAACTGAACCTAAACCTGAACCAAATGGTGACGATGAGCAACATATCGATGTTTGGTCATTGCCCTCCATTGAGGTTGATAAAACAGGTGACGATAAAACCAATGCGCTAGGAAAAAAGAGTACTTGGCGTTATGAACCACCGGAAGATTTAGAGGTTGAAGAGGTTGTTCCGTTAACCGCAGAAGACATTGATGAAATTCGCCAAGCCGCTTTTGATGAAGGCTTTAACCAAGGTAAAGAAGATGGCTTTGCTAAAGGTTTCGATGAAGGAAAAAGTGCAGGTCATGAAGACGGCTTAAAACTTGGTCATGACGAAGGCGTTGAAACCGGTCTTATTGAAGGCAAAGAAACCATAGATAAATTGTCCGCAGATTGGCAGTTATTGGTTGAACAACTTCATCAACCGTTAAAAAAGGTCGAAAAAAACACCGAAGAACAACTATTACATTTGGTAGTACAACTAACCGAGGCAGTTACTTTACAGGAAGCAAAAATTAATCCTGATATTATTACCTCTGCTATTGTTATGGGTATTAAAGCATTACCTAGTCAAGATGCACAAACACAAATATTAATACATCCTGATGATATTAAACGTGTTGAAGAACAATTTGGTGAAGAATATATACTAAAACAAGGCTGGCGATTATTAGCTGCCCCACAACTAGAACCAGGTAGTTGCCAAATAGAAAATAGCACATCTAATATAGATCTTAGCGTAAAATCTCGTCTTAAAGAGGTCTTGGAATCATTTTTGCAAGATGCCTTACATCAATAAAAAATTGTGATAAGTGTCAAAAAATATGATGCCTGATATTGAAAACCGTAGTAGTGATAATCTCAATAACAGACTAAAAAACTGTCAGTCATTTATTCACCCCCACAAAATATCAGTGGCGGGGCGTTTAGTGCGTGTTGTTGGTTTAACACTTGAAGCTGTTGGTGTTAAAGCACATGTAGGCAGTCAGTGTTTAGTTGAAACATCCCAAGGTGACCTTATTGCTGAAGTTGTGGGTTTCGAACAAGATAAAACGTATCTAATGCCTGAACAAAGTCTGCAGGGCGTTTTACCGGGTGCCCGCGTGGTACCCTTATCAACTAAAGCGCGTTTACCCTTATCGATGGACTTATTGGGCAGAGTACTTGATGGCGTTGGCAAACCTATTGATGGCAAAGGCCCGATTAAAGCCAGTGATGATTATCATCATGACAGTAAACCAATGAACCCTTTATTACGCCGTGCGATCACCAAGCCCTTGGATGTTGGCGTGCGCGCTATTAATAGCTTTTTGACGGTAGGTATAGGGCAGCGTATGGGGCTTTTTGCCGGCTCTGGTGTCGGTAAAAGTGTGTTGTTAGGTATGATGACCAAAGGCACGACCGCAGATGTTATTGTCGTTGGTCTTATCGGTGAACGTGGTCGAGAAGTAAAAGAATTTATAGAAGAGATCCTGGGCGAAGAAGGAAGAAAAAGATCGGTAGTCGTTGCCGCTCCAGCTGATAACTCACCATTGATGCGGTTAAAAGGTTGTGAAACAGCGCTGCAAATTGCTGAATATTTTAGAGATCAGGGTTTGAGTGTGTTACTGCTTGTCGACTCACTCACACGTTATGCCCAAGCGCAACGTGAAATTGCGCTTGCTGTTGGTGAGCCGCCAGCAACCAAAGGTTACCCGCCTTCAGTATTCTCAAAGTTACCTCAATTAGTTGAACGTGCAGGCAATGGCGGAGACGGTCAAGGCTCTATCACGGCTTTTTTTACTGTGTTAACTGAAGGTGATGATTTACAAGATCCCATTGCTGATGCGGCACGAGCAATACTTGATGGCCATATTGTTTTATCAAGAGCTTTAGCTGATTCAGGGCACTATCCTGCTGTTGATATTGAAGGGTCGATAAGTCGAGTGATGCCAATGGTAACAAGCGCCGAACATCAACAACTGGCGCGTGAACTTAAACAGGTTTATTCGCTTTATCAGCAAAATAAAGATTTAATTTCCATTGGCGCGTACAGTAAAGGTAATGATCCTCGTATTGACCAAGCCATAAGTTTATTACCGGTTATTAATTTTTTCTTACAACAAAAAATGACAGAAGTGATCCCCTACGATCAAAGTTTGACCCAACTTCAAGAAATTTTAGCTGCAGCGCAAGCACATGCTCAACAAAATCAATAGGCTTAGTAAAATACATACTTTTACCTTGATTAGTAAGGAATTATAATGTCACTGAAGCAACTTAATACCCTGTATAAGTATGAGAAAGATAAAGAAAATAAAGCGGCACAGCAATTACAAGCGGCTGAATTAGACTATCAACAAAACATTCAGCGTTTAGAGAGTGTCAGTGATTATCGTCTGGAATATATGAAACGTTTAAATCAACGTTCAACAACGGGTATTGACAGTATTACCTTTAGCCACTTTCATGCTTTTATTGCTAAATTAGATAATGCGTCAGAGCAAATGAGTATTGCTGTTGAGCAATCAAAGGCGCTTGTAGTGCAACGAAAAAAACAGTGGTTAGACCAAAGGCAAAAAATTCAAGCCGTTGAACTGCTGAGAAACAAAAAATTAAAAGCGAACACACTTATTGCTAACAAACGTGAACAACTCATGTTTGATGAAATTGCCACTCAACAATTTGTTCGTCGCCACCTCTAAATACGACAGAAAAGTGTTGTTTCATTAGATAACTATTAACAATGTTAAAGTGTGGAACAGCTTTTGCTTCATAAATAACAATATTGTTTGAATAATCGTTAAAGATCCTTAGGAATACTTATGCCGCATGTGAGTGTATTACCCATTTCAACACCTCAAGTTACTGATACTAAGGTGGTTAACCTACAAGGTTCAAAAAATCCATCTGACGCAGATAGTACTTTTTCTGATTTAGTTGAACAGCATTATCTCGAAGACAATGGTGGCAAAGAGGCAAGAAATGACGGTCATAGCAAAAATAATCCTAACGCTACCGAGCGTAATGTAGATAAACGTAATAATAGTGAAGGTGTATCAGCAGATCAAAAAATAGCCGCTAACAGTGAGAGCAATGCGAGTAATGAAAAAGATGATGTGAGCGCTGAAGATACTACAAGGTTTGAACAAAATGCTATTATTGAACAAATTTTAGTCGCAGAAACCAAAGAAACCAAAGAAAAAAATCAAAAAATTAACCAAGATATTACCCTACAACTACTAAGCTTTATTACATCATCAGATAAAATACTTTCTAAGATCGAGCAGACCAATGGACGCTTAGGGGCTCAAGATCAAATAATGGAAGAAAAAAACCTAGCAACATTGATTAATAGTGATATTTTGACAACAAAGAACCTTGCCGGTGATCTGTCTGCGAATGTAATCGCAGCAGATAACATTGCAGGGCGGGATGAGCCAATTTCAGAAAAACTAACAGCAGAACAACTGTCAGTTCGTTTGGCGATGTTAAAAGACAATCAACCATTAACAGCAGGTGACGTTGAGTTAACCGCAAGTGAGTTAGAGCTTTTAGATGAAAACGCAGCAGATATCATCGGAAAAACGCCAGTTAACTTAAAAGCCGTATCGATAGCGACAGCAACTAATCAAGCGCAAGACCAATCAATAAAACAAGCGACTGATAGTGAATTAAATACAGAAATATTAAGCGGTGAAGAAGACCAAGTGATAAGTAGTGGTGAGCTTGATACAATAAAAGGTACTGTAAACGACACCGTCATTGGCGTTGTAAAAGATAATGTGAAATATCTTGAGGAAGGAGCTGTAAAATACACTATAGAAGAAAAAGTAAAATATTCTATAAACGATACGGTTAAAGGCACGACTGAACAGGAATTTTCAGATAAAAAAATAACAAATAAAAACACGAATGTAACGGATAAAAAAGAGGGTGACAATCTTGTTCATTTATCGGCACAATTTTCAGATGAATTGCGCAGTGACAAGGGGGTAATAGAAGATAAAGGCAGTGATAAAAGTATCAATGTTGCTGCGGGTTTGTCTGTTAATGCAATGTCAGATAAAGCGGTGCTATTGAATGAAAGTACGCAAGGTAACCCACGTACAGTAAATCAGTCTACAGCGAGTTTTATGGAACAAAATAATACGGGCGATCAAAATAAAAACGCTCAAAATCCGCAAAAAGATGTAACTAACGAAGAGTTGAGCATAGCAATAGACGAAATAGAACAAAATATTGTTGGTGTTAAAAAGCAAGCGATCGTTGCCAACAGCGAAAAAATGAATATTAACCCTGTTGCTGAATCAGTAATACCACGCGCGATATTACCAGAAAGTGAAGGCATTCGAGCCAGCCAACATTTTGAATCTATAATGAGTAATATGACGAGTGAGTTATCGCAGTCACAAAAATCGGCTGTTGCTTTACAAAGTGAAACGATAGCTGTCTATAAAAAAGATTTTACGAATGCGGTAAAAGATAAAGTCATGATCATGATCAACCAAAAAATTCAGCAAATTGAAATACAATTAGACCCTGCTGAACTTGGCAGCATGAGTATTCGTGTTAACCTACAAAATGAACAAGCGGTAGTGAGTTTTATGGTGCAAAACCAACAAGCTAAAGAAGCCGTTGAAGAAAATATAGATAAACTTAAAAGTATGCTTGCAGAAAGTGGTATTGATGTGGGTGATGCAAATATTGAGCAACAAGATCAACAATCGGCAGATAATGAAGAGCAGAATACTCAAAACAAAAAGTCTAGTCATAATGGAAATGAAGATGATCTGGAACAAAACCTCGCGATTAATCCCGCTAAACTGGTTAAAGCTTCGTCATCAGGTGTTGATTATTACGCATAATACTCATATTTAAAGAAAACACGTTGGCTCAATATGCATTCAAGGATATAGTTTACCTATTGAAAATAAATTAAGGGAAAATCATGGCAGAGGGTAAAGAGAACGAGCTAGAGTTGGATAACTCGGCCGGTAAAAAGAAAAAAATGATCATGATTATCGCTGTAATTGCCATTTTAGCAATCGGTGGTGGTGCGGCATTCTTTTTTATGGGTTCAAGTGACGATGTTCCTGCTGCCCAAGTCACTGCTAGCTCTGGTGACGCCAAGAAAGGTGAGGTTAGTGAGGGGGCTCAAGAATCAACAAGTGTGAGTGTTGGTACCGCCATTTATGTGTCTATGCCACGCGCCTTTCGCTTTAATGTGCCAGGAGCATCTCGAGATCGGTTTGTAGAGATCCGAGCACAACTATTAGTTAGGGGCGGCGAGAATGAAGAGTCAGCTCGTAAACACATCCCTTTGATTGAAAGCACTTTATTATCTGTTTTTTCGTTAGCAAATGCTGATGATCTGGCAACCAGTGCAGGTAAAGTATCGCTTAAGCAACATGCTTTGGCGGAAGTGCAAAAGTCAATGACTGATATCGAAGGTAGCAAGGTGGTCGAGCAAGTATTGTTTACTGGTTTTGTAATGCAATAAGCCTAAAATTAATCGTACTGCTTTGTAAATTAAAATTAACCACGGTTATAAATAATTGACATTGATGATGAGAGAAAGAGACTAACAAGTGAGTGATTTATTATCCCAAGACGAGATTGATGCTTTATTACATGGCGTCGACGATGTTGAAGAAGAGGAAGTAGCCGAGGACTTTGCCGAACAAGACGGTATGAGCGACTATGATTTCTCATCTCAAGATCGTATTGTTCGTGGTCGAATGCCTACGCTTGAAATGGTTAATGAGCGTTTTGCTCGCCACATGCGTATTAGTTTATTCAACATGATGCGACGTACTGCTGAAGTTTCAATAAACGGCATACAAATGATTAAGTTTGGTGAGTACGTACATACCTTGTTTGTACCGACAAGCTTGAATATGGTGCGTTTTCGTCCTTTAAAAGGGACGGCATTGATCACCATGGAAGCTCGACTCGTTTTTATTTTAGTTGATAACTTCTTTGGTGGTGATGGTCGCTACCATGCAAAAATTGAGGGTCGTGAGTTTACACCCACTGAGCGCCGTATTATTCAAATGTTGCTTAAGCTAATTTTTGAAGATTATAAAGAAGCTTGGTCGCCAGTAATGGATGTTTCTTTTGAATACCTCGATTCTGAAGTTAACCCCGCAATGGCTAACATTGTTAGTCCAACTGAAGTTGTAGTGATCAGTTCGTTTCATATTGAACTTGATGGTGGCGGTGGTGATTTTCATGTGGCCTTACCTTATTCAATGCTTGAACCCATTCGTGAATTACTTGATGCGGGGGTGCAAAATGATAAAGAAGATACTGACATGCGTTGGTCAAAAGCACTTCGTGATGAAATCATGGATGTTTCCGTCGCACTTACCACTAAGTTCATCGAAGTTGATATACCGTTATCACGAATAATGGATCTAAAAGTAGGTGATATTATTCCGATAGAAGTACCTGAGTTTGTTACGGTATTGATTGAAAGTTTACCGAGTTTTAGAGCAAAACTTGGTAAAAGCAGAGATAACATTGCATTAAAAATAGAATCAAAAATTAAACGTCCAGAGTCGGTTAAAAATGAACTAACCATTTTAACCAAAGGAGGTAAGCGCTTAGACAGTGATGGCGATTTACACCTTTTAGAAGTGGATTTAGATTAATCGCATTATTTTTAATTTTCCGCGCGTGTTTATGTGGAATGAATGAGTTTTTATTGAAGGGTATACCAGGTTCAATAAAGCAACGTATTAACAAGTATTAACAAGTATTAAATAGGTTGAGGCCAGCATGAGTGATGACAATGAAGATTTAGGGATGTGGGATGAAGCAATGGATGAACAGGCCGCCTCTGAAGCTGAAACGGTTGAATTGGACGAATTAGAAGAAGACGCGCCAATAACAGGGGCAGAAAAACGTAAACTTGATGCCATTCTAGATATTCCTGTAACTATTTCTATGGAAGTAGGGCGCAGTCATATTAGTATTCGTAATTTATTACAGCTCAATCAAGGCTCTGTAGTTGAATTAGATCGTGTGGCGGGTGAGTCACTAGACGTGATGGTTAACGGCACGTTAATCGCTCATGGTGAAGTTGTTGTTGTTAATGATAAATTCGGTATTCGTTTAACTGACGTTATTAGTCAAATAGAACGTATCAAGAAACTTAAATAAGAAAGAGATAACATGCGCTTATTGGTTGTTTTATATTTGCTATTTTTCACTTTGAGCAGCTTTGCTCAAGAAGAGGTGGTGCAAGTAGGTAAACACGTTACCGCAACCACGGCCTCATCAACAATGATCATTTCATTGTTGATGGTTGTCGGGCTTATTGTTGCTTGTGCTATGGTATTGAAAAAATTCCAAGTAACACAACAAAATGTTTCCGGTTTAAAAATAGTCACTAGCCTTTCCCTTGGTACAAAAGAGCGTATCGTGGTGGTACAAGTCGCAGATAAACAGTTGTTACTTGGCGTTACTGCTCAGCAGATTACAGTACTAGACCATTTAGAAAAACCATTAGATTTAGGTAAAAATGTGCCAACGGATCTAGGGAAGTCATTTACTTCTTTACTTAAAAATACAACAACAAAAAAACAAGCATAATCAAATGCATAATAAAAAGAAAAAGCAAACAAAAACCCCATTTACAGCGAACAAAATAACGTTATTGTTGTTAATGGTTATTGCACTGTTAACCGTTAGTGGCTTCACTTATGCTGCTGAAGACTTAGGCATGTCGGCACTTAAATTAACGACTAATGCTGATGGTAGTCAAGAATACTCTATTACGCTGCAAATTTTAATTTTTATGACCGCGTTAAGTTTTATTCCTGCAGCCGTTATTATGATGACCTCGTTCACCCGTATCATTGTCATTATGGCGATATTACGTCAAGCGATGGGGTTACAACAGTCGCCGTCAAATCAAGTGATTGTTGGTTTAACGCTGTTTATGACCTTATTTATCATGACGCCTGTTTACAATGAAATAAATGCCAGAGCTATTCAACCTTATTTGCAAGATCAACTGACATCGATTGAAGCGATAGATAAAGCCAAAGTGCCATTGCGTGCTTTTATGCTTGAACAAACACGAATTAAAGACCTTGATACGTTAGCTAGCATGGCCGGAATTACAGCGGTTGACCAACCTACCGACCTTCCGATGACCGTTATCATTCCAGCTTTTGTTATCAGTGAATTAAAAACGGCTTTTCAAATTGGTTTTATGTTGTTTATTCCATTTCTTATTATTGATTTGGTGGTCGCGAGTATCTTGATGGCAATGGGGATGATGATGTTGTCGCCAATGATCGTCTCATTACCCTTTAAATTAATGTTATTTGTGCTGGTTGATGGTTGGAACTTAGTCATAGGTACCATAGCAACGAGTTATGGGATGGGGACAGGCTAATGGGTCCTGAAGTATTTATTGATATTTTAAGTGATGCCTTATTTTTAGTAATACTTCTTGTTTCAGCTATTATTGTGCCTGGTTTATGTATGGGTTTAATTGTTGCCGTATTTCAGGCCGCTACTTCAATTAACGAACAAACGTTAAGTTTTCTACCGCGTTTGATTGTTACCTTACTCGCGCTTATTTTTGGTGGTCACTGGTTACTACAAAAAATTATGGATTTTACTATTCGTTTAATTAATAGTATCCCCAGTGTTGTCAGCTAATGGAGTTTTCCGAAACAGTTATTAATCAGTACATGGCTGATTTTATCTTACCTTTTACCCGTGTTTCTGCTTTGATAATGACCATGACGGGCTTCAGTTCTAAAACCATCCCACCTAAGATAAAATTGGGCTTATGTGTTTTATTTACTGTCGCAATTATGCCCGCAATTCCCCCTACTCAAGTTGGCAGCTTATTTAGTTTTGCCACGGTATTCTTAATTCTTGAACAAATAATAATCGGTGTGATGGTGGGTTTTGTTACTATCATGGTGGTCAATACATTTACGCTCGCTGGTCAGGTTGTTGCGATGCAAACGGGATTAGGTTTTGCTTCGTTAGTTGATCCTGCCAGTGGGATGAATGTTCCTGCTGTTGGTCAGTTTTTTCTCATCTTAGCCACACTTTTATTTTGGACAATGGATGGTCATTTAACCTACCTACAATTTATTGTCGCCAGTTTCGATGTTATTCCTATTCCGTCAACGGGGCTTGATAGTTCAATATATAAAGAGATCGTAGAGTGGGGCGGTTGGATGTTTGCGACGGCCTTATCATTAGCTCTTGCACCTGTTACTGCGATGTTATTGATTAATTTTTCTTTTGGGGTCATGACGCGAGCGGCTCCACAATTAAATATCTTTGCGATAGGTTTTCCTATTACCATGTGTACCGGGTTACTGATCATGTGGTTAACCTTAGGTAATTTTTACACACATTTTTTGATCCAATGGGAGCGAGCATTAGGTTTTACTTGTCATGTTATTGGCTGTGGGGTGCCTTAAATGGCAGAGTCAGACAGTGGTGAAAAAACCGAAGAACCCACAGCAAAAAAACTTTCCGATGCCAGGAAAAAAGGCCAAATAGCGCGCTCAAAAGATCTTGGCACCATGTTTGTACTGGTCGGTAGTGCGTTAGCTATGATGTTGATGGGTAACGACCTCGTAGGCTCATTAAAACGAGTGATGGCACGTTTGTTTACCCTTTCACATGAAGAAACGAGAGACGTTCATGCGATGTACAATGTGCTTAGTGGCGCCGTTAGTGATTTAATCATGCCAATAAGTTGGATTTTTGCGATTATTATGCTTGCCGCTTTTGTGGGTAATACGTTACTCGGCGGGATGAGTTGGTCATGGGAAGCAATGGCACCAAAAGCAAGTAAACTGTCTCCTATGGCGGGTTTTAAAAGGATGTTTGGCGTAAAGGCTCTTGTTGAATTGGTTAAATCTATTCTAAAATTCTTCGTTGTTTTTATTGTCGCTTATTTATTGTTGAGCACCTTATTTGAAGAGATCTTGAGCTTAAGTCAAGAAACTATCCCGATTAATTTCGAACATGCGGTGAGTTTATTATTATGGATGTTTTTAGCCTTGGCTTTATCCATAGGGATTATTGTCGCGATCGATGCGCCGTATCAGGTTTGGGATCATGCTCGCCAATTAAAAATGAGTTTGCAAGAAATTAAAGATGAGATGAAAAATACGGAGGGTAGCCCAGAAATAAAAGGACGTATACGCCAAGCCCAATATGATATGTCGCAACGACGTATGATGCAAGAAGTCCCTGAGTCTGATGTGGTGATCACCAACCCGACACATTTCTCTGTAGCACTTAAATATGACACTACACAGGGAGGCGCGCCAATGATGGTGGCAAAAGGTATTGACGAAATGGCGTTACACATCAGAACAATCGCAAAAGAGCATGGCGTTGAAATTGTACAATCACCTGCTTTATCGCGTTCACTTTATTACACCGCCGAAGTTAATGAAGAAATCCCTGAAGAGCTTTTTGCTGCTGTTGCGCAAGTACTTGCTTTTATTTTTCAGCTCAATGAACATAAAAAAGGTCGTGCTAAACGTCCGACACCTATTGCCAAAAACCTACCTATCCCAGAAGACTTTAAGTATTAGTTACAATGAGTCACACCGCCTTGAAATGATCGATTCATTATTTCAATGGGTATAATGGTCACTTAAAAAATCATTGTTCATATTGAGCAAAAAAATAACAGTCAAATTATTATTGCCGATATTGGTCTACTTTTTGCTGTAGCTATTGTATGTGTCAAAAAACTATCGAAGTAAATAGATGTCCGTAGCTGTTCTTGATCAAATAAAACGCGTTAAACTAAGCCATTTTAAAGGAGTAGGAACCCCTTTTTTAGTGATGGCTGCACTGGGTATGGTGATCTTACCTATGCCTGCGTTTTTACTTGATATTTTATTTTCATTTAATATTGCGCTTTCCTTAGTTGTATTACTTATTACTGTTTACACCTTAAAACCCCTTGAATTTGGCTCTTTCCCTGCCGTTTTACTTATCGCAACTATTTTACGTTTAGCCCTCAACGTGGCGAGTACACGAGTAGTGTTATTAGAGGGTCACCAAGGAGCAGATGCTGCGGGTAAAGTTATCGAAGCTTTTGGCTCAGTGGTTATTGGTGGAAACTATGCTGTCGGCTTAGTGGTTTTCTTAATTCTAATTATTATTAACTTTGTTGTTATCACTAAAGGTGCAGGGCGAATATCTGAAGTGACTGCTCGTTTTACACTCGATGCAATGCCAGGCAAACAAATGGCGATTGATGCTGATTTGAATGCTGGTTTTATTACTGCTGACCAAGCAAGAGAACGACGAGTTGAAGTAACAAGCGAAGCCGATTTTTATGGTTCAATGGATGGTGCCAGTAAATTTGTAAAAGGTGATGCTGTTGCCGGTATTTTAATACTGTTTATCAATATTGTCGGTGGCTTGATTATTGGTATGGTTCAACATGACTTAAGTTTTGATAAAGCGGTAGAAATTTATACGCTATTAACCATAGGTGATGGTTTAGTCGCGCAAATACCTGGACTGTTATTATCTGTTGGTACTGCGATTGTTGTTACTCGCCAAAATACTTCACAAGATATGGGCGAACAGGTAAGCAGTCAGCTTGGACAAGAAAAGTCTTTGTATATTGCTGCTGCCGTGATGTTTGTTATGGGGATAGTGCCTGGCATGCCTCACTTTGCTTTTTTATCTTTTGCAATATTTATTGCTGGCGCTGCTTTTCTAAATGGTAAGTTTAAAGTGGCTAAAGCCGCTGAAGTTGCTGAACAAGAACAAGTTGAACAAGTAGAGAGTCAACAACAAGAAGCTGAAGTTAAAGATTTAGGTTGGGATGATGTTAATCATGTTGATATTATTGGTTTAGAAATTGGTTATCGCTTAATTCCATTAGTCGATAAAACCCAAGGTGGAGAGTTACTTAATCGTATTAAAGGGGTGCGTAAAAAGTTATCTCAAGAATTTGGCTTTTTAGTTCCAGCAGTACATATCCGCGATAATTTAGACTTAGACCCTAATACGTATCAAATATCTTTGATGGGTGTCACCGTTGGCGAAGCTGAAATTCGTCACGACCATGAACTTGCTATCAATCCTGGACAAGTCTTTGGTAAGTTAGAGGGGGTTGAAACTAAAGATCCTGCCTTTGGTCTAGATGCTATTTGGATTAATCAAAGCCAGCGCGAACATGCTCAATCTCTTGGTTATACCGTTGTTGATAGTGCCACTGTTTTAGCGACTCACATGAGTCAAATATTGACGAACAATGCGTCACAATTATTAGGTCATGAAGAAGTGCAAAACTTACTTGATATATTGGCTAAAACCTATCCTAAGCTAGTTGAAGGACTCATACCCGATATTTTAACGTTAGGCTGTGTGGTGAAGGTATTACAAAATCTGATGAATGAAGGTGTACCTGTTCGTGATATGCGTAGCATAGTACAAACCCTGGTTGAATATGGCCCCAAGAGCCAAGACCCTGAAATATTAACCGCGGCTGTTCGTATTACCCTACGTAAATTTATTGTTCAAGAGCTTGTTGGCCCGGTTAAAGAAGTACCTGTCATAACATTGTCACCGGAACTGGAACAGATGTTGCATCAGTCTATGCAGATGGCGGGTGATGATGGTGCCGGTATTGAACCGGGTTTAGCAGAACGTTTACAAAACTCATTGATTGACGGGGCTCAGAAGCAAGAATTAGCTGGAGATACCCCCGTTTTATTAACGTCAGGTATTTTACGTTCGGTATTAGCCAAGTTTGTTAAATACACTATCCCAAGCCTACGGGTTATTTCTTATCAAGAAATACCTGATGATAAACAAATTAAAATCGTTAGTGCCATCGGACAGTAATACGCACAAAAATTATTTCAATGAGAAATAAATAGACGTGAATGAAATGGTAGATGTACTAACACTGAACATAATAAGGGGTTGTCCGTGAAAATTAGACGCTTTGTAGCCAAAGACATGAAAAATGCACTTGCTCAAATTAAAGATGAATTGGGCGCAGATGCAGTGATCATGTCTAATAAAAAAATCCCCGAAGGTGTTGAAATTATGGCTGCTATTGATTACAGCCAAGAAACTGCCAAGGTTAATCCAGCGCCAACACCCGCTAAAAATGTTGCTCACCTAAGAAATAGCCCTGTAGATAATGAGGCTGCTCAAAGTGATACATTTAACCGCAATATAGATAATGATGTGGTGCAACTAGGACAACAGCCAACAATTACTCAACAATTAACCGGTCAAAAAGTTGCGCCATCAGATAGTTTAGCGGCATTATTAAATCGTCAAATTCAGCATGATCCGGTTAAAACAGAACACTTAGCCAATAACTCAGCACAAGCAACACAGCAAGCGCCAGAAAACATTGAACAACAATTTAAAAATTTCACTGAACGTCTATTACATACGTCATCAGATGATAATGTTGCTCAACCAAGTATTGCCGAGGCTGAAAAAGTACATGTACAAAAAAAATACGCACAAGCACCTCACAGTATTAAAGAAGGGGTAAAACCAACGACCCACGCTGCTGTAAACGCTGACTCAGTATCTTCAGTTGAATTTGAAAATATGCAAAAAGAAATGAATTCAATACGTCAGTTGTTAGAACATCAAATGTCAGGACTGATGTGGCAAGACATGGCGCAAAAAGACCCGCAAAAAGCCGTACTGATTAACCGCTTAATGGCGCTTGGTTTAACGGAACAAATTGCCGATCAAATAGCAGGTTACATTCCACCGCAACTAAGTGAAGACGATGCGTGGGCACAAGCCAAACAGTTTATTATTCAACAAATTAATACTACAAATAATGACATAATCCATCGTGGTGGTGTTGTTGCTCTTGTTGGGCCAACAGGTGTAGGTAAAACAACAACAATTGCTAAATTAGCCGCAAGGTTTGCACAAATACATGGTGCAGACCAAGTCGCATTAATATCTACCGATAGTTTTAGAATTGCTGGTTTTGAGCAACTATCAACCTATGGTCGTATTATAGGTTGTCAGGTCAAACTCGCCAATGATGCACAAGCACTCGATGCGTTAATCCAGCAATTTTCTCAGAAAAAACTTATTTTGATCGATACCGCAGGAATGGGGCAACGTGATATGCGCCTTGCTAAGCATTTAACAACACTGATCTCCAATGCTAGGGTCAGAATTAGAAGTTATTTAGTGCTTTCTGCTAATACACAGCAGCGTGTCATGC
This sequence comes from Alteromonadaceae bacterium, assembly GCA_047621305.1. Classification (GTDB taxonomy): domain Bacteria; phylum Pseudomonadota; class Gammaproteobacteria; order Enterobacterales; family Alteromonadaceae; genus Colwellia_A. The sequence goes on along the minus strand of JBLHNB010000001.1, from coordinate 29,991 downwards.
AGGAAAATGTTGAACGCTTTAAAAAAATACCCTTAGCAGGTTGTATTTATACTAAATTGGATGAAAGTCTAAGTATTGGTGAAATATTATCTACTTCAATCCAAAATGGTTTGCCTATTGGGTATCTTACTGACGGACAAAGAGTTCCTGAAGATATTAAAGTTGCAAATGCTGAAAAGTTAGTTACGCTTGCTTATAGAATGGCAGAAAAAACAAACCATATGAATCCAACATCATGGCGACCTATGCCGGTAAATTCCGCCGCTGTTGTCTAGTAATTGGACGTTGTTATCAGATTAGATGAATTTATCAAAGCAGTACAAAGTTGATTTTTGCTTACTTAATCAACAGAGATTTTATTTTCTGTAAAACTAACTTATTGTATTGATAAAAATAGCTTATAATAACATTATGCCTATGTTCGGTGGTCTTTTACGCCGGAAGATGAGAAAAATAAATGATAGATCAAGCGAGTGGCTTACGGAAAATGCAGACTTCACAACAAATTAAAGTCATCGCTGTTTCAGGTGGTAAAGGAGGGGTTGGTAAAACCAATATCTCTTTAAATACTGCAATCGCTTTAGCACAATTAGGAAAGAAGGTTCTGGTACTTGATGCTGATTTAGGCTTAGCAAACGTGGATGTTATGTTGGGACTCAGAGTACAACGTAATTTATCACACGTTTTATCAGGTGAATGTGAACTTGACGATATTATTATTGAAGGACCAGCAGGAATAAAAGTTATTCCTGCAACATCTGGTACTCAATCTATGGTTGATTTAACACCAGCAGAACATGCGGGCCTAATACGCGCTTTTAGCGACATGAAAACAGTATTTGACGTATTAATTGTTGATACAGCTGCAGGTATTTCTGACATGGTACTTAGCTTTTGTCGAGCCTCACAAGACGTATTACTGGTTGTTTGTGATGAACCTACCTCAATTACCGATTGTTACGCATTAATGAAATTATTAAGTCGCGACCACGGTATTTTTAAATTTAAAGTGGTTGCTAACATGGTGCGTAGCCCAGGAGAAGGGCAACAGCTCTTTGGTAAATTATCTAAAGTCAGTGATCGGTTTTTAGATGTTGCTTTAGATTTAGTGGGTGTGGTGCCTTATGATGAGAACATTAGAAAGTCTGTTCGTAAGCAAAAAGCTATTGTCGAAGCATTTCCTGATTCTCCCGCCTCAAAAGCGATTATAAATTTAGCCAAGAACATCATTAAGTGGCCAATACCTCATCGGGCATCAGGTCATTTAGAGTTTTTCATCGAACAGTTGTTAGATAATTAACAATTTAACCCAGCAATGAGTACACAATATTGGTAAAAAAAAACGCCTATAGTGTTACTAATGATAAATCAGCTTTACTAGAACAACATACCGTTTTAGTAAAACGTATCGCTTATCATTTACTGGCAAGATTACCGGCAAGTGTACTGGTAGATGATCTTATTCAATCAGGCATGATTGGCCTTTTAGAGGCATCAAATAATTTTGATAATACTAAAGGTGCAAGTTTTGAAACATTTGCAGGGATCCGAATTCGAGGTGCTATGCTCGACGAAATACGCCGTGGTGACTGGACTCCGCGTTCAGTTCATAAAAATAGTCGTATGGTCAATGAGGCAATAAAAACACTCGAAGCAGAATTTGGTAGAGACGTAACTGATATTGAAGTTGCAGATAAACTTGATATTCCTTTAAATGAATACCATCATATACTTAACGAAGTGAGTACAGGGAAAATAATAGGTATTGAAGACTTGGGTATTAGCGAAGATGCTATCAGCAGTTATGCTGATGCAAACAACAATGACCCATATCAAAATATTGAAGAAATTATATTTAAAAAATCGTTAAGTGAATGTATTTCTACTTTACCGGAGCGAGAAGGTCTAGTACTGTCGTTGTACTATGATGAAGAGTTAAATTTACGCGAGATTGGTCAAGTACTTGATGTAAGTGAGTCAAGAGTTAGTCAAATACATAGTCAGGCAATGCATAGGTTAAAAGCACGTATGCAATCCTGGCAAAGTTAAGTAGAATATAGATAGATAGATAAATAAATCTTTTTGAATGTTCTCACTGGAGGGTGCCTTGGATAAAAATATAAAAGTTCTTGTTGTTGATGATTTTTCAACTATGAGACGTATAGTGAAAAACTTACTGCGCGATTTAGGGTTCACCAATATATCTGAAGCAGATGATGGTAGTACTGCTTTACCTATGCTTCAAGGTGGTGATTTTGAATTTGTTGTTACCGATTGGAATATGCCTGGAATGCAAGGTATTGACTTGTTAAAGGCTATTCGTGCAGACGCGAGTTTAGCTCATATACCGGTATTGATGGTAACGGCGGAAGCTAAAAAAGAGCAGATCGTGATGGCTGCTCAAGCGGGTGTTAATGGCTATATAGTTAAACCATTTACAGCTGCAACGCTTAAAACAAAACTTGATAAAATTTTTGAGCGTTTAGGTTAATCATAAATTACACTTTAGCCTTAATGTGGGAATTATTGCATGAGTAATACATCTGGTGTGCATGTTTCGCTGGAACAAGCAAAATTGTTGGTAGAGTATTTAGAAACTAACCAGCAAGACAAAGCTGATGATTTAATCGCTGAAATTCAAAACCCAATTAATACTGAATTATTTGCTGAAATAGGAAAATTGACCCGTCAACTTCATGACTCGTTAATGAACTTTCAAGTTGATTCGCGATTGAATGATCTTGCCAATGCCGATATTCCTGACGCCAAAGAGCGGTTAAATTATGTTATTAGCCGTACGGAAGAAGCGGCAAATAAAACAATGGATGCGGTCGAAGCTATTTTTCCTGTGGTTGATAAGATTCAAAAACAGGTTGAAGATGTAAACCCATTGTGGACTAAGCTTATGCACAACGAACTAAATATGGATGAGTTTAAGTCGTTGTGTATTGATATAGATGCATTGTTAACAACAACAAATGCTGAAACTGATCATATGAAAACGCTGATGACCGATGTGTTAATGGCACAAGACTTTCAAGACTTAACGGGACAAGTTATCCGCAAAGTCATTGATCTTGTGGTTGAAGTTGAAGAAGGGTTAATTAATATGCTCACCGCATTTGGTATTACTTCAAATGCAGGAGCCGAAAAATCATTGCCTAAAGTTGGCGATAATCTCGTTGAAGGGCCCATAGTCAATACTAAAGAAAGGACTGATGTCGTAGAAGATCAAGACGATGTTGATGACCTTTTATCTAGTTTAGGATTTTAATAGGAGTTGCTGGATGTCATTTGAGCAAGATGAAGAGATTCTTCAAGATTTTCTAATTGAAGCAGGTGAAATACTTGAATCATTGTCAGAGCAACTTGTCGAACTTGAGAACGACCCTGATAATGCTGAGTTACTTAATGCAATATTTAGAGGTTTTCATACAGTAAAAGGCGGCGCAGGCTTTCTTGCATTAACAGCACTTGTTGATGTTTGTCATGGTGCTGAAAATATTTTTGATTTATTAAGAAACAATCAACGTTCTGTATCTTCAGCATTGATGGATGTCATATTACAAGCTACTGACTCTATTAACGAAATGTTTGCTTTAGTGCAAGCGGGTGAACCATTACAACCCGCGCCCCCCGAATTAATAGCTGAGTTACATCGCTTAAGTGTACCTGAAAGTGAGGACAGTGCTGTTGTAGAAAACGTAGCTTCTACTCCAGCAGAATCACCCGTCGCTTCATCAGGCGATGAGATGAGTGAAGACGAATTCGAAAAACTATTAGATGATTTACACGGCAGCTCGGGTCCTACCAGCCCCCCTGCAGCAGTTGTTGCAAAAGCACCGATAACGACATCAGATAATAATGATATTTCAGATGATGAATTTGAATCATTGTTAGATGAACTCCATGGTCAAGGGGCATTTTCACCAGAGGTTAATAGCGCACCGACACAAAGCAAGGCTGTTACTTCTGATGAGATTAATGACGATGACTTTGAGAGCCTTCTTGATGAGCTTCATGGACGAGGTAAAGCTCCACAAGCACAAACTCAAACGCCTGTTCCTGCCGCGGTAGCTGCACCTGTAGCTAAACCTGCACCTGTAGCCGCACCAGTTCCAGCCGCGACCAAAGAAATTGCTAAACCTATTTCGCCAGATAAAAAAACGGCATCTACTTCACAAGGTGAGACCACCGTACGTGTTGATACTAAACGACTTGACCAAATAATGAATATGGTTGGGGAGTTAGTATTGGTTCGTAACAGACTAACAAGTTTGGGGTTAACCAAAGATGACGAAGACTTAACCAAAGCGGTATCTAATCTTGATGCTGTTACAACCGACTTGCAAGGCGCGGTAATGAAAACGCGTATGCAACCTATTAAGAAGGTCTTTGGTCGCTTTCCTCGAGTTGTGCGTGATTTGGCTCGAAGCCTGAAGAAAGAAATTAGGCTTGTTCTTGAAGGTGAAGAGACCGATTTAGATAAAAATTTAGTTGAAGCGCTTGCCGATCCATTAGTGCATTTAGTGAGAAACTCTGTCGACCACGGTATTGAAGATCCAGATGCACGCGAAGCCGTAGGAAAACCAAGGGAAGGCGTTGTTGTGCTTTCTGCTTCGCAAGAAGGCGACCATATTTTGCTTACCATTCGAGATGATGGTGCAGGTATGAATGCTGATAAATTAAAAGAAATCGCGATTAGTCGTGGTGTACTTGATGCTGACGCTGCTGCTCGTATGTCTGACCGCGAAGCTTTTAGCTTGATTTTTGCTCCAGGATTTTCTACTAAAACAGAAATATCTGAAGTTTCAGGCCGTGGCGTTGGTATGGATGTGGTTAAAACTAAGATCACTCAACTTAATGGTACCGTTAATATTGATTCTGAAATGGGCGTAGGCACCGTTTTAGAAATCAAAGTGCCGTTAACATTAGCCATATTACCTACATTGATGGTTGTTGTGGGTAAGCAGACCTTCGCGTTACCGTTAGCCGGCGTTAACGAAATATTTCATTTAGATTTAACCAAGACCAATATTGTTGACGGACAATTAACGATTATAGTTCGTGAAAAAGCAATTCCGCTTTTCTACCTCGATCAATGGTTAGTAAGAAACTATGTTGAGAAAGCAAGAAATTCAGGACATGTAGTTATCGTACAAATTGGCACTCAGCAAGTAGGCTTTGTTGTTGATAGCTTAATTGGGCAAGAAGAGGTTGTTATCAAACCACTTGACCGTTTATTACACGGTACGCCAGGAATGGCTGGGGCAACTATTACAAGTGATGGTGGTATCGCATTGATTGTTGATGTACCAAATATGCTTAAATATTATGCCAAAAAATCTGTTGTTAATAAAAAGCTACGCTCATAATAAAGAGAGAGTAAATGGCTTATAAGGTACTGGTTGTTGATGATTCAAGCTTTTTTCGACGCCGTGTAACGGACATATTAAATAATGATCCAAAATTAACGGTTATTGATGTTGCAGTTAATGGCATAGATGCTGTTGAAAAAGCGAAAACCTTAAAGCCTGATGTGATTACGATGGATATTGAAATGCCGCTTCTTAATGGTATTGAAGCGGTAAAACAAATAATGGCAAGTGCACCTACTGCTATATTAATGTTTTCATCATTAACGCATCAAGGTGCAAAAGCTACTTTAGAAGCTTTAGATGCTGGCGCATTAGATTTTCTCCCGAAAAAATTTAATGAAATAGCCAAAACTACAGAAGATGCAGGCTTATTGTTACGTCAACGTGTTTTGCAGTTAGCGCGTAAACGCAGTGTCGGCATGCGACAAGTAAGTAGCGACAGTAATGGAAAGCGTGCTTCTAGTTATACTTCACTACCAATAAAGCGCAATGTTACGTTAACGTCACCATTAACCCAATCCACAGCAGCATCAAGCCAAACGGCTACAGCTGAGCAAAAACTGGTGCTACCTGAAAATAAAACCTATCAAGTTTTATCAAAACCGCTTAAACGCAGTTCAGGTAAAAAATATAAGTTATTGGCAATTGGTACATCTACCGGCGGTCCTGTTGCCTTACAAAAAATATTGACTAAGCTTCCTAGTGACTTCCCTATACCTATTATTCTAGTGCAGCATATGCCCGCGACATTTACTCATGCTTTTGCTAGTCGATTGAATTCTTTGTGTAAAATATCTGTAAAAGAAGCGAGTGATGGGGATGTTTTAAAACCTGGCTGCGCCTATTTAGCGCCGGGTGGACGTCAAATGATACTGAGTGGTAATGAGAACGTCACCACATTAAAGGTCATCGAAGATAATTCAACGCGCATTGCTTTTAAACCGAGTGTTGATATTAGTTTTGGTTCAGCAGCCAAAATTTTCAAAAACTCAGTGTTAGGTATTATACTAACGGGAATGGGCTCTGACGGTAAGGAAGGGGCTAGAATGTTGAAAAATTCTGGCGCAACCATCTGGGCACAAGATGAAGAATCATGCGTGGTTTACGGTATGCCACAGGTGGTCACTAAAGCAGGGATTTCAGAGTTGTCTTTATCAATTGACGACATGACACCTTCCATTTTAAAGGAAATAGTGCATGGATAAGTTAAGTATTATCGGTATTATCATTGCCATATTAGCAATATATGTCGGTTTTAGTTTAGATGGCGGCTCAGTGTCAGCATTACTCGAATTACCAGCATTTCTGATTGTGTTTGGCGGTACATTAGGGGCTGTGATGTTACAGTCCTCGCAAGAACAATTTTTACACGCGGTTTCTTTGCTTAAGTGGATATTATATCCTCCGAAATATGACGTTGAAGAAGGTATTGAATCAATAACGTCTTGGGCTGAACAAGCACGTGAATCGGGTTATCTAGTACTCGAAGATATCGCGATTGATGAAAGAGAACCTTATGTGAGTAAAGCGTTAAATTCTCTAGTAGATGGCATCGATATTCATGAATTAAGAACGTCTTTAGAATTAGACTTAGACCTTTACCGTGAACATAATTTACGTTCAGCTCATATTTTTGAATCAATGGGCGGATATAGTCCAACTATCGGTATTTTGGGGGCCGTATTAGGGCTCATTCATGCCATGACCAATTTAAGTGATCCAACGATGTTAGGACAAGGTATTGCTACTGCTTTTGTGGCGACAATATACGGTGTTGGTTTTGCTAATTTACTTTATTTACCTATAGCAAATAAAATAAAAGCGATTGTACATAAACAAACTATGTACCGTGAAATGATAGCAGAAGGGCTTATTGGTATTGCCAATGCAGAGAACCCATATGCTATTAGAAACAAATTGTCAGCATTTAGGTTAGAACAATGAGGCGAGTCCGTGGTCGCCGCCATCAAGTAGAACAAGACGATGTAAATCGTTGGTTAGTATCTTATGCTGATTATATGACCTTACTCTTTGCTCTTTTTGTGGTTTTATATGCAATGGCTATGGTAAATGAAAAGCAATTTGAATCAGTGACAGACTCCATTGGCCGAGTATTTCAAGCAGATAAAGATAAAACTAAAAACCGTGGTCATGGCGATGACATCCTGTCAGTCAATACTTCTAATACCAGTGAAATTCTTTATGGTAATCATGTTTTAGATGCAACCGGGCCAGAGTTAGTTGATAAAAACGTTAATTTATCAAATGTATCTGATAGCGAAATAGGTACCAACTTAGCGTCGATTCAAAGCGAGTTATACACCGCCTTATATGATTTAGTTGAATCTGGCTTGGCGCAGCTCCAAATTGATGGCGATTGGCTTGAAATTGAATTGAATAGTGGTCTGCTATTTCCAAGTGGTTCATCTTCTGCAACCAATACTGCTAGAGAGTTAATGTCGGTAATATATGAAGTGGTTGGTAAAACGAGTAATTTCATTCGCATTAGAGGCTACACTGATAATCAACCGATAAGTAATGAGTTTTTTTCTTCAAATTGGGAACTGTCGGTTTTTAGAGCAACAGCAATATTACGTATTTTAGAAGAATTAAATACCTCTCCAGCAAGAATGGCCATTGAGGCTTATGGGGAATATTACCCAATTGCAGATAATAACAGCGAAGAAGGCAGAGCAAAAAATCGTCGAGTTGTAATCGCTATTTCAAAATATGGCTTAGAAAACGAAAATTTATTAAAGATCTCTGAAGCTGAAAAACTTAAAGAAAGTTTAAATAAAAATAATGAATAGTCTTTGAAATTAGACTTATACTTAATAGCTAAATTAGCGAATCTTTTACGTTAACATATTATATATATTAATAGGAATATCACTTGGTCGTTTGGACAATTGCAAATCAAAAAGGCGGTGTAGGTAAAACCACCACTACGATTTCCTTAGGGGGCTTATTAGCCAAACAAGGCTATAAGGTCTTGCTTGTCGATACAGACCCTCATGCATCATTAAGTTATTACTTTGGTATTGAGTCTGAAGACCTTGAATTAAGTGTTTATAATTTATTTGTCGAGGTTTCTACAAAAGAGCAAATATTACAAAGTTTATGCCCTACACAATATGAAAATATTGATATATTACCAGCAACCATGGGCTTAGCTACATTAGACCGTTCATTAGGCACCAAGGGCGGTATGGGACTGGTTCTAAAAAAGGCGATGAATTTATTAGCCGGTGAATATGATTATGTTTTAATGGATTGTCCTCCGGTACTGGGCGTTTTAATGGTTAATGCTTTAGCTGCCTCTGACCGTATTATTGTCCCTATGCAAACCGAGTTTCTTGCGCTTAAAGGCTTAGACCGTATGATGAAAACAATGGAAATCATGCAAGGCGAACAAGAAAAACGTTTTAACTATACTATAGTGCCAACGATGTTTGATAAACGCACTAAAGCATCGGTATTAACGTATCGTAAGCTACAAGAGTTATATAAAGAAAAACTCTGGCCGGGTGTGATCCCCGTTGATACCAATTTCAGAAATGCCAGTGCAGCAAGTAAAGTTCCATCGGACTATGCCGGTTCATCTCGAGGTGTTTTTGCGTATAAGAAACTGCTGGAGTACTTATTAGCACTAGAAGTAAAGGTGAAGGGAAAATAAATTATGTCAGAATCCTTACCTGCAAGTAAAAAATTGATGCAAAACTACTTATCTGAATTAATGACAGAAGAGGTGGTTGAACCTAGACTATCACGTCAGAGTGAGAGCAAAGAAAAAGATAAATTAGAGAAATTATTACAAACCGTTAGTGTAACTGAGCGCCACGATGAAAAAGCGCCAGATGCGATTGTTTCCCGTAAATCTGAACAGCGCACCACTCAACCTGTAATAGAACAACACAGAGAAATTAACACCACAGCTAAACACGTTGACGTTATTGAACCTAAATTAGCGACTAGAAAAAGCCAAGGTGACATAGTCATTAAGGCAGAAAAGGACTATAGAAAAGCAAGCTTTCAAGCGATGTTTTTTGATGTTGCCGGTTTAGTTGTTGCAGTACCTCTGGTAGAGCTTGGCGGTATTCATAATATGGACAGTACCACAAGTTTACTAGGTAAACCGCCATGGTTTAAAGGCGTTATGGTACATAGAGACGAAAAAATAAATGTTGTTGATACTGCTCAATGGGTGATGCCAGAAAAGTGTAATAAAGCATTAATTGAAGCGCTAAATTACCAATACGTTATTATGCTAAGTAATAGTTCATGGGGATTAATGGCTGAACATCTCGTCGATACCGTTACCTTAGAGCCTGAAGATGTAAAATGGCTTGATGCACCTTCTAAAAGACCCTGGTTGGCCGGTCTTGTTAAAGAAAGAATGTGTGCATTACTTGATGTTGAACAACTCATAAAATTACTAAACGATGGTATGGACGTTGAACAAATTAAAAATTGATATTAACCGATGTATTGTTTTTAAACAGTATATTTTGAAAATTGCTTTATTAAGGGGCGAGCAGTATGTCTGATGAAAGACGCAATGTAAGTGAAAACGCAGATGGAAGTGATGAAGTACTACAATGGGTTACTTTTAGACTAGCGAATGAAACTTACGGCATCAATGTTATGCAAGTGCAAGAAGTTTTACGATACAGTGAAATAGCTCCCGTGCCCGGCGCACCTATGTATGTTTTAGGTATCATAAATTTACGTGGTAACGTTGTTACCGTTATTGATACCCGTACACGTTTTGGCCTTGAAACAACTGAAATTACTGATAATACACGAGTAGTGATTATTGAATTAGAGCAACAAGTTATTGGCGTGTTAGTTGATAGTGTTGCTGAAGTCGTTTATTTACGCGCCTCTGAAATCGACATCGCGCCAAATGTTGGCAATGATGAAAGCGCTAAATTTATTCAAGGTGTTTCTAATCGAGAAGGTGAATTATTGATCTTGGTAGATCTAAATAAATTACTTGCAGACGAAGAATGGGATGAATTAAAACAGTTTTGATCTGTGACTTAGTCTATAAAGTTTAACCGTTATCAAGTTGTTATTAGTTTCAGTATTAGTATTATCAGATTTATATACCCGTGGTCATTGAAGATGCGTGATTTTGAATATGGCTAAAAATTTTAGCGACAAGATGCATGATTGAGTAATAGCTGGCTATTAGGATTGAATGCAACGCAGTAGATGAGGTTTTTAGACTGATCAAAACCTGCATCTTCAATGAGTACGGGTATAAGCCTGCATTGCAGGTTTTATACTTTATAGGTTGTTTATGTCATTGGTATTCATTACATGGTTATTAGGAGCTCTGCTGATATTTACGTTGGTGGTTTTAATCGTACTATCTAAGCAGAATAAAAACTTAAAAATAAGTAACACCAATATAAACCATAGTATGCAAACTAATGATATATTAATAATGCAGATACAAAGCTCATTAGCTGACTTATCGGCTAATATGCAGCAGCAAAAATCAGTTAATATTGAACAGCAAAACGACAATGTTCAAGTAAGTAAACAACTAGAATATCGTATTAAAACACTCCAGCAACAAATAGCGCAACAGCAGCAAGTATTTGAACAATTTCAAAATCAACAACCTGAAGATAAACTCTATAGCCGAGCCTTTAAACTCGCTGAACTTGGTGCTGATATTGAAGAAATCATGCGAGAATGCGATATTCCCAGAGCTGAAGCTGAAATGTTAATGTCAATGCATCACAAACGTAAAAAGTAATGTGTGAATATAGTAACCCCCCATAATTGTTACTTATTAAATGACTTGATTTTTTGCATATAAATCTTACATTTTCTTACACCTATCCACTTTTTTACGTGGTAAACTGCGCGCATAAAAATTAGCGACAACAAAACTTCTAAGTTTACAGAAACCAGGGACTTTTTCGTGAAAACATCTAAAAACAATATCTTTAGCCTCAGTAAGTATTTACTTGTAGGTCTATTATCTTTTTTACTTTGTGCATGCTCTACCACCTCGTCGGTTGAAGAAGGTGCTGGCGATCCTAAAGATCCATTGGAAGTGATTAACCGTCCATTTTGGACGTTTACTTGGGATTATGCTGACAAATACGTATTTAAACCAACAGCACAAACCTATGCTGAATACATGCCTGCAGGTGCACGTACGGGCTTGCACAATGTCGCTTTAAACTTAAACGAACCATCGGCGATCGTGAATAGTTTATTGCAAGCCGAATTTAACGATGCAGCTAAAAGCAGCGGACGATTTTTGTTAAACTCAACAATTGGCTTATTAGGGATATTTGACCCTGCCAGTGACTTTGGGCTGCAGCGAAAGCATGAAGAGTTTGGTGAAGTATTAGGTAAATATGGTGTGGGTGACGGGCCTTATATCGTAGTGCCGGCTTTAGGGCCAGGCTCTGTACGAGAAGAAATCGGTGATTATGTTGATAAATATTATTGGCCATTGGCGATCATTGATTTTTGGCCTAATTTACTTCGTGTTGCTGTGGTAGGTTTAGAGGCCAGAGTGGCTTTGGCCGATCAAGAAAAGCTAATTACCAATTCACTCGATTCTTATGAATTTGTTAAAACGGCTTACTTTCAAAATATGAATTATAGAGTTCATGACGGTAACCCCCCCATTGAAATAAATGCAGATGAAGAAGCCGAATTAGAATCTTTTCTCAATGAAATTGATGACTAATTAGAAGAGAAATAGTATTAGTGATCCGAGTCGACTTAAGTGCTAAACTTCTCGCACAAAAATTACAGCTTTGCTATTCGATAAGTTATTCGATAAGTTATTCATAAGCTACTAGATTAGTTACCAGATTCATTATCCCCCTTAAGTTGATAATGAATCTTTGTTTTTATAGGAATATCGTTTTAAATGAAAAAGTTCATTGCTCAATTAGCCAGCGTATTGGTTTTTACCTTTGCGAGTATTAATCTCCAAGCTGCTCAGCTGCCCAGTAATATTTCTCCACAGCAATTAGAGCAATTTAAAAAATTAGCGCCCGCGCAACAAAAATCATTGGCGCAAAGTATGGGGATTGATCTTCGTACTATTAAAGCCCAACTTAATAAATCAAAAGCTACAGGTGCAGATCAAGAACAACAACTACAGCAATATTATCCCCGAGGTACAGAGTTTGACGAGCTAGGTAACCCAATATTGTCTGAAGACCTAGTAGAAGAAGAGGAAGAGGAAGATGATGGCAAACCTAAACCTTTTGGCTACGATGTCTTTGCTAATGCCCCCATGACTTTTGCGCCCTCTATGGATATCGCTATTCCAGATGACTATGTGGTGGGCTCTGGTGATACCTTAAGTATTCAAATGTTTGGTAAAGAAAATCAAGACTATGAACTTGTCGTTTCGCGTGAAGGCAATATAATGATACCAGAGTTGGGCCCATTTTCTGTCTCGGGTTTAACCTTTGCAGAAATGAAAAAATCGTTAAGCAATACCATTAAAAACAAAATTTTAGGTGTTGATGTTGTTATTACACTTTCTGAGTTACGCTCGATGCGTGTTTTCGTGCTTGGTGACGCTTTTAAGCCTGGACCTTATGTACTTAGTGCATTATCAAGTATTACTCATGCACTTTTTTCTGCAGGTGGTATAAATGATATTGGTTCACTGCGTAATGTCCAGCTCAAGCGTGCAGGTAAGCTGGTTAGCACATTAGACTTATATGACTTACTAATTAAAGGCGACTCATCAAACGACCTTATCTTGAAATCAGGAGATGTTATTTTTGTGGCTCCTGTAGGTGAACAAGTTACTATCGCTGGTGAAGTAAGGCGTCCTGCTATCTATGAATTAAATAAAAATGAAAATTTTAAATCAGTAATTAATATGGCTGGTGGCTTATTACCTTCTGCATATCCCTCTTCAACGGTTGTTGAACGATACAATCAGCAGAACCTAAGGTCATTACTTAATATAGATTTGTCAAAAGCGGAATATTTAAGTCAGAGAGTTGAAAGTGGCGATTATGTTCGTGTAATGAAAACTGCAGAAGCATTTGAACAGTCTATCACTGTTATTGGTGCTGTTTCTAGACCGGGCAAGTACCAGTGGCATCAAGGACAAAAAATAAGCGATTTATTACCCAATATACATGCTTATGTTTCTAATGATGCTGATCTAAACTATGGCCTGGTTGTTAGGGAAAAAAATAATAGTCGCGCCATTGAATTACTGCAATTTAGTTTGACTGATATTGCAAAGAATATCGAAGATAAAGATAACTTAGAGCTTAAGTCTCAAGATAAAATCATTGTTTTCTCAAATAGTGAGGAAAAGAATACAGAAAACTTAGATTTAAATTCGTATGCACTTACGCGTGACGATCTGTTAAGCCAAGAAAAACAAAAAGCAAAAGTTGACTTCGAAAATCGTAAATTTTGGCTAGAGTATGGTGATAAAGAACAAATAAAGAAACAAACTGAATTAGCTGAAGAGTCCATGTCAGCAGCAAAGTCACTTGAGTTTTTGACTGGCGGAAAGGTAGAAAAAAAAATAAAACCGATTAATCTAAACCTATTTTCTCGGCAACGTTTATTAGTTCCTATTCTAGAACAGTTACAACGTCAGGCAGCTTCAGGAGAGCCCATTCAGCTAATCGAAATAGTTGGAGCGGTTAAATTTCCGGGTGTATATCCGTTAGTAGTCAATGCTCGTATTGATGGTGCTGTAAAAGCAGCAGGTGGATTACTAGAGTCTGCATACCTTAAAAAAGTTGAAATTACACGAAATGAGTTTTCGGGTGAGTCAGCAGCTAAACATGCTATAGATCTTAACCTGAACTTAGCCTTGCAGAAAAACAACAGCAATAATATTAAACTGCAAAGTAAAGATCGAATTAATATTTTGAAAATACCAGAGTGGCAAGAAAATAATATTGTTGAACTTCGTGGTGAATTTCTATTTCCAGGTAAATATACGATTAGTCGAGGGGAAACTTTAGCAGGACTTATCAAACGAGTAGGAGGTTATACTGACTTCGCGTACCTTGAAGGCTCTGTTTTATCTCGTGTAAAGCTTAAACAATTAGAAAAAAGAAATTTAGATCAAATTGCTGAAGGCTTGCGCATGGAAATAGCCTCAAAAAGTTTATCACAAAATGGTAGTTCACTAGATTATGGGCAAACGAATTTATTACTGGCCGATTTAACGAAAGTTATTCCAATAGGGCGGTTAGTAATTGATTTGCCTTCAATTAAAGCTGATACCGAATACGATGTATTACTTGAAAATGGCGATATTCTCTATCTGCCAACGAAACAAAATTCAATTAATGTCATTGGACAAGTGCAGGTTGCTACTTCTCACATGTATAACAAAAATATAAATGCAGAAGATTATATAAAACTTAGCGGTGGTACTAAAAGCAGAGCGGATGAAGAGCGTATTTATATTATTAAAGCCAATGGTTCTATTGAAATACCCAGTGAAGGAAATTGGTTTGCTAATAATGATAACTATATATTATCACCTGGCGATACAGTAGTAGTTCCACTTGATTCTGAATACACAGATAACCTGACCCTTTGGTCAACAGGCATACAAATTATTTATCAAGCTGCTGTTGCTATTGCTGCGGTATCAGGGCTTTAATTTTAAAAGTTCCATAGACATTATATAAGTTAGCTAAAGGCAACATATTAAACTTTTGCTAGCTTATTGTTTTCTGCACATCTATAATATCGCCAATTTTGTTAGTAAATAACATTAGATTTTTCTTAATGGAATATTATTTACTAACTATTAGTTAACCATATACTGGGCTAACAAAATGAATAAATGGAATAAATAGTTCATGTCAATTACCTTGTTCGCTTTAATTGTTGCTTTTTGTGTTTCTATCATGACAATTAAAATTCTTTTACCTCTCGCCCCTCATATCGGTTTGATTGATATTCCAACAGCTCGTAAAAACCATGATGGTGCTATACCATTAATTGGTGGTATTTCAATATTTACAGGTGTTTTGATTGCCTCTACATTATTCATCGAACAGAGCCAATTACTAAACCTTTATTTTATCTCGTCTGCATTACTTGTATTTATTGGCACCATGGATGATATCTATGATTTAAAGGTATCTCCACGCATTATTTTCCAAGGAATAGTTGCTACTATTATGGTCTTTGGTGCTGGTATTTACATCCATGATTTTGGTGATCTCTTTTCGTTTGGGAACGTAGATATTGCTAATTACGGTATGATTTTTACTATGCTCGCTTGTATTACCGCGATTAACGCTTTTAATATGATAGATGGTATTGATGGTTTAGCAGGCTCTATGAGCATTATTAGTATTTTGGCAATAGCGATATTAACCTTAATTGCTGGTGGAGATATTTTATTACCACTTATTCTTATTGTCGCGACCATTCCCTATTTATTCTATAACGTAAGTACCCGTAATCCACGTGGTAAAAAAATATTTATGGGTGACGCTGGTAGCATGTTTTTGGGGTTAACCGTTATTTGGTTACTCACGTTAGCTACACAAGATAATGGTGAGAAAACAGCGGTATTTAGACCGGTTACCGCTTTGTGGATAATAGCTATTCCTTTAATGGATATGTTTGCCATTATGTTTAGACGCATTAAAAAAGGCGTATCACCATTTCTAGCTGACAACGGTCATTTACACCATATTTGCATGCGTCTTGGCCTCTCGTCTCGTCAATCTTTGTGGGTTATTAGTACTATCGCCATTGTTTTCGCTGCTATAGGGATTTGTGGCGAAATACTCCAAGTACCTGAATGGTTAATGCTATCGCTATTTTTTATTGCCTTTGGCGGTTATTCTTTTGCGATACAACACGCTTGGAAATTTATCAAAGCTTTTAGATAACTTTCATGCCCCTTATATGTTTAATTGTTCGAAAATGTAACTAACCCCGCTATATCATTCGACAGCTGATTTTTCAGCTGTTAGAATCTTGTCAAATACAACCTACCTTCATATTAAATATTATGCGTAAAAATAAAGGCTTTACGATGATTGAATTACTCATCGTTATCGTTATTCTAGGACTTTTAGCTTCATTAGTTGCCCCAAAATTTTTCTCTCAATTAGGCACTGCTGAACGTGGTATTGCGTCTGCACAAATGAATGCTTTTGAAACAGCACTTGATACATTTCGCCTTGATATGGGGACTTATCCTAGTACTTTAGAAGAATTACGAAAAAGTGATAAACCTCGCTGGGACGGACCTTATTTACCAAAAGCAGTGCCGCTTGACCCATGGGGAAATACCTATGTTTATACAACGCCTGGTGAAGACGGCAATCCGTATAAAATAATGTCTTTTGCCGCTGATGGTAAAGCGGGCGGTGTCGATAACAACGAAGATGTAGTACATAAATAATGCAATTAGCCCAGCTGTTACTCGAAGAATTCCAAGTCAACGCAGATGATTTAAAGCGAGCAGAGAATTATCAAAGCCGTTTTGGTGGACGCCTCGATCAAGTTTTGGTTAATATGGGCAGTTTACCTGACGATCAAATCCCTGTGTTATACAGTAAATACCTAAATTTGCCTTTGTTGGATCTTGGCCAATGGCAAGATGTTGATGCGGTTAAAATCGAAAATCATGATTTATCCTTGTTGCTTGAAAACAAATGGGTACCTTTAGCGGTAAATGGAAAGTCATGGACTTTCGCTTGTCTTTTTCCTCTAGACCTACCAATTCAAGAGTGGTTGGTTCAAAAAGATATCGACGCCGAAATATTTATTGCTGATGACTCCGATTTACAAATGTTAAGTAGTAAGTATGACCAGCACAATTCGTTAGATGATGAACAAGAGTTTGTTGGTAATGAAGAAGAGCGCCTTAGAGAATTAGCAACCGAAGCGCCAACGGTTAACCTTCTTAACTCCCTTATTTCTCGAGCATTACGTCAAGGTGCTTCAGACATGCACCTTGAACCATATAATGGTCGTTACCGTGCACGTTTTCGTGTCGATGGAGTATTACACGAGGCAGAAATACTCTCTCCTCGAATGCAACTACCGATTGTTACTCGTTTAAAAATTCTATCAGGAATGGACATCGCCGAAAAACGGCGTCCACAAGATGGTAAAATCGAAATGAAAATATCGAATCAAGAATTGGATATTCGTGTTTCTGCCTTACCTCTCAATGACGGTGAATCAATGGTTTTACGTTTTTTACGTAAAGATAATGTGCAATATGACATGTCAGTATTAGGTTTATCTAGCGATATTGAAACCATGATCCGCGAAGACATTAAAACAACCGCAGGTGTGGTTTTATTAACCGGACCTACAGGTTCAGGTAAAACGACTACGCTTTATACTTTTTTGAATGCGCTTAATAATAATGATGTAAAAATTATTACATTAGAAGATCCCGTTGAGTACCAATTACCGGGTATCAACCAAGTACAAGTTAACAGTGATATCGGTTTTGATTTTTCGGCTGGCTTACGGAGTATTGTACGCCAAGATCCCGATATTATCATGTTAGGTGAAATCCGAGATAAAGAAACGGCTCAAATAGCCTTACAATCGGCACTAACGGGTCACTTAGTTTTTTCAACTGTTCATACCAATGACGCCGCAAGCGCATATACCCGATTACTCGATTTAGGTGTGGAAGAGTTTCTACTCAATGCTGCGCTAGTTTCTATTGTTGCCCAGCGTTTGGCACGTAAAATATGCACACAGTGTACTGAACCACACCCTGAAGCCGCTAAACTGATCGAGAAATATCAGCTACAACAACTTGCTGATAAATTTGAATTACCCACGATAAAATTAATGCATGGCAAAGGCTGTGAACATTGCGCTAACTCCGGCTATAAAGGTCGTATGGCTGTGATCGAATACCTACGCTGTGACGACGAAATAAAGGCGATGCCAAAAGATTCAGACTTTATCCCGAAAGCCAAAAAACACAATGCTAAAATGCAACGTCGTACCTTATTAGAAGATGGTTTCTATAAAGCAATTTTAGGGAAAACAACCATCGATGAAGTTGTGCGGATAGCAGGCTAATGGCGATATTTACTTATAAAGCTTACGACAGTTCAGGTGGTAAGGTAGAAGGGCAATTGGAAGCAAACGACCAAGCTTCTGCGTTAGCAGAATTGAAAAAGCAAGGCTTGTTACCTTCTGAAGTTAAAGAGCTAGCAGCAGTTCAAAATAGTATTTTTAGTTTTAATCAAAAAGTATCATTAGCTGACCTCGAATTTTTAACCTCTGAACTGAGCCTGTTGTTAGAGTCTGGCGTTAGAATTGACCGCGGCATAGACATTATCAAAAAAACCAAAGCTAAACCCGCGTTAGCAAAGTTACTTAATGACATCAGTAAAAACCTCAAGAAAGGCGGTACTTTAGCTGAATCGTTTAAAGCACATAATGATATTTTTGATCCCCTTTATTGTAATTTAATTGAATTGGGTGAAGCGTCAGGAAACTTAAGTGAAATTTTTGATGGTTTGGCTAAAGACTTAAAGTTTAGGCGTGAACTACAACGTAAAATCATCAGCTCCTTGGCCTATCCGTGTGTGATCTTTTTTGTTTGTTTACTTAGTGTATTTTTTATCTTCAATTTCATCATCCCTAAAATGGCAGGCATGTTTGAAGGTGCTGAAAACCTTCCTTGGTATACCACAGCAATGCTGTCGACCAGTGAGTGGATGATCCAATACCAAGGATTATTAGTTATAGGTACTCTTGCTGCTGTTTTTGGTCTAGTCGCGGCAGCTAAGCGACCAGCGTTTGTTCAATGGTGGCAAAATGTTAGCTTAAAGTTACCTATTATTAAAAAAGCAGTAATTACCGTTGAGCGTATTCGCTTCAACAGCGGCCTAGCAATGATGGTAAAAGCAGGTGTACAAATTGACCGGGCTATTGGCTTATCTGCGGGTAATATAAAAAACCAACACCTAAAACGTGAAATTGACATCGTTAAAACCAAGATTAAGGGTGGTAGCTTATTAACACCCGCCTTAAAACAAACCTCACTTTATCCTGACTTTTATATCTCGTTATTAGAAGTGGGTGAAGAATCAGGTAATTTAGCACGCGTATTCGAAGAAATTGCCAATCGCTCACGTCAAGAGTTTGAAAGTTGGACTGAACGTATGACCACCATGCTAGAGCCTTTAATGATACTATTTATGGGCGGTTTTGTGGGAGGGGTTGTAGTGATGATGTTGCTAAGTATGGTATCTATGAATGAAATTGGTTTTTAGCCTAGGATTGTACCGAACATGTGATAGTTAATTTTACTGTAATCCTGAACTTGTTTCAGGATCTATTAAATTACGAATGATAAATAATAATCGACGAAATAAAAGTGTTTACCAAATGAAACGTTCACACAAGTTCAAGACAAATCGCAGTGACGGCTTCACCTTGATTGAGTTGATGATTGTCATGTCGATAGTTGCGCTATTAATGTCATTAGTTGGGCCGTTGACTATAAAAAGTTACGAAAAAGTCAAAGCAAAAGAAGAAGTTTCAACGTTAAAGAATTGGATAAAAGGTAACAGTTATCGCAGTTTTGCCACCGCGAAACAAGGAATAATGGCATTGTCTCAAAACACGATAACTTTCAGATTTGCGGATGACGACGTTAACACTATTAATCGAGACTCCGTTAATAGTGCCGCTAATAATACAGGTAATGGCAAGGTTAATATCAATGAATTCAACAACGAAATATTTAGTGAGAATAACGAGCAAGAACCTGTTGCTACCAAAACCTTTGAATACTTATCGTTTCCTTTGCAGGAAATATCAGTAAACACTTTTGGTTTAGTATCTTTAAGTAGTATAACCGTCCAAATAAAAGATAAAATAACAATATTAAAACTCAGTGAAAACACGTTAATAATTGAACAAAATAATGACAATTAACATCAAAACAAGCACATATAAGTCAAATGAAATTAAACATAGTAAAGGTTTCACTTTATTAGAAGTACTCGTTGCTAGTACTATACTCTTTGCCTCTATTGCCATCGTCACGCTAATATTCAAAACGGCTTACGTAGCGTCTGAAAAAGCACAACGTAAGTTGGTATTAACGAGTGTAATACCTACTTTACTGCCCATTATTCAACAAGAAATCAGAAGTCAAACCACAATACAAAGTGAAGAACTAACAGGGAATGGTACTCAATGGGGTATAACTTACCAATGGAAGGGGCGAGTGACCGCTTTTGAATCACCAGCGGATAAACTTGATAGTCAGACTGCCCAAATGGACAGTTATCCCAAGCGTTATAAAAAGTGGCAAGTTGAACTTATTGTCGGAACGGAAAAAAACCAACTAAATTATCAATATAATGAACTAAGTTGGTTAACAAATTGAACCAAAAACGCTTAAGACGACAAAAAAAACAAAAAGGGTTTACTTTAATAGAGCTGCTTATAGTCACCTCTATTCTCAGCTTGCTCATGTTCACCGGCACATATTCATACAGTTTATTTACCAACAAATGGCAAGATGAACTTGGCCAATTTAATCACAGTAACAAACAAGCAATGGGTTTTCACCGCATACAAACCTTACTCACAAACATTATTCCTTACGTTATCGTAAAAGATAATAAGCAACCCGCGTTTTTCTTTATTGGCGCAAAAGACAGTATTTTATCTATTACCCACGATGGTCTCTTTAGCAATGACTCAGCAGAAGCCTTTCGTCTTACCGTAGTTAAAACGCAGACAGGGAAATATAATTTACTTTACCAAGCGCAATCATTGGAAAATACCGCTATTTTAACTGAATCTCAAGGTATAGAATTTACACAAGAACTTGTATTGGCAGAACAGTTCGATCAAATAAGTTTTACCTACTTCGGTTGGTCTTCATATTATGATAAACGTGCTAATGATTATGAAACAAAAGTAGGCCAGCATATGTGGTATTCACGTTATTCAGGTCTCGACAGACAACTGAACCCAGAACAAATTAAAGTGCTTTTAACGCAAAATGAAAAAACAATGACAATATTGATTTCATTAGATCAAACAACTGGACGCCTACTATCATCATACTTTGATAATGACAATTAAGAGCTGTGATAATAGGTTTTACACTATGTTGAGCAAAGCTTAGTTAAAATAAACACACTTAAGCAAAAGAGCTTGATGGACATGATAATAAAAAATAATACCCAAAGTAGTCATATTGAACACGTTTCAATCGTTAGGGAAAACATTTCACTGCAACATAGAATAAAGCAACATAGGATAAAGCAACATGGCATCGCGCTAATTCAAATCCTCATTATTGTGGCGATATTAAGTACTGTAGCACTATATGTATCAAAGTCAGCTAAACAACAAGTACAAATGGCGCAATGGGCGGTCGACCGTACCCAAGCAAATGTTAATCTTCATAGTGCACAAGTGGATGTATTATTTGAAATATTAACCAATACCTGGCAACAAAACACCATTGCCAGTAATTGGCATGAGCAACAGCAAATTCAAACAGAGAACTTAAGTCAACGCCAAAAACAAAAAAACAACACATTCAGTAACATAAAAGATAACGCTGCTAATCGTAGCAAAAATGCAAAGCTTGAATTAGACAGCAATACACAACTAAATTCGCTACCATGGAATCTATATGGCCAAGCATTCACATTAACTCAAGGGGTTCATGTAAAAATACAAGACCAAGCAGGCTTAATTAACTTACATTATCCTGCTGAAAATACTATTGTGCAAATATTGATGTATGCAGGACTAACTAACACTGAAGCACTCTCCGCAGAAGCTATCTTGTTAGACTGGCAAGATGGTGATAATATCGCACGCGATTATGGCGATGAAAGTACTAACAACATTCGTAACAATCTGCTCGCAGATAAAAGAGAGTGGTCATTACACAAAAATATCAGCGGTGTATTATTAAACGCTATAAGTAACAACTTTACCTTGTACGGTTCGGGGTACTTAAACTTAATGACTAGCCCTAAAAGTTTAATCGCGTCTTTAAGTAATGATAATATTGCTGAGCAAATCATTAATCAACAAAGTGAAATGGTTTTAAATGAACGGCAAGTAGCTGAACTAATGGATTTGTCTCCAGCAATAGAGATGTATTTTTTTCCAAGTCGCACACTTGAAATTACTGTTTTTGCACGTTATGGCGAAGCAAAAACTAGCAGGAAAGTGATGGTGAAATTCACGCCTTATACAGACGGTGTTAGAGTGCCATATAATATAATGCAAACTTCAAATGGTTAATTTTAGGTAATAAACGTTTTATGGGTCCAGTTTCAATCAATACATTTAGTAATACAGCACTCGATAACATATTTAACAATATATTATGCAAAAATGTGGCGTATTTTGCTAAAGGAATTATCTATAGTTTTGTTAAAACTGAAACGGGTGTACAACTAGTCCCTGACCTTAGTTTTAATAATAAATCATCCATTGATACAGAAAATGTTTCATTACCTAAACTTCCTATCGTATTAATCGTTGGCAGAGAATACTATCAAGAGCAATTTAAAACCTATCCAATTAGTAATAAAAAAGAATTAGATAAATTGCTTAAATTAGAGTTTTTGCAATCTAATGTGGCTTATCGTGTGAGCCAACAACAAGAAAATACAAGTAACGTGAATGTTTGGTCATTCGACGCAAATCTTCCTGCAGCCAATATAATCATACCTGAATCATTTTTATTAAGTCACACCATAGCTGAAAATGAGATACTCCATCAACAAAGGTCGTTACTTAATGACGCTAATGCAGAAAGTGATAACATAGACAGTGCTAATGTAGGAAGTGCTAATTTAGAAAACACGAGTTCAGCGGATACACACTTAGCCCAAAGCGATTTATTTATTGCTTTACTTAATAAATCCACAGTATCGCTTTTAAGTCGTAATTTAATCAATACCAGCACGCGCTTTTGTGCAAGTGTCGGGGTTAATGAAGGAGTGGTAACCTTATCCAATAACAAAGAATTTGCTAATAGATTAATAAAAGGGGTAAAGCAGTGCCCACTAACAGCCTTTCAATTATTTAAGCGAAAACTAACAACTAAACACAATTCAGCTAAATTAAAAATTGTCGGATTAACCGCTATTGCTGTATTTGCATTATATATGGCAATAAGTTCAGCGGGCTTACTTTGGCAAAAAAAATCACTTGAAAACCAACTTTCTTTACTACAAAGTACGGTCAATCAAGCACTTTCAATACAAAATAAATATAATGAAAAAACAGAAAAGTTGACGGTGTTAGCAGACATTATTGACCAGCAAAAAGCAAGGTCATATTTATGGCTAATATTATCAACGGTCATTGAAGATGTTAATATTAAAACCTTAAGGTTTGATAGTAATAATAATCGCTATATTATGATCGGGCGAACCATGGAACCTGCCAGTGAGTCTGAAAGTGATAATATTGAACAGCAGAGAGTATTTAGATCTACCGACCTTTTAGCAAAAATAATTCAGCAGGACTTTGTCGAAGATGCCAAATTTGACGCAGAAATACGGGGTATTAATCAAAAAGAAAGTTTCACCGTGAGCTTTTTAATTAACCCAAAAAAAATAAATAAATTGCAAGAAGGAGAAGGTTAATGGACTCGATTAAAAAGCATTACCCTGCTCTTTTTGTGATCGCATTATTAATATGCGTTAAATTTGTTATCGTGCCTTTATTTGACTGGCAAAATGAGATGATCACCACTAACGCTTTACTAACAAAGCGCTTGGTTAAATCATCGGCGGTAATAGATAATCAAGCTTTATTTCAGTCACAATTGTCAAAAATGGATAAACAACTAGAAAAAGGTGAACAACTTTTCTTTGCCAACAGCCCTCAAAGCTTGTTTCAATTGGCGCAACAAAAAAAATTAGAACAATTATTTACGCAACACAATATGACCATTAATGGGCTGAGATGGAAGGTACCCATAACCAAAAAAAACTGGCGGCTGATTTTAAACGAAGTAAGGTTCACCTTTAAAGGCAGTGTTGCTGACTTACAACAATTGCAAATGACGTTAGAAAGCCAAGTACAGTGGTACGATAACTATAACTTTAATTATACGTTAGATGAACGTCATGAAAAAAAATTAGGACAAGTCTCAGGTAGAATGAGTCTAAAGCTTTATATGCGGGAATTAGTATGAAAAACGTGATTATATCGACTATATTCGTTGGCGCGTTTTTTATTTTTTTGGACTTGTCGTACCGTTTTAATAACAGTACAAATAATAGTGAGCAAGCAAATAAAAGTCTTAATGTTGTCCCCTTTATTCAACACCCTCAGTTAACAACAGCATTCAGAGAGCGGCTTAACAACGCATTTAACCCATATCGGCAAGAACCTAAATCAATAATAGCTGATCAACTTCAGGGTTTAACCCGTGCCGAGCAACTTGCTCAAGAAGGTGATTTAATTGATTTTTTTACTGAAGGCTTTCGCTATCGACTACTTGCTATTATAGAGCCAGAAGGAATGCAACAGGCATTATATGTTCCTATTGCCATATTAAAAGGTGATAACTTGAATAATCCACAAGAAGACCCAGAAATTAAACGTGTTTATCACGGCAGTATTTTTTCGGGGTATCAGGTAAGGATCCAAGGCACTAAACATATAAAACTGATACAGCAACAAAAAACTATCTCACTACATATGTATAAACCAAAATCACAAAGCTAAATAAATATTACCAGCACTTAGGTAATTATTAGTAAGTCTACAGTCAAATTAACGAACAGGTAAAGAGTAAAGTAAGCATGGTAAATCACGTTATTAAAGTAAAGGTTAACTCGGCAATAAAACCGTTTTCAATCAATTTACAAAAAATTATAAACTTGACTGGCAGTTTTGTTTTAGTAAGCCTTTTATCAGCTTGTAGTCAAACGCCTGCAAATAAAATGTCTTATAACCCTTCTTTTTTATCAAAAGATAAAACTGAGTTATCACAAAACACCGAAAGCAATACGTCAAACAACAATCAATTAACGAATAAAGACAAAACAAAAAACGATACACAGTTGTTAAATGAAGTTGAACGTATTAAACCATTTACCTTTACCCAAAAAGTTAGCAAAAATGAATCACCAATAACTGAACGTTTTAGTGAAGATAAAAAAATCAAAATCGCTGCTGACGAACTCGCACTCAATGACTTTTTACATTACGTTATGGGTGAAGTTTTAGAAGTTAATTATATTTTGGGCGAAAGTGTCAAAAAAGACGACAATACCTTAACCCTAAATTTAGTTGATAGTGTTTCTCATCGAAAACTTTACAGTTTAATTGAGGAACTACTTGCTGAACGCAATTATGTTATTCGTTTCGATGATGATATTTACTATATCAATGAAGAAGCAGGCAACGCGGCTAAAGGTCAAATAGCGTATGGTTATGGTCAACAAATCGAAGATATACCGGTAACAAGTCAGCAAATTTGGCAGTTTGTCCCGTTTAATTACGCCTTTAACCCCAGGTTACAATTGTCGATGATGGATATAGCTAAAGTGGTTATATATCCAGACAGTAATCAAAATGTATTGATTGTAAAAGGCAAACGTAACGAAATTATCAAAGCGGTTGAGTTGTTTCAGTTGTTTGATAAACCCGATGCTAATAAAAAACACATTAGCATGCATAAATTAGAGTTTATTGATACAGAGTCCGCCATAACTAAACTATCTGAGCTTTTAAAACAAGAAGGCATCAGTGTTGGCAGCGCAAAACTACCAGGCCAAGCGTTAACCATTATTTCATTACCTAATATAAATACCTTAACATTATTTGCTAATACGCAAGATGTTATTCAACGCGCTCTGTTTTGGATGAAAAAAGTAGATTTACCTGAAATATCGGAAGAAATTCAGTACTTTATTTATCCTCCTCAATTTTCTCGTGCTTCTGACCTAGGTGAGAGTCTACAAGCCTTACTCAATGGCGGTAACAGTAACAGCAGCGTAGGCAGTGGAACGTCAGCGAAGCAGCAAAATACAAGGAACTCACAAAATACCGCAGGTGTTATCGGTAATGTTGCCTTAGTGATAGATGAACGCTCAAACAGTTTGATTTTTCAAACAACCGGACAAGAATATAAAAAATTACTGCCACTTATTAAACGATTAGACGTCATGCCAAAGCAAATAATGCTTGAAATGATTATTGCAGAAGTTAAATTAATAGATGACTTTAAACAGGGCGTGTCATTTAGTTTGTCTAATAAAGACAAGAGTACGGTTTCAAAAGGCTTCAATTTAGGCTCTGCCAGCGCCGGCGTGCTTTCTTATTCTTTATCGGGTATTAACGGCGCTATTGACCTTAATTTGTTTCAATCAAATTCGTTAGTCAATATATTATCACGCCCTTCATTGTTAGTACGTGATGGTGTCAGTGCAAATATTACCGTCGGTGACGACATACCGACAGTAGGCGCTGTAATAACTGACGCTGTAAATGGTAGTAGGACCTCTGTTGTCTATCGAAAAACGGGTGTGCAATTAACCGTTACCCCCACCATTAATGCACAAGGCGTAGTTATTATGACTATTGACCAGAAAATAAGTAGTTCAGCGGCGGGCAGTGCTGCGGTTGCTGGCTCGCCGATCATATTTGAACGTGGCTTAACCACTGAAGTGGTCGCTGAAAGTGGCGAAACGATTATTCTTGGTGGTTTGATCAGTGAAGATAAGAAAACAGAAGATACTGGTGTACCTATTTTCTCATCGCTACCACTTATTGGTAAACTATTCGATGGTAAAGCGAATAGTAAAACACAAACTGAATTGGTTATTATGGTCACGCCAAGAGTGATCGAATCAAATGATGAATGGCATGTAATACGTAATAAATTACGGCAAGAATTAGAACTTTTACAAATACTTGACTAATAAAGGAAATAAGTGCGTTATTATTTTATTATTAACTAGAATAATAACGAAAATGACGGGTTTATTAGTTGACATCATTAAATCTATTCAATAGAATCTTCTCAGCTTTATCGCAATTGGTCCAGGTTGTTACCTCGGTACCAGGGGTAGTGATTTATTATTGCTGATTCGATAAAGACAATATAGAGAGCTTTTGCTCTCGATTCATGAAATATAAAGGACATTATAATGTTTAAAAAAACTTTACTAGCTTTGGCTCTTACTGGTCTTTCAGTTAACGCTCTAGCGGAAAACACAACGACAGTTACGGCATCAAAAATCTCTGCACAAACCTTAACTATTGCTAAAACAGCAACTGCACCATCGGTTACTGTTGTTTTAGATGACGCATATGATGCTGTTCTTCTTAATGGCGCTAAAATGGTTATTACCATTTCAGGTGCTGTTTTCAACACTGGTACTACAACTAGTTATTTATCAAACGTTGCAGGTATCATTACATTTGATGATAATGATCAAGTCCCAGTAAATGCCGGTTCTACACTGACTTATACTCTTGCTAATAAATCTGGCGCTGTTGTAGATCTTGACCAAATCATTATTCCTACGCTTCCAATCATTTTAGATACGTTAACTAGTACTGTTACTTATGCTATATCTTTCACAACATCTGGTGGTTCTCCAGTTGCTGGTAGCGTAGCCGCTAAAACAGTTGCAACAGTAGCTGACGAATGGGCAGTTACTTATGGCCATATTTTAAATGCTGAAATTGATGTTGCTCAAGCTAATAAAAAGTTTGTTGATGGCACAACTGATACAATTAAAGTTGACTTTACTGATAACGATACAGGTAGTGCTGTATCATCAGTTTCTGAACTTACAATTACGCTTAAAGGTAATTTTAATGGTGTTACATCTGTTAAAGATGCAGCCGCTGTTGATTACACTATAAATACTGCAAAAACAGAAGCCTCACACTCATATACTGGTTTAACGGGTAACACACTTGTTGCAACTAAAACACTTACAGTAACTGTTCCTACAACAGCTGCTTTAGTTGAAAGAACGTTTGAAATTGATACTTCTGTTAAATACGGTACTGGTAGTACTGTTTTTAATATCGGAACTAATGGCGTTGCCGGTGCTTGGAAATATAACAGTAGTTCAACGAAAATGAATTTTGTACCATTTGGTCCTAATACACAGTTAATCGTTAATGCTACTAGCACATTTGACACTGATGCATCTTTTGATGTTACATATATCAAAGCTGACGGTACTACTAAATTACTTGAAGATGTTGGTACTGTTTCTAAGAAATCTGTTTCTAAACTAGGTGACTTAATCTCTGCAGCTATCAAGTTGGATGACGGAGTAACTTCTGGTTTTACTACAGTAACTGTATCTGTTAACGCTCCAGATGGTAAAGTTTCTTTCTTCACTGGTTTTAAAGACAAGTCAGATTCAACTCGTATGTCTTTAGCACAAGTTGACTCTTCTGCTGCTGATGCTAAAACAGCTGCTGAAGCTAACAAAGCAACTTTAGAAAGTACCACTAAAGGTCTAGCTTTGACTTATGATGCAGTTGCTTTGAACACTACAGCAAATAACCTTTCTGCCGTTAACTCAGCTTTAGCTGCAGCTAATACTCTTGCTGCTGGTGTTGGTAGCTTACTCGAAGCTACTACTTCAGGTAACTGGTCTACGGGCGCTACAGTAATTTTAGACGCTATATGTGACACAATGGATGGTAACCCAGCTGGTTCTGACTATGATGTAGATACTACTGCAACTAGTGGTACACCTGTTGCTGATGCCGCTGCAGTAGCTGGTGCGGTTTGTGTTAAACAGTAATAAATAATTAATGTAAAAGTGCGCATTCATATGCACCTTTTATGCATGTTATTTTGATAAAATGGTCTCTTTTGAGGCCATTTTTTTTGCGATATTTACAAAAAACCTGCAATACACAATACAACAATAAAGGGGTCGGTGACGAATTTTATTTATACCAATTGCATTAATTAAGTTCCCACTTTTATCCAGTCGCGATCACATAATTTCATTACTCTTGACACATCAGAGATAAAGCTCTTCCATGCTCGAGAACATTCATCCACTATATCTTCATAACCATTGAAGCATCTATTTGCTAGCTCGTTTTGCCTTATCTATTGCCATACTTGTTCAATAGCAATAAAGGGGTCGGTGACGAATTTTATTTATTTATTTTTGTTGGTCTTTTGTTGGTCTGCCTCGTTTAGCAAAACCGATTTTCCTTGAAATGGCTTGTTCAATTTGTTTCTTAAAACGCTTGCTTGCAAAAGGCATGGAAAACCGTGCTGCACGCTGAATATTTTTTATTACCTTTTCTTTTAAACCTATTTTAATTAAAGCCTGATAGGATGCTATTCTGCTTTGTTCGTTTTTTCCTAGCTGTCTGTAGGTTTCATGCATAACCAAATTTTTTCTAGTTGAGCCGCCAGTGTTAACGAGATAGCTTGACCATTTATAGTCTTCAGGACGTTTTACCATTGAAGCTCGTACAGGGTTTAATTCAATATATCTGTCATTCCGCACTTAAATCAGCATTAAATAATTCCTTATAAATCAAACTACTAATAATATTATGAAAAAAATACTTGACGCGGATCCCAGATCTTGATCTATTACTCTCTTTTAAGAGCAAT